>CALAOW010000070.1 GCA_937889395.1 uncultured Pseudomonadota bacterium | reverse complement strand
TGTCGGGTTTGATCGGGAGTTCGGAGAAGCGGGGAACCTTGTTGAGATCGATCTTGGCCATCGTACCAGCTCCTTGGCGGAAATTGCGGTCATTCATGGCGTCCATACACCGTCGCGATTTTAGCCGCATCGGCGGCCGTCGCGCGGCGGATCGAGACGCTGTGCTGCAAGGTAATCCGCGAAGCCACTACCGTGGGTCTCCGCCCGAAGGTGGCGCGCTGTCAAGGGCAGGGGCCAGCCCCTGCACCTGAATGAGGAAGGGGAGGCGCGGTCGGGGATGAGGATGAATCTTCGTATCTGTCGCTCGGGGAGCGCGACGAAAAAGAGAAGCCGCTTCCCACGGCAACGCCGGCCCCCTGTTGGGGGCCGGCGTTGCCGGTTACGTCAGTCTGTTTGGATCTGCCCCAGCTACGGCAGCACCGCCGACGCCGCGGCGTTGGTCGGAGTGGCCGTGCCCAGGAGGAGCGGGCCCTTTGTCCAGGTCTTGCTCGACTGGCTGTACAGCTCCGAGTAATAGCCGGTCGTACCCGCGTTGGCGCTGTTGCATGCGAGGATCCCCGCGGCCGCAGAGGTTCCAATCACCCATGAGGACAGGTTCGGGGTGGGTTTGGTGCAGGCGCCGCCAATCGCGATTATGTCAAACGGGTTGGGGCCCGTTCCTCCGAGCTCGGCCTGGACCTGCCCTTCACGCGCCTGAGTGAGCGAGCCGGTCGCGGTGAAGGTGCCGCCCGTTCCCGCCATAGGATCGTACAGGTCAGTCTCAGCCGTCGCCGCCTGCTTAAGGCTTGCGGTCGTGTTCACGCAGGTCGAAGACAACGTGCCTGCTTCTACGTCCACGCCGCCGGCCAGGATCACGTAGCCCGCCAGAGTGTCGGTGACGTTGTCGAACTGGGTCGCGTATCCCGCGCGCTTCGCTCCCATGGTGTTGGCCGCCGGGCTCCAGGTCCCAGTGCTCGGGTCGAACACTTCCGCCGTATTGAGCGTGGTCACGACGATCTGTCCGTTGTGGCAGACGGAGCTATTAGCCTCGACGCCGCCGAACGCCACCACCTCGCCGGACAGCGAGCCGGTGACCACGGTCGGATCCATCGCATTCAGCGCGAACAGTTCGCGCGGGGTACCCAGCAGCCCGGTCTCCGTCCAGTACTGCCCCGGAGTTAGAGTTTGAGTCGGGTCGAAGATGAACGACAGGGGCGACGACTCGCCAAGGAACGCCACCAAGTCTCCGCCTGCCATCAGCACCCTGCCTTTGTCATTCGGGATCAGTGCTGCGCCTTGGTCCACCATGCCGCACTGCGTCGTGTCGGCTGATGCCGTTCCACCTGAGCCTGCCCCCAATCCTGAGACGGCGGCCGTGTAGGTAAACGTGGTGCCGGTAACAACGGTGCCTGTGGCACCCGGACCGGTCACAGTGAAGGTTCCGTTGTATCCCGCAGCGCCTATGACTGACGCAATGCTTACGCTGCTGACTGAAACGTTGTCACCAACGATCAGGCCAGGCGGATTCGCCGTGGCGGTGATTGTCACAGTTGTTCCGCCTTCAGTTGCCGACGTAATAACAGTTGGAGCTGCGGGGCAAGTCGAAGGAAGCGCGCCGGCGCATATCGTTCCCGGCGTCGAGCATCCCGGAACGGATGCGATCGGGCTGAAGGCGTCGGTGGCCGGGTCGTAGATTTCCGCCGAATTGAGCGCGATCCCGAAACCTTTCGATTCGAGCCAGCGTATAATTTGTGCTATTCAACACAGTACTCGTGTATTTTGGACCGGACCGCCGGAGAGGAGTTCGAATGGCGACAGAGCAAGGCATCCGACTAGCGTTCTCCGGGCGAACTGCGCTTAAGAACATCGTCCGGCTGATTCCCGCGGTTGTGATTATCGCGGCGACGCTTTTTACGCTGTCGTGCGGAAGCTCTGGACTGCTGTCACCGGTCAGCAATTCCGTTACACCGACTGCCACTCCGACGACGGCTACTGGCGCGCTCGCGTTCGTGACCAACTACAACGACGGCATGGTGTCGTCGTTCACGCGCAAAATTTCGACCGGCGCGCTCACGCATACCGGGCAGGTAAGTGCGGGCGCGAAAAAAGGGCCGCGCGGGGTGGTCGCGTCGCCCGGCGGCAGCCATCTGTACGTCGCGAATATCAACGACGACAGAATCTACGAGTACTCGATCAATTCGACCAACGGCACGCTGACGGCGCTGTCGCCGGCGTACGTGAGCAACGGCAGTGGAACCGAACCCGACGAACTTGCGATCAATTCCGCGGGGACATTGCTGTGGGTGACGGGCGCGGCAGGGACGGTTACGAGCTACACGGTTGACACCACCACGGGACGGATCACGTCGGCCGGCTCGATCTCAGGATTCAACACTCCATTCGGTATCACGCTGCATCCAACGCTGGCGGTTCTATACGTGTCGGACACCTCCACCGGGCTTATCTGGCCGATGTCGTATGACACCAGCACCGGGGCGCTCACGAAGAACTTTACGGCGGCTCATAGTACGGACGTGAACGCGAATACGCCGGCCGCGATCGCGATCGATTCGGCGGGCGATTCGCTGTTCATCGCCGATCAGGTGCTCGGCGAGGTCTCGTCGTTTTCGATCGATCTCACCGGCGCGACGTGCGGACAGGCTGGTTGCCTTACACCCGCGTTCACGTTCCAGAACAGCAACGTTAACGACGTGCCGATCGGAGTCGCAATGGCGGTAAACGCCGGCGTCGAGTACCTGTTCACGGCCAACCAGGGGAAGTCGGGCGGGTTGGCCGGCTCGGTGTCGTCGTTCCAAGCGAGCGGAACGACCGTGGTCACGCCGCCGACCGTCGCATCACCCTACAACGGGCCCGCGGGGTTGGTGGTAGATCCGCAGAAAGTGTTCGTTTACACCGCGGACAATTTCGACGGCACCGTCTCGCGGTCAACTATCAATGGCTCGTGCGCGAGCTCGCTATGCCTGGGTCCGACGGTATCGACCGAGAATCCGCATAATGCCAGCAGTGGTCCGTTCGGGATCGCGCTGGCGCAGTGACGCGGGCTCGAATCAACAGAACCCTCACCCGCGCCAGGGGCGCGGCCGTGTGTCTGTGACACCTCACGCAACAAAACGGGCGAGGCGGGTTTTTCACTGGTCTCCCCCAAAGGGGGGAGAAGTCGCGCGCAACGCAACATCCTGACTTGATCAGGATTGGGGGATGGGCTTGGGGGTGGCCGCGGGCGCGGATGCGGCGGCGGCTTTGGCAGCGATCGATGCGGCTTTCGCTTGCGCTTTCTCCTGAGCCGCCTTCTGCCGCAACTGCGTGAGCATCGCGCGCAACATGCCGGGATTGACCGGCTTCTTGAACAGCGCGCCCTCGAGACCGCGCAGCCGCGAGCGCTTCAGGATGTGATCCTTGTCGTAGTAGTAGGCGGTCATGAGGATTACCGGCAACTGCGGCATCTCTTCCTTGACCTTGAGATAGAAATCGTAGCCGTCCATCTCGGGCATCACGACGTCGGAGATAACCGCGTCGAGCTTGACGTTGCGCAGGATTCCCAAGGCGGCCGACGGCCGCGTGGCGCAATGCACGATACATTTTTCGGCGCGCAGCAGGTCGGCGAGCGAATTGACGACGGCGCTATCGTCGTCGAGCACCAGGATCGACATCCCGGCCAGGGGAGATTGTTCAGTCAGATGCGGCGCGTCATCGGGGCGCGTCTGCCCCTTGCCATCTTCGCGCGGCGCCAGATCGGCCATCCGCTTGCCGGCCAGGTAGTCGCGCGTCTCGTACTCGCCCTTGCGGGTCATCTCGTCGAGGCGGTGCACGATGGCCTGCACGCGTTCGATGGAATTTCGAATCGAGTTGAGGCGTTCGTTCTCGACAACTTTTTCGCTCTCGCTGAGCCGCGTCTCGAGGCATTGCGAGAGCAGTTCGATATTGTTGGTGATCGATTCGAGCGGATTGTTGATCTCGTGGGCGAGGCTGACCGCGATTTCGCCGGCGGTCGCGAGTTGCTGCGCGCGGCGCATGCGCCGAATGTCGCGGGCGAAGCCGATCGTTCCGACTTCGCGGCCCTTCGCGTCGTAGATGAGCGCGCCGGAGATCATGACCGGGATGAGTTCGCCGGCCTTGTTGCGGAACTCGGTCTCGAAGCCGGCGATTCGGCCCGTCTCGGTCGACTCGCGCAGCGCCTTCATCACGCGGCGCGCTTCTTCGATCGACGGATAGATGCGGGTGCAGTTCTGGCCGATGATCTCCTGCGAGCTGTAGCCGAGACTGGTTCGCGCGCCGTCGTTGTAATAGTTCACGGTGCCGTCTTTATCGACGGCAATTATGATGTCCGGCGAGCTCTCGATGAGACGCTGGAAATATTTTTGATCGAGCGGCAACTTATTGATTCCTTGATGAATTCAGCCGGGCCGGATTATTTCGCGGCGCGGAGCCGGAATTTAGGCATCGATACTTCATCGCTGAGCTTTTCGAACGTCACCTCGACCTGCATCCCGCACTTGATGTCATGCGGCTTGACGCCGAGCAGGTTCGACACGAATTTGCATCCCTCCTCGAGCTCCACGACGACGACGGCGTAGGGAACCTGGCCGGCGAAAGCCGGGTGATAGACCTGATGCATGATATTGAAGCTGAAGATTTCACCGCGTCCGCTGACCGGGACCCATCGCGAGGCGGTCGAGTTGCACTTCGAGCAAAGATCGTCGGCTGGGAACCGGAGCTTCCCGCAACCGTCGCATTTTTGGACCATCAGGCGCCCGGCGCGCGCGCCGTCGAAAAACTCGCGCATCTCGGGGGTGATAGCGGGGATGGGTTTGCTGAATTCTGGCATTGCAGTTTGGCTTATATATAGTTTAGACGAATTAGCGTTTGGACTGATTGAAAGACGCTGCGTCGCAGCACAGGCAGCGATAGCGCGATTCGCGACTAATGCTACGGCTGCGAACCCAGCACGAGGGTGGAATGAGTGGCAAGTATACCGCCGTTGCCGGAAACGAGTCCAACCTCGTGTTTTGGCGCCTGCCGCCGCCCTCCATCACCACGTATCTGCACGATTGCCTCTCCGACCGGGGTCATCCCCCACATATAGAAGGAGCTGAGCTGACCGCCGCCGGTATTGACGGGGAGCGAGCCGCCGGGGCCGATGGCGCCGCTGGCAACGAACGGGCCGCCCTCGCCTTTTTTGCAAAAACCGTAATCCTCGAGCGTGACTAGCACCGTGAAAGTGTAGCAGTCGTACAATTCGCAAAAATTGACGTCGGTGAGCTTGATTCCCGCCATCTTGAAGGCGGTTTCTTTGGCGATCGGCGCGCCGGAGACCAGTGTATCGAGGGGATTGTGGCCGGGATGACCCTGCCCCATCCCTAATATATAGACGGGCGGGCGCTTCAAATTCTTCGCGCGCTCGGCCGAGGTTACGATAACCGCCAGACCGCCGTTGGAAACCAGGCAGCAATCGTACAGATGGAACGGCTCGACCACCCATCGCGAGGCATGATAATCGGCCATCGACATGGGAGTGTCGTGAAACTGAGCGGCCGGATTCAGGTTGGCCCACTTGCGCTCGGATACCGCGACCGCGCCGAGATGATCGTTGCTGGTCCCGTAGCGATACATATGGCGCTGGGCGACGAAGGCATAATGGGCGTTGACACCGAACAGGCCGTAGTGCGCGTCGAGACCCTGGGCGAAGCCGTAGAAAGCGGCCGAGCCGCCGCCATCGCCGCCCTTGTTGGGCGAGGGCGCACGCAGGGGAGCGTCGGCGAATACGCACGCGACGACTTCGGCCATGCCGGCGTCGATGGCCTGCGCGGCGTGCATGATCATCGCGGCCGCCGTCCCGCCACCGAGGTTCATCGTCGCGGTCAGGCGCAAATCCCCCAGGCCCATCGCATGCTGGAGCGACGACGAAGCCATCGGATTGTTCAACCAGGTGATTCCGGGGTTGACGAGCAGGCCGTCGAGGTCGGCGCGTTGGAGGCCAGCGTCGTCGAGGGCGAGATTGACGGCCTCGGCAGCGAAGCCGATCGGTCCGGGATGATCGAAGTTTTTACCCATCCGGGTCTGGCCGAGCCCGGCGATCGCGCATTTAGCTCTTAAAGACATAGCGCCTAGTCTCTTACGCCTTTTCGAGGAGGGCATCCAGCGGCAGGGCTGAGCCCTGCACCCGGTATTAAGGCCACGCTCCGTTGTCGCGCGCGGCCCCTGCCAACGGCTTGATACTGCGCTGCCGTCGCCACGGCCAGGGGTCACCGTGCCATCGTGTAGTCGCGAAAAGATGCGCTGCGCAGATTTTCGCGTCTTCTCACTGCGGGTGCAGGGGCCGCAGCCCCTGCCCGAGGAGGTGCGGAACCCGGGGTGGGTTCCGCATACAATTAAGTTCTCTCGATGGCGCAATAGGCAAACGTTGTATCGGGATTAACCGGGCAACGTCCTAACAATTACGGTATCGCTGCCGAGGGGGTTGGTTTATCCGCAGCCGGTTCGTATTCTAATAGGTCGGTTGCCAAGGCTCGCAGCTTGAATCTACAATTAGTTTCGGGAGATTGACGAATGGCCGATCCGCTTAGCTTCGAGGCGCTGGCGAGCAGCGAACATGTTCTGTCCAGCGCGGAAAACTTCGTTCTCTACGTGCTGCTCGAGGCTGTCGCCCGCGGCGCGGGCGGCGGCGGGCGGGTACCGCTCAACCTTGGCGTGGTAATAGATCGCTCGGGCTCGATGTACGACGAGCGGCGGCTGGAATTCGTCGTCGAGGCAGTCAAGTTCCTGGCCGACAACCTGAGCGCCGACGACAAGGTCTCGATAGTCGCGTTCGCCGACAAGGCGAAGGTGATAATCACGCCCGAGGCGGCGCGGGACAAGAGCGCAATCAAACGCGCGATCGACGATATCGACCTGCTCGAAATCGGCGGCGGCACGCAGATGGCGCTCGGGATGCGCGCGGCGATCGACGAGGTCAAGAAAAATCTCAGCCCCGATCGCCTCAATCGCGTGCTGGTGCTCACCGACGGCCAGACCTACGAAGAGACCGCGTGCATCGATCTGGTCGAGAAAAACCGCGAGCAGATTTCGTTCTCGACGATGGGCGTGGGTGTCGAGTTCAACGAGAAACTCCTGCAGCGCGTGTCGCAGGACTCCAACGGCAAATATCATTTCATCGGCGACCCGGCCGAGATTCCCAATATTTTCGAAGACGAGCTGCAGGGACTGCGCTCGGTGAGCCTGCGCAACGGGCGAATCGAGGTGACGCTGTCGCAGGGCGTGCAGGTGCGCGAGGCATTTCGCGCATCGCCGGAGATTTACATGCTCGGCACGCCGCTGGTCGGCGAGGATCGCAAAATCGGCTACGAGATAGGCGACTTGCAGGCCGGCGTGCCCGGTTCCGTGCTGCTGACGCTGGTGCTGCCGCCGCGCAAGCCGGGGCAGGTCAGAATTTTGCAGAGTACGTTCCATTACGAAGTGCCGGGCGGCGCCGAATCCACCGTCGCCTGCGATCTCACCGTCGATTACACGCTCGATCGCACGCTGACCAGCAAGCGCAACGGCCGCGTGATGAACCTGGTGGACCAGGTCTCGATTGCCAAGCTGCAGGCCAAGGCTGAAGAGGAACTCAAGGCGGGCAACGTCGATCGCGCGACTCGCCTGCTCGGCAACGCGCTGCAAGGCACGCAGCGGTTGGGCAACGTCAAGGCGACGCAGGCGCTCGCGGGCCTGCTCGATCAGATCAAGAAGACCCAGACGCTGCAGACCAAGGCGGCCAAGACCACCCTCCTGCAAGCGCAGGCGGTGGTGCGCAAGACCCAGATGCTCGATCCGGAAGCGTTGAAGGATTTCCAGAAGTCCGATTAGTGTATCGAAAAGTGAAATTTGGTGAACGGCACGGGACCGATACTTCGAACTCACCTGCGAGGGCTTAGACTATGATCAAATGCGGCGAATGCGGCTACGAAAACATGGACGGACTCGATTACTGCGACGGATGCGGCGCGAAGCTCGCCGTCGGCGCCGCCGCGCCGGCTCCTGCCGCAGAATCCAAACCAGCCGGCGAAGTTAAAGCTGGCGGCGACTCCGCGGGTATCGCACCAACTTCTGTCAGCAGTGTTCCGGCGGAGATCCCTGCGGCGGCGGCTGATGCGAAGCCTGACGGTGAAACGCCGACTGCCGAAGCGCCCAAGTCGGAAGCGCCCACCGGTGAGATCAAGCCGGAGGCCGCGCCCGAGAGCGCGCCGTCAGCTCCAACCGCGGCTGCCGCAGGCGCGCCGTTCAAGGCGAAGCTGTCTGTCGTTCGCGGTGGACGCAAGGGCCAGGAATTCCCGCTCGAAGAGGGCAACAACCTGGTCGGCAGATGGGATCCCGAGACGGGATCGTTTCCGGAAGTGGATCTCGACGCCGACGATCCCGAAGCCAAGATCTCGCGCAAGCACGCGTTGATTCGAATCGACGCTGGCAAGATCACGATCGAGGACATCGGCAGTCTCAACGGCACCTACGTCAATCGTCAGCCGCGTCTCGCACCGGGCAGTCCCGCCGAGATCAAGTCTGGCGACGAGGTGATCATCGGGAAAACGTTCCTCAAGCTGGTGGTTGAAACGATATCTTGACCACCATCCCTCCAGTCGCGCCCGGACGTACGCCGCGTGCGCGGAAGTTGAGGAGGGTCATAGACAATCGCCATGAATGCGGGTGAGGCACTCCCCGAGGGCCATCTTCTCGACGGTCGTTATCGCGTCAAGAAGGTGCTCGGCGTCGGCGGGATGGGACGCGTGTACCTGTCCAACGACACGCGCCTGGCGAACCGGCCGGTCGCGGTCAAGGAGATGGTCGTCGGCGACGGAATCCGGGAGAAAAAAGCGATCGAGGACTTCACGCGCGAGGCCAACGTGCTCGCGCGCCTGTCGCATCCGGGGATTCCCACGCTGATCGATCACTTCGCCGAGAATTCGCGCCATTACCTGGTGATGGAATTTGTCGCCGGCGGCGATTTGCAGCACGTGCTCGACAAGCTGGGCCCCAAGGGCAAAGTCGCCGAGGACAAGGTGCTGCGGTGGGCGCGGCAGATGCTCGACGTGCTCGAGTTTCTGCACTCGCAGAAACCGCCGATAATTTATCGCGACCTGAAGCCGGGCAATATCATGATCGACAAGGACGGCCGCGCGATGCTGATCGATTTCGGAATCGCGCGCTTCCTGCCACCCGGCGGACGCGGCACGCAAATCGGCTCGATAGGCTACGCGCCGCCCGAGCAGTACATGGGCAAGGTCGAGCCGCGCTCGGACCTCTACTCGCTGGCCGCCACGATGCATCATCTGTTGACCGGCCGCGATCCGCAGCTCGAGCCGCCGTTCAGCTTTCCTCCCCTGCGTTCACTCGCGCCGGAAGTTTCGGTCAGGACCGCGGACGCCGTGATGCGTGCGCTCGATCAGGGCCTGACCAAGCGGCACGCGTCGGCAAAGGAGATGCGGCGTGCGCTGCCCGAGCCGCCACCCGAGAGCAGGTCGGGGCGATTGGATGCGAGCGGGGGACTGGCGGTCGCCACCGGCGCGGGCGCGCTGAGCCGGAGTTCCCAGCTATCAACCGTCGTGCTGAACAATTCGAATTCGAATGCGCCGGCGTCGCGCGCGACCCCGTGGCGATCTTCCGGACCACGTTCCGGTGCGCCGGCGTCCACGATGCCGACGATCGTGCTGAACGAGCCGGTCGCGGAAAAAATCAGGAGCGGCGGGATTGCCACTGGCGCCGCGGCAAAGATCGTCGCGCCACAGATCAAAAAAGCGATCGAACTCACCGGCAAGGCGCGCAGCCTGATCGAGCGGCGGCTCAAGGCGCGACGGTCCGCGATTGCGCCGAGTGCTGCGCCGAGCCCGTCATCGACGGCCAAGACCAGGGAATTGAACCCGCCTGCGGTTGCGTCGTCGTACCCGTCGCGGGCAGGCGCGACGGGCGAATCGGAGCCGGCTGACACGAAATCGCGGACCGGGTCGCGCGCGTCTTCGTCGCGCAATTATTCGCCGCCAATTTCGACCGGCCCGGGTTCCGGCGGATTGTTCGGAGAGCATAATGCCAACGGCGCCGATGTATCCGCCGCGCCGGCGAAGCTCGTCTCGCGCGGCGATGAAATCGAATTCGGCATTTTCGGGATGCGCACTTTGATTGGGCGGTCGCAGGACGCCGCCGACAAGCTCGACATCGATCTGAAGAAGCTCGCGCACGGCAGGGATCGCGTCTCGCGGCGCCATGCCGAGATAGTCCTGCGCGGCGCAGACTACTTCATCCGCGATCTCGGCAGCCTTAACGGCACCTACATCGCGGGGCGCGGCAAGTTGGGGCGTGACCAGCTCTACAAGTTAAAAGATCGCGACCAGGTGGTGCTTGGTGGTGCTATATTGCAGTTTCGGAGAGGCTCATGATCACCTGTCCTGAATGCGGCCAAGAGGCATCGGACGACGCCAAGTTCTGCAATCGATGCGGCCAGGGGCTGTCCAAGGCGGCCGCATCCGCATCGCAGTCGCCGACGCGGCCGACGCCGCTGACGGCGGGAACGTCTTTGAAGGGCGGGATCGAGATAGTTGCGCTGACGGGTCAGACGTCGATCGAAAATCACTATCGCGCAAACCGCATCCGAGACGGCAAAACGGAATCGATCGCATTGCGTGAGCGCCTCGGCCCGCAACCGTCGGCAGAATTGGCAGAAATGGTCGATGAAGCGCCGCATCCGGCGGCGCCCGCGCCGCCCGCGCCGCGTCCCGAGGATCCCAACAGCCCGAGTGCCAAGACCGCGGAACTCAGGCCGGCGGTTGCGCAGACCAACGGGACCGCGGCGGCGCCGCAGCTGCACGCCTCGAGTTCGCAGGTGGGCGGGTCGGCGAGCGCGAACGCATCGGGGGAAGGCGTCCAGTCGGCGGTCGAGGCTGAAGCTAATCCTGCCGTGATGGCCGAGGTTGCGGAGAACGCATCTCCGGATGAATCCAGCGAAGCGGTGGAAGCAGCGGTCGTGGCCGAAACTCAGGCCAATCCCGAGACCGACGACGGGGCGCACGAGGATGCGGCGGCGCCGGGCGGCGAAGATCTCGGTGAAGTCTTCGGGCGCGTGCTCGCCCTGTCACAGACGATCAACCATCCCGCCTTTCAGCGCGCGACCGGAGGATTCGCTGAAAACGGGCGCGTGTACCTGGTTTACGCCGACGAGGAACTCGAGGGACTTCGTCGCGGATCCGGGAAAATGACCGAGACGGAAGCGATCGCGGCAGCCGTTCAGATCTGCCAGGCGATTTCGTTTGCGCATCGCCGGGCGCTGCGGCTGAACGACATCTGCCCCGAATCGGTTTCCGTTGCCCCCGACGGCCGGCTCAAGCTCACGGGCCTGGACTACGTCAGCAACGACAATGAGCTTCAGGGCGAGCCGATTTTCAACGACGGCTACACGGCGCCGGAGATTTATCGCGGCAAAAAGGTGGACAAGCGCGCGGATATTTTTTCCGCCGGCGCGATCCTCTACACGTGCCTCACGGGCGCAAGGATTCCGAGCGAGAGCTGGCGCGAAGAGGCGGGCCCGGTTCAGTTCTATCCGCCGCATGTCGTTACACCGCGGCTGGAGAATGCGATCCGCCGTGCGATCGCTTTCAGCCCCGCCGACCGCTGGCCGACCATCGACGAGTTCAAGGCCGAGCTGATCGCGCTGGGCGGCGCGATCCGGCTGCGCGCGGCCGCGATGACCGACGTAGGCCGCGTGCGCGAGCATAACGAAGACTCGGTGCTGGCGGTCGAGTACACGCGCGAGTCGATGATCGATCCGGCGCAGAGCCATTTGTACGTCGTTGCCGACGGGATGGGCGGCGCGGAGGCGGGCGAAGTCGCTTCTGCAATTGCCGTACAAACGATCCGGAGTTACATTGAAACGCGGCTCGAGGGCGCGCGTGGAGATGTTACCAACGGCGCGGAACTGCTGACAGCCGCGCTCGAAGAAGCAAATTCCAGGATTATCGAATACGTGGCGAGCCATCCGGAGTCTCGCGGAATGGGTTCCACGGGCGTATGCGCGCTGGTCGCGCCACCGGATGCGGCCGTGGCCTGGGTCGGAGACAGCCGCGGATATCTGATGGAAGGCGCGACGCTTCGCCAGGTCACAAAGGACCACTCACTGGTGCAGCGGCTGGTCGAAATCGGGCAGATAACTGCCGAGGAAGCGCACACGCACGAGCACAAAAATGTGATCACGCGCTCGCTCGGTGCGCGCCAGAGCGGACCGGCGGGGGCGGAGGCGGTCTCGCTCAAGCTCAAACGCGGGGACAAGCTGATGCTCTGCAGCGACGGGTTGACGGCGCACGTCGATGACCGTCAGATCCACGACATTCTGGAGCGTAACCCCGATCCCTTCGACGCGGCGCGCGAATTGATCGTCGCGGCCAACGCCGGCGGCGGTACCGACAACATTTCCATGATCGTAGTCTATGCAAGCTAGGCGCGAACCACGCGCCGGCGATTAACGATGTCCACCTCGCCAAAAGATTCATCGCAGCCGAATACCGGACCGCTCGAGCCCGGCACCGTGCTGCAGGGCCGCTACGCAATCGAGCGGCTGCTCGGCGGCGGCGGGATGGGGATGGTCTATCTGGCGCGCGACCAGCGCCTGGCCAATCGCCCGTGCGCGATCAAAGAGATGGTCGATCACTTTATCGATCCGGCGCAGCGGATCGAGGCCAACGAATATTTCGCGCGCGAGGCCGACACGCTCGCGCAACTGAAGCATCAGGCGATTCCCGCGATCACCGACCGCTTCGAACTCGCCAACCGCCATTACCTGGTGATGGAGTACGTCGAGGGACGCAACCTCGAGGAGGAACTCGCCGCACGCGGCGAGCCGCTGCCCGAGGGGCTGGTGATCGATATCGCGCGCCAGTTGTGCGACGTGCTCGCGTATCTGCACGGGCTGGAGCCGCCGATAGTCTACCGCGACATGAAGCCGTCCAACGTGATGCTCAATCCGAACGGGCGGGTCGTGTTGGTGGACTTTGGAATCGCGCGGCTGTTCAAGGCTGCGCGCAAGGGCACGATGATCGGCACGCTTGGCTTCGCACCGCCGGAGCAGTACCAGGGCCTGGTCGATCCGCGCAGCGACATCTACTCGCTGGGCGCGACGTTGCATTACGTGCTGACCGGCCGCGATCCTGAAAAGTTTCCGCCCTTCAGTTTCCCGCCGATTCACGAGCTGCGCCCGGCCGTGTCGAGCAACCTGGCGGGCGCCGTCGACGCGGCGCTTGCATACGAAGTAAACGGGCGGCCCGGGCGCGTCCAGGAATTCCGCGACATGATGCTCTACGGGCGCGGCCTCGCGCACGAGGGCGGGAGTGTGAGCTCGACGGGCGGAACCGGCGGGCTGTCGCAGTACCAGGAGCAACTCGAGTTCGAGGACGAGCCGGTTGTTTATCGCAAGCCGCGCAGCCGGCTGAGCCGTTCGATCAGTCTTGCGATTTTCCTGATGGTGCTGGCGGGAGCGGCGTTCGGCGGGACGTACATATATTCAAGCCCGGAACTACAGCTGCGGCTCGGACTCAAGCCGCTGTTCGACGGACTGCCGTGGAAGCATGAGGAGCTGCTGGCCAAGGCCCGCGAGCATCCGCTCGAATTCTCGCAGATGACGCTGGCGCTCTCGACGCGCGAGGGCACTGCGCTGGCGCCGCCGCAGGCGAAGTTCAACGATACCGATCTGACCAACGCGCGCTACCTGAAGTGGACCGCAACCTTCAAGAACCTGCTCGCGGGACTGGAAGGGCGTGACGAAAAGGTCGAGGCGCGCTTTTACGATCCCAACGGACTTCAGATCGCGTCCAGCAACACGAATATTTTTGTCGGGCCGGCGCAGAAGACCGCCGACTTCAGCGGCGTGGCGTTGATGCCGACGATGACCGACAAGCCCGCCGGCACGTACAAGGTGGCGCTCTACTCGGACGACAAGATGCTCGCGCAGGAAGGCTTCATCGTTAACCAGGACGTGAGCGCAAGGAACGCGGCGGCGGCGAGCGAGGCGGCGGCTGCGGCGGCGGCAAAGGCGGAGCAGCGCAAGCGCGACGAAGAAGCGCGCAAGCTCGCGATGATCGATGAGCGCCGCGCCAAGCCCTTGCAGCTTCGCAGCATCAGCTTTCTCAACACGACCAAGACCGGGACCGCGCTCTCGCGAGCGACCAGCTCTTTCGCGGTATCGAAGGTGTTGTTCGTCGGCTGGGAGGTCAGCTTCGAGAACCGGCTCTACAAGCTCGAGCCCGGCCAGTACCGCGTCGATGCGGCGTATATCGGCCCGGACGGTCGCACGCTGGGCGCGGTCAACGATTATCAGCCCGTCTCGCCCAGTATGAAGACGGTGACGTTCAGCGGACGCGTCGGCAACTCGCACGGCGGCGCGTTTCTGCCGGGCACCTACACGGTTAATTTTTATTTGAACGGCCAATTTTTCGATGCGAAGAGATTCGAAGTGCTCGCCGACGCCGGCGGACCATACGCGACCTATCCAGGCGGCAGCGGCGCGATCGGCAGCTCGATCGGTGGCAGCTCGATGCCGTCGGGCAGCATGCTCGGGCCGACGGTCGCCACCGGCACTATCAGCGGTCTTCGCAGCGGCGGCAATCCCGGGATGGAGCTTAGACTGCGTCCGCAGCCCAACGGCTTCCTGCACGGCGAGCTCGTGATCCATCAGTCAGGCTATGGAATGACGCCGATCGAAGGATTCGTCCGCGGCAACCATCTGCAGTTCCAGGTCCCATACGGCACCGAGACGTATTACTTCGAAGGCGCGCGCCGCAGCGATCAGATCAGCGGCACTTTCGAATCGACGCCGTCGGGAGAGCGCGGCACCTGGACCGCCCAGGCGAATTGAGCAGGGGTGACCCCTGCACCCGATGCTAAGAAAAGATGCGGGCTTCGCCCTCTTAGAAGGGTTAGGGGCGGAAAGGGCGTTGTTCTCGATGCGATAAACAGCGCTTTGGCGGATTTGCGCTTGAACCTGACCCAAGCACGCGCAATGCTGGGAGTGCATCATGGCGAGTAACGTTTCCCGCGAAAAACTTCTCTTCTATGCGGCCGCCGGCGCGCTTGGCGGCTTCGCCGCGTGGGGGCTCTCGGAGCCAATTCTCGGCATCCGCTGGGTTTATGGCCGCGATATCCTGTTCGGTGCGTTGATCGGCGCACTGATCAGCGCGTTTCTCGCCTCGATCGAAACGCTCAGCGTAGGCCAGTTGCGTCAGGCGGCGCGCAGATTCGTGGTCGGTGGAGCTATCGGCGCGGCGGGCGGAGCGCTGGGATTGATCGTCGGCGAATTTGCGTTCGACATTCTGGGCGGCCTCAACGGCCGAATTCTGGGATGGAGCGTGCTCGGAATCGCGGTCGGACTCGGCGTTGGATCGGCGTCGGGATCGGCGGCGCGGCGGCGCAATGGCGCGATAGGCGGCTTGCTCGGCGGCGCGCTCGGCGGATTCTTTTACCAGAGCCTGACGAGCACGTTTCCGCAAGCGTTCGGACGAGCGATCGCGATCATCATCCTCGGCGCGCTGATCGGATTCTTCATCGGACTGGTCGGAGAGTTGCTCAAGCGCGGCTGGCTGATGGTCGTGCGCAGCCAGAGCCGCAACGCGCGCGAGGGCCGCGAATATCCCCTGCTCAAGGGCGTGACGATTATCGGCCGCGCCGAGGAAAGCGACATCGGACTGTTCGGCGATCAGACGGTGCTCGGCAATCATGCGATCATCCGGCGCGAGGGCAAGAATTTCATCATCAATCCGACCGGCGGGCAGATATTCGTCAATCGACAGTCGGTGGCGGGCCGCTATGCGCTCAAGAGCGGCGATCGTCTCGAGGTGGGTGGCACGCTGTTTCTCTTCCGCGATCGGGCCCAGGCGGCGAATCGATAAGAGGCGAAGCCTGATCGTGGCGAGCATCCACACCTGCCGAATCGCGCTTCTCGTCACGATCGTTTCGACCTTCACCTCGATGCTCTCGGGATGTGCGACCGTCGGCGGCGGTGCGCCCGCTACGACCTCGGTCCAGACGCTCGAGTACTACCCGTACCAGGTCAAGGGATACCAAAACAGTTATCCCAGAAAGACCATCCTGATCCTGATGTCGGCCGACGCGCGCGACGGGACCGGCGACAGCGCGCCGCTCAATGGCAATCCGGCGATAGGAGTCATCACCGATCAATCCGGCAACATTACGCAGCGCCTGTACAGCCCCCCGCTCGGCCCGATCCTGCAGCAAGCGATCGGGCGCGCGGCCGATGAGGCGGGTTTGAGCGCGTCGTCGTCCACTGATGTCGCCTACAAACCGGGAGTCAAGAACACCGCCGAGTATGTGCTCGAGAGCAAGATTCGGCGATGCTGGGTAAAAAAGTACCGCGGCGCCAACGGCCAGTACGGCCCTGTCTGGCGGACTACAGCCGATTTGGCTCTCGACGTCTCGATCTACAAGCCGCCGTTCAGCGTCCCGTTCTGGACCGGGAGCGCTGACGAAACCTACTACGACCCGCCGGTCGGCTCGTTCGGTCTCGGTTCCGAGGACGAAGCGGGCATCTACGACGAGCCGGGGCAGGTATTGTCGGTCGCGCTGACGCGCTCGGTGGCGGCGATCTTCCAGCGCCAGGACTTGCGCAATCTGATGCTCGAAGACGACATCAAATCCCGTTAGGCGCTGACCTCAGGTCCGCCAAGGATGATGACCGGGGCGAATCCCCCGCCTGGCGTGCGGAAGTTGGTGGTTTGGCCCTGGTACAGGCGCGCCGCCACCAGGATCGTGGAGGCTGCATAGGTGTAAAGTCGCACATCCATCTTGCGGACCTGCGGATCGCCCTCGACTTGAACCCGCCGCTCGCTCGGGGCGGCGAAGGCTTGGGCGACGTAATCACCCTGCAAGATGTCCGCCCAGACGGTTCGTGTGAGCTTGTCTCCGCGGTAGACGGCCTTGCCGGCATGTCCCGCCGCCGGCTTGAAGAAGAGCGATTTGCGCTCGGCCCAGAGCGCCGCGGCGTTGTCGGGCGTGACAAGCCTGGCGCGCGGAAGGCGCGCGAGCGTGTCGCGTAGTCCTTGTTCGACGCCGAGCGCTTCGAGCCACGCAGGATCGGACAACAGGGCCAGATTGCGCTTGTCCGCCAGGAGCGCGTGGTTGCGCGGGTTAGGCGTCACGACCACCGCGTCGGCCAGATAGGCCTCCCGGATCGATCCGACCGCCGGGCTTTCGAACCCAAAGTCCACCAGCCGATTGTAAACCAGATCGATCGGCAGCTCGCCGAGCATGAGACGGCCCCGCCAATACCGCAGACTGTTCGGATCAGCGATCACCGCTTCCACGCCGTGGCGCTGGAAGAAGGCCTGCGCCAGCAGGAACTCCGGGTAGAGGAACTGGTGTTGGGGCGCATCGTCAACGATTGCGATTACGCGCGGGCGACCGGCGCGGCGTTGGAGGCGCCACTCCGCTTCGAACATGTTCCAGACCGCGTCTTCGAACCCGGCCGGCGGCTGCGGCGCGAGCGCTTGCACCTCGGGGCAGCAAGCGACCCAGGCCTGCGCAAGGATCGCGTTCAGGAAGGCTCCGCCAGCGTTGGTGTTCACCTCGATAAGCTTGGGTCCGTTCGGCGTCAGGTGAAAGTCGTAGCCCATGAACGCGCCACGCGGCCCAAAATCGATCCTTGCAATTTCTGGCGCCCACGCCAGTACTTCGGCCTGGAACGTTTTGAGCTCGCCGACCGCTTCGACGGCCTGCGCGACCTCGCCCATCGCGATCAGATCCGCCTGCGAGAGGAAGACCGGCGCGTTGGAGAAGAGATGAGCGCGGTCCCGGGCCAATACCTCGCCGGGGACGATGCCCGCCGTTGTTTGCTCCACGGCGCGCCAGACACGCGCCGGATCGACATCGATACAAAAACATTCCTGATTGAGCCGGCCCTCCAGCGTGAGCCGATCGCGCGTCGAGGATGCGGGCGCATTGGTCATGGGAAAATCCCGTTAATCTCGATCTGTCTGAACACGGCGCGTAAATCTCCTTCGGGCAGACCCGGTTTAGGCGCTTCGTCGCCTGGAGAAGGCCGGCAACGAAACGCCCCGGCAGCACTCATTTGAAATGAATTCCAGCATTTCGTTCAGCGCCTCGAAACTGGCTCGGCAGCATACCGAGCGGCCTTCCTTTTCCTGGGTCACCATGCCCGCCTCCACCAGTTCGCGAAGGTGAAACGCAACCGTGGACATCGGCCGATCCAGCGCATCCCGAATCTGTCCGATGGTCATCCCGCCACGACCCGCTCGGACGAGCTGGTGGAATATCCGCAGACGTTGTTCGTGGCCCAGGCTGGCAAGTTTGAGAGAGGTCGCCACAAAATCCATAAATAACCATAACACTAGTTTAATAGGAGCATCAACGGCTGTCTGGTGCGCAACCGACTTTGACTTGCGCAATCTGAGGCTCGAAGACGACATCAAATCCCGTTGGGCGCGCGGTTCGAGGCGCGGTCTTTGAACAATCGCCGGGGTTGGAATAGCTTAGGTCGAGCGCCGGATAGTCAAATGCCGAGGCGTGCGCGGGGAAATCCTTTTCGGTTCTCGCCGCCCGACCGCAAATCCGGATCGCATCGTCATCTGCCAAGAGGAAGCACGATGGAAATCGGATTCGTTGGTCTCGGCAAAATGGGCATGAACATGGTCGAGCGGCTGCGGCGCGACAACCACCAGATTGTCGCCTTCGATCTCGACGATGCGAAACTCAAAGAAGTTTCAACGTTCGGCGCCGACGGCGTCAATTCGCTCAAAGATATGGTCGCCAAGCTCGCGCCGCCGCGGGGCGTGTGGGTGATGGTGCCGGCTGGCGATCCCACCGACAGCACGATTAACCAACTGGCCGAATTGCTCGAGCCGGGCGACGCGATCATCGATGGCGGCAACACCAACTTTCACGATGACATCCGCCGCGCTGCCGTACTCGCCGGCATGAAGCTGCATCACGTGGATGCCGGCACCAGCGGCGGCATCTGGGGACTCAAGCTTGGCTACTGCCTGATGATCGGCGGCGAAGTTGACATCTTCAGGCGCTACGAACCGATTTTCAAAACGCTGGCTCCTCCCGGTGGCTACGACCACGTCGGCGGCCACGGCGCAGGCCATTACGTGAAGATGGTCCACAACGGCATCGAGTACGGCCTGATGCAGGCGTACGCGGAGGGTTTCGAGGCGATGCACAAGTCGGAGTACAAGCTCGACTTGCCCAAGATCGCAAACCTGTGGGGACAGGGCAGCGTCGTGCGATCATGGCTGCTGGAGCTTACGGCCGACGCGCTGCGAAAGGATCCGGGCCTCGAGCAAATCAGGGGCTACGTCGAGGATTCGGGCGAGGGCCGCTGGGCGGTGCAGGACGCAATCGACAAGAACATCTCGATGCCGATAATCACCATGGCGCTGTTCACGCGCTTCCGCTCGCGCGCTGACAAGGGCGAAGGCACCTTCGGCGAGAAATTGCTCGCCGCGCTGCGCGACGAGTTTGGCGGACACGGCGTCGTCAAGGAGTAGAGCGCGAGAGGGTTAAGCTATTTATGGCCGCGCCTGCGAACAGGGCCGTCGATCTCAATCACCCCGTCAAGGAACGCCATCACTACGATCCATGCATCCTGGTGATCTTCGGCGGCGCCGGCGACTTGAGCCATCGCAAGCTGATTCCCGCATTATACAATCTCTCGCTCGACGGCGAATTGCCCGACAAGTTCGCGATCCTCGGTTTCTCGATGGAGGATCTCGACGACGAGAAGTATCGCGCGTTCGCGCTCAGCGGCATCGAACAATTCTCGCGCCGCCCGGTCGAGAACGAACACTGGGCGAAGTTCGCCCCCTTGCTCCATTTCAATCGTGGCTCGTTCAGCGAAGCCGCCGATTATCAGAACCTGCACAAGCGATGCGAGGCGCTGGATGCCGAGTTCGGTACCGAAGGCAATCGTGTCTTCTACTTTGCGATTCCGCCGGCTTTCATCGACACCTGTTCGGAGGGATTGACCGCCCCGGGAATGATTCATCCGCATGAGAAGGGGCATCCGTTCACGCGCGTGGTAGTCGAAAAACCGATCGGCTCCGATCTCGCCAGCGCGTCGGAGATCAACGCCGAGCTCGCGCGCCATTTCGACGAAAGCCAGATTTTCAGAATCGACCATTACCTCGGCAAGGAAACCGTCGAGAACCTGATGGTGTTGCGCTTCGCCAACGCGATCCTCGAACCCATATGGACGGCGCGATTCGTTGACCATGTCCAGATTACCGTCGCCGAGGCCGAGGGCGTCGGCACGCGCGCCGCCTACTACGATCGCGCCGGGGCGCTGCGCGACATGGTGCAGAGCCATCTGCTGCAAACGCTTTGCATGATCGCGACCGAGCCGCCCAACACCACCGGCGCCGAGTCGATGCGCGACGCAAAGCTCGACGTACTGCGCGCGCTGCGCCCGCTCGGCGACGAGGATATCGAAAAATGGGTCGTGCGCGGCCAATACGGCGAGGGCCTGATCGGCGGCATGCCGGTCGCGGCCTACCGCGCCGAGGAGCAGGTCGCGCCGGATTCGCAAGTCGAGACCTTTGTCGCGCTGCGATGCTGGATCGATAACTGGCGATGGGCCGGCGTGCCGTTCTACCTGCGCACCGGCAAACGGATGCCCAAGCGCTCGAGCGAAATCGCGATCTACTTCAACAGCGTGCCCCGAATCCTGTATAACTCAAACCCACGCGCTCCATTGGCGCCCAATATGCTGACCATCAGGATTCAACCCGACGAAGGCCTCGCGCTCCATATCATGTCGAAGGTGCCCGGCTCGCAGACCCGCCTCCAGCAGGTCAAAGTTGATTTTCACTACGTGACTTCCACGCCGGAAGCGTACGAGACCCTGCTCAACGACGTGATCGTTGGCGACCAGACGCTCTTCATGCGGCGGGATACGGTCAAAGAAGCGTGGACGTTTGTGCAACCGGTGCTGTATGCCTGGGGCCAGTCGCCCATGGATCCCCCAATCTACGCTGCGGGTTCGTGGGGCCCGCTCGAGGCCGCCCTGATGATCGCGGCTGACGGGCGCACTTGGCGAACGCTCTAGCAGGAGAACCCCATCAACGTGTGCAATTTGTCGAGAAGGGATTGCAGATGAGCGCCGGCATTACTCTCGCGCGTCATATCAAGACCAAAAGCGCGACTGCGCTGCCGGTCGCGGACCTCGCTCTCATAATGGAGCGCATCGAGGTCATCGCCACGCGCATCACGCGGGAGCTGGCGCTCGCGAGCCACGGCGGGCTCGGCTACACCGGCGAAACCAACGTGCACGGCGAAAAGGTCAAGAAGCTCGACGAGTGGGGCAACCAAGTTTTCCTCGACGCATTCGAGCATGGAGACCCGGTATGTAGTCTCATATCCGAGGAAATGGACGAGCCGCATCATTACTCATCCAATTGCCGCGAGAATAGCTACTGCGTACTCTACGATCCTATCGATGGGTCATCTAATACCGACGTAAACGGTTCGCTCGGCACTATCTTCGCCGTCAAGAAACGCGCGCCCGGGCACGGGACCGGAATCGACGACATCCTCGTCCCCGGAAGTCACCAGGTCATCGCGGGATACATCCTGTACGGGCCGGCCGCGCAGCTTGTGTATAGCGCCGGCGCCGGCGTCGATATCTTCACGCTCGATCGAACTCTCGGTGAGTTCATTCTCTGGAAAGAGAACGTGAAGATGCCACCGCACGGGACTACCTATGCGGTCAATCAGGGCAACGTGGGGAAGTGGCACGACGGAGCGCGCAAGTTCGTCGCGCATATTACCAGTCGCAAAGACAAACGCACTAGCTACTCACTTCGATATTGCGGTGCATTCGCCGCCGATTTCCATCGATGCCTGCTCGAGGGCGGAATATTTATGTATCCCGCCGAGGTTGCTGAAGGCGGCAAGGCCAGGGGGAAACTGCGCCTGATGTATGAGCTCGCGCCGCTCTCGATGCTCGCGGAGCAGGCCGGCGGCCGCGGCTCGACCGGCAAGCAGCGAATCCTCGACATCGCTGCCACCGCGATCCACGAGCGGCATCCGATTTATATCGGCAGCGCCGAGGAAGTCGCGCTCGCCGAGTCGTTCAACGTCGAAGGCTAGAACCGGATCGGGGTTCCTATGGATGGCCTCATCCTGGCCGGCGATGTCGGTGGAACCAAAACCCATCTCGGTCTCTTCAACCAATCCGCAGGAACACTCGAAATTGTGCGCGAGCGCCGCTACCCGACCTCGCAGTTCGACAGCCTCGAGGCGGCCTGCGCGGATTTCCTCGGCCCAACCGCGGCGGCGAATGCCGTCTGCCTCGGCGTGCCGGGTCCAATAATCGACGGCCGCGCCCACGCCACCAACGTTGCATGGCAACTCTCCAGCGTCTCACTGTCGCGCGCGCTAAACGGCGTCCCGGTTCGCTTGATTAACGATCTGACGGCGATGGCCTACGGCATGGTTCATCTGAAACCCGTCGAGTTTGCGGTTCTGCATCGCGCGGAAAATCCGCCCGAACACGGCAATATCGCGGTGCTTGCTGCGGGAACCGGTCTGGGCGAATCGGCGCTGGTTTGGGAGGATGACAAATACTACGCGGTCGCATCCGAAGGCGGGCACTGCGATTTCGGGCCGCACGGCGCGGAACAGATCGAGCTGCTGCGGTTCGTCGCGGGCGAATTCGGACACGCCAGCTACGAGCGCGTCCTCTCGGGTCCGGGACTCTGGAATATCTATCGTTTCCTAAGGCGTGAGAGCCGGGCCGAAGAGCCCGCGTGGCTGAGCGGGCAAATCGCCGCGGGCGATCCTTCCGCTGCGGTAAGCGAGGCGGCGCTTGCGCGACGCGACCCGGTTTGCGTTCACGCGCTGGCCATGTTTTGCGATATTTATGGTTCCGAGGCCGCCAATTTGGCGCTCAAAGTCCTGGCGCTGGGCGGTGTCTTTCTGGGCGGTGGGATCGCGCCGAAAATTTTGCCGATGCTCACCGATGGCGCGTTCGTGCGAGGATTCTTGTCCAAAGGCCGGCTGAACGAGATCCTGAAACGGATCGAAGTCCGCGTATCGCTGAATCCAGCCGTTGGCCTGCTCGGCGCGGCCCACTATGCGGCCGCGATGTTGTGATATAGGAATGCAATCTGCAATGACAATCCCGATCGGAGACAGAGGTATATGACCAAGCGAGTTAGAGAGATTCTTGGCTATTACGATTCCGAAAACGCCGGCGTGCGCAGCAACCTGGCCCGGATGCTCAACCATGGCAAGCTCGCGGGCACAGGCAAATTCGTAATCCTGCCCGTGGACCAGGGCTTCGAGCATGGCCCGGCGCGAAGCTTCGCGGTCAATCCGCCCGCCTATGACCCGCGCTATCACTTTCAGCTCGCCATCGATGCGGGATGCAATGCATACGCGGCGCCGCTCGGATTTCTCGAGGCGGGCGCGGCCGAGTACGCCGGCGAGATTCCGCTCATCCTGAAGGCCAACAATCACGACGTTCTCAACGAGGAAAAAGATCCCGCGCTCGCTGTGACCGCCAGCGTGAAGGACGCTCTGCGCCTGGGATGCGCCGCGATTGGACTCACGATCTATCCGGGCTCGACGCAGGAGAAGTCGATGTACCAGGAGGCGCGCGAAATCGGCGAAGAGGCCAGGGCCAATGGACTGCCGCTGGTCCTATGGTCGTACCCGCGCGGCTCCGGCGTCAGCAAGCAGGGCGAGACCGCGATCGACGTGGTCGCGTACGCGGCGCAAATCGCGGCGCAACTCGGTGCGAATATGATCAAGGTCAAGCCGCCCACCGCTTTTATCGAACTGGCCGAGGCCAAAAAAGCGTACGACGCCAACAAGGTTCCGCTCGAGCCGTTCTCGGCGCGAATCAAGCACGTCATCCAGTCGGCCTTCGACGGCCGGCGCATCGTGATTTTCTCGGGCGGCGCCAAGGAGACCGACGAGACGCTGCTCAATACCGTGCGCGGGATTCACGCCGGCGGCGGTTACGGCTCGATCATCGGCCGCAACAGCTTTCAGCGTCCGAAGCCCGAAGCGATCGCGCTGCTCGGCAAGGTCATCGACATTTACAAAAGCTGATCAGGCAGCCGTCCAGGCGCGTGACGGTGCCAGTGAAAAAGTGAGAAAGTGAGAAAGTGAAAAAGTGAAAAAATGAAGTACAGCGAGTACCGGCATCTTCTGTTCGAGCGCAACGACGACGGCATCCTGCTCATCACGATCAATCGTCCCGAGGTTCTCAACGCCACCAACAGCCGCCTCCACTTCGAGTTGAGCCGCGTGTGGCTCGACGTTGCCGACGACGACGAAACCAACGTCGTAGTGGTTACCGGCGCAGGGCGCGCGTTTTCAGCGGGCGGCGACCTCGACATGATTCAGCAGATGACGGCGAGCGCGGCCAACGTAGGCAAGGCCTGGAAGGAAGCCGGCGACATCGTCTACAACATGATCAATCTCGACAAGCCAATCATCTCCGCCATCAACGGCGTCGCCGTCGGCGCGGGATTGGCGGTCGCGTTCATGGCGGACATCAGCATCGCGTCGGAGGCGATGCGCATCACCGACGGACATTTGCGCCTTGGCGTCGCGGCCGGAGATCATGCGGTGATCATCTGGCCGCTGCTGTGCGGCATGGCCAAGGCGAAGTACTACCTGATGACGGCGGAGTTCATCGACGGCAAGGAGGCCGAGCGCATCGGGCTGGTGAGCCTGTGCGTTCCCGCCGACCAGCTGATGGACAAGGCGATGGAAGTCGCGCGCAAGCTCGCGCGCGGTCCGCAACAGGCGGTGAGATTCACTAAACGCTCGCTCAACAATTGGCTGCGGGTGGCCGGCCCTGCGTTCGACGCATCGCTGGCGCTCGAGATGATGGGATTTTTCGGCGCCGATTTGACCGAGGGCGTCGCCGCCTTGCAGGAAAAACGCCAACCGTCCTTCCCGGGATTCGCCAAGCCCAAGCGCTAGGCGGCGCCAAGCCCCAAAGGACCGTTTATCCCGCTCCCGGGCCCGCGAAGGCGCCCTTGGAAAAGGATTTCGGACCTCTGTTGATGAGACGTGCATTTTGAAATACTCTACATCGTTTGAAACAACCCTAACCTGAGCGGGGAAGAAAATGCTGATGAAGAAGTTTGCGCTTGTGGCGGCCTCGGCGATGCTCGTGACAATCGTTGCGTTTGTGGCCAGTGCACGACCGGCCTACGCCAACAAGGTCGATTGCGACGCCGTGATGAACGAAGTCAACAGCGGCAAGCATAACAAGGATATCGCCGCAGACCTCAAAATCTCGACCTCGAGCGTCTCTCGCTGCAAGCGGAAGGCGAAGCTCGCGGCCAAGGCCGTCACCAAGTCGTCGGTGCAGGCCAAGAGTGGCAGAGAGGTACCGGCGGCGCCCGCGAAGGCAGCCTCTTCGCCGGCAGCGGCAGCTTCTCCAGCGACGAAGTAGGAATTTGCGCCTCGATGCGTCGCGGGCCGTCATGGCTCGCGATGCGTCGGTTGCATACTCCGCGCGAATCGACGACGGCTTAGTCGATGCCGAAATGCGAACTGTGCGAGCTGCGTGATTACACGCAGCGCTACGCCGACTTCGTTCACCCCTTCAAATTTACGATCCTGGAGTGCGATTCGTGCGACACTCCCATGGCCGTCCTGGGAGACCATCGCGCGGTGCCCACCGACCAGGAACGCGAATTCATGATCGAGGCGCTGTCACTGGTCGCGCGCGCGAAGTATGGCGCCGACAAATTCGGCATCGACGACGTGATGCGCCAGATTCCCGATCACTGCCACATGCATGCCCGCCCAATTCGCCGCTGGCAATATTAGCTGCTGCACCGCCCCGTTCTCGATCCCCAGACATATTACGGCGCGGTTTTGGGTGTTTTACCTATTTGATAAGCATCGCATCTTGTGCTATATGCGCGCCGTTACGCGCGTTGCTTGGGGAAGCGCGTCGCCGGCGGGAGAAGGCCCTGAGGGGGGCGCTCCGGCTGGTTCCCTTCAGGAGGTATGGGGGAAAATGGCTAACGGGACTGTTAAGTGGTTCAGCCCGAAGAAGGGCTACGGCTTCATCACGATGGAGGACGGGCAGGAAGTGTTCGTTCATTATAGCGCCATCGATGGAGCAGGTTTCCGCTCGCTCGAGCAGGGGGAGCGCGTCGACTTCGAGGTCGCGCAGGGGCCCAAGGGATTGCAGGCCTCAAACGTCAACCGCGGATAGGGCGCGCGCGAGGAGATCTCCGGAGAAGGGGGAGAGTTCGACCGCCGATGACCCGGCGCACGACGTGTGCGAGCCGTTGCGGCGGCATGCGACCGAGGCGAGCCGGCTGATGAAGCGGGTCGGCCCCTGCTCAGACTAATTCGATCGGGTGTTCGCGGCGAGGCGTGACGCGGCCGACGATCGCGGCGTCGCGATGCCCGCAGTTGTGAAGCTCCGCGAGCAGGGCAAGGGACTGCTTGTCGGGGATCGCGATCAGCAATCCGCCCGAGGTCTGCGGATCGAAGACAATCGCGGCGATCTCGTCGGAAACTTCCTCGGAGATGCGGACGCTCGGCGCGTAGTACTCGCGATTGCGTTCGCCGCCGCCGGGAATCATTCCGGCGCGGCATTGCTCGAGCACTCCGGGCAACAGCGGCAAGTCGGATTCCTCGAACACGATCGTAACGGCGCTGCCCTCGGCCATCTTCAGCGCATGACCGACGAGACCGAAGCCCGTGATGTCGGTGGCGGCGTGAACGTCGTACTTAAGCATCGCGGAGGCGGCCGCGGCGTTGAGCTGCGTCATCGAGCGGACCGCGGCCTGATATGGTTCGTCGGCCAGCGCGTCGCGCTTGAATGCGGTCATCAGGATTCCCGTGCCGAGCGCCTTGGTGAGCACGAGCGCGTCGCCGGCTTGCGCGCCGACATTGCGCACGATTCGGTGCGGATCGATCACTCCCGTGATAGCCATCCCGAATTTCACTTCTTCGTCGGCGACGGTGTGACCGCCAACTATTACGACGCCGGCCTCGCGCGCCTTCTCGGCAGCGCCGCGCAGAATGTCGGCGAGCATCTCGCCGGGCAATCCGGTTTGCGGCCAGCATACGATGTTGAGCGCGGTGCGCGGCACTCCGCCCATCGCATAGACGTCCGACAGCGCGTTGGCGGCGGAGATCTGTCCGTAAGTGAAAGGATCGTCCACCACGGGCGTGAAAAAATCGACGGTGTTCACGATTGCGAGATCGTCGGAAAGACGGAACACTCCGGCGTCGTCGCCCGTCGAGATTCCGACGAGCAAATCAGGGTGGCTCGGCAAATCGAGCCGCGCGAGGACTGCGGAGAGGTCCGCCGGACCGAGCTTACCGGCTCAACCCGCAGCCTTGCACCGCGCAGTCAGGCGAATGAGGTCGCCCCGCGAGGGATTGTTGTCCTTTGGTTTGGACATCGCGCCCATTGTCGCGCATCGCGGCGGCGAAGTCAGCCGCGCGGCAGAGGCTAAGTGGGGATTCGGAGGCGGCGGGTGTCGCCGACGCGGGTGGTTAGGCCGGTGTGGTCGAAATGATCGAGCAGCGCGATTGCGAACTTGCGTGAAGCGCCGAGCAGATCGCGAAAGACCGCGGCTGTGATTTCGGAGTGAGCCTGAAGATATTTGATCAGGCGATCGCGGGCGGCGTCGGCGGCGGCGCGGCTGAAGTAGAGATCGGTGGCTATCTTGACGACGCGGCCCTGGCGTTCCATCGCGAGCATCACGGTTCTTAGATGCTGGAACTGGCCGGCGGGAATTTTCAGCGCGTCGGCCAACTGTTTGAGCTCCGGCGGCTGGAAGTGCGCGCGGGTGAGCGCGGCTTCGATGCTCGCGCCGAGCGTTTCGGCGTCGCCGCCGAGTTGCACGCGATGGCTTTTCAGCCGGAGCACACTTTCCTCGCGCACGATTTCAGATTCGCGGCTGAGGCGATCGACGATCGGACGAAACGCGCGCGCGCCGATCTCGTAAGGCAGCCGCGTGCGCAGCGCTTCCATCTCGAGGCCCGGCGACAGTGGCTCGGTCTTGTGATGATCCTCGAGCGCATCGAGCGCGAAGCGTTTGAGGGCCTCCCACTTGGTCCGCGTGGTGAAAGCTTCTTCGTCGCCAACTGACAGCTTGACGAAGCGCGCCGCTTCGAGGAGCGCCGCTTCGGCCTCGGCGATCGGAATGTTCATGAGGATTGCGATGCTGGTCGTGCCGAGCGCGAAACTTTCCTGCAAATTGATCAGCACTTCGAGCGCATCGGCTCCGGACGAATCCTTGAGCAAGCGGAGATTGGCGCGATAGGCCTCGATCGGTTTGCGGACGCGCCGGCCCATCGGGTTGAGCACGACGCCGCCGCCGAGCGTGCGTGAATTGGTTTCGTCGCGGATGACGAAGCGGTCGCCCGAGAGTGCCACGACGGGATCCTCGGTCACGAGCTGCGCGAAGCCGGCGGCTTTGGGCGCGATCGCACCTGCGTCGTCGAGAACGATCGCGCGGGCGATCGTTTCGGCGGTGCCGATGAACAGCCGCACGCGCGTGTTGCTCTTGAGCGCGCGTTTGGCGGCGGGACGAATTTCCAACCACGCGTCGAAACGCGCAGTTGCGGATTCCAGCCGCTCGTCGGCTAGCACGTCGCCGCGGGCGAGGCCAAGCTTTTCGGCGCCGGTGAGATTCAGCGCGACGCGCTGGCATAGGCCGGCGCTCTCGACGGAATCCGAATGCACCTGGATCGAGCGCACGCGGACCTCGTTTCCCGATGGCAGCACGCGGAGCTTATCCCCGACCCTGACCTCGGCGCCCATCGCAGTGCCGGTGACGACGATGCCGTGTCCCTTGATGACGAAAGCGCGATCGAGAGGAAGCCGGAAGACGCCGGTTGCGCAGCGCGCCTGAAAGCCGTCGAGCTGGCGGACGATTTCGGCGCGCAATTTATCCAGGCCGAGGCCGGTGATCGACGAGACTTCGATTATCGGCGCGCCGGCGAGCGTGGTGCCCTCGGCGAGCAGCTCGATCTCGTCGCGCACGTCGCGCAGGCGGGCGGGGTCGGCGAGGTCGGCCTTGGTGATCACGAAGATGCCGCGCCGCGCGCCGAGCAGATGGAGAATGTCGAGATGCTCTTCGGTCTGGGGCATCACGCCGTCGTCGGCCGCCACGGCGAACAGCACGAGATCGATGCCGTGGGCGCCGGCGAGCATGTTGCGGATGAAGCGCTCATGGCCGGGGACGTCGACGATGCCGGCGCGAGAGCCGTCGGGCAGCGTGAAGTAGGCGAAGCCGAGGTCGATCGAAATTCCGCGCTCCTTTTCCTCCTTCAGTCGATCGGTATCCTGGCCGGTGAGCGCCTTGATGAGCGCGGTCTTGCCGTGATCGATGTGGCCGGCGGTGCCGATGATGGCGTGGGTGACGGGCGAGGCCATCGTGGGGTGGATGTTACACCGCGGGGAGAGGGTGGCGAAGTGAGATTGGTGCGGATGCGGGAACGGATCCGGGGTCCCTCGGCTGCGCTCTGGATGACGGAAAGACGGAGAAGCTATTGCATCTGCTTGGTGTACATCGCCATGTCGAAGTAGTCGCGCCATGCGCTGATCTTGGTGCCGCTGACCTCGAACACGCCTGCGACAGGCAGCGAAATCGTCTTGCCGCCGCCCAGGTCGAAGATGTCGACGCGCTCGTTGAAGACGACGTTGCCGGCGCTGGCGGTTTTCAGGACTTTGAAATGAAGCGACTTGGCCATCGGCAGAAAGGTGTTGATGGCGGCGCGGATGGCCTCCTTGCCGCGGGCCGGTTCGAACGGGATGTTGTGATAGACGGCGTCGTCGGTGAAGAAGCCGAGCAGTTCGTCGATATTCTTGCGCGGCCACGCGTTGCAGAATTCGGTCACGACTTTTTCAGCATCCGTTGCCATAGTGATTTCTCCCCTGGCGCAAGCGCCTATTCGTTGTCGAGATAAAAGCGGTCGTCGTCCTTACTATAGCCGAACAGCTCGGCGTGACGCCCCCAGTTAACCATCGTCGAAAACTGGCGCTCGGGCTTTTCGCTCGGCAGGAGCATCGCGAGGTGTTGGAGCACGACTTCTTTGGTTAGAGACTTGTCCTCAGTGCCATGAAGGAGGCGGATGAAGTAGCTGAACAGGCTATGTCCCTTCAACTGCCCGCGCACGAGCAGCTTGCGCTCGTTGACCTTCGCGTCGAGGAATTGTTTGCCCAGCGGCTCGAGCACCACGTCGCCGGCCGGAGTTGAGACGAAGCCGAGGATTTCCGCGGCCTTCATCACCTTCAGCAAATCGCCGAATCTGAAATTGAGATCGCGCGCGATTTTGTAGCCGTCCTCGCGTCCGCCGCGATCCTCGAGCAATTCCAGCAGGCCGAAGACAGGAGTCAGCGCGCAATCGGGAAGCGGATATATGGACCCCGCAACCATCAGCCCCGCTCCTCGATCAGCGAGAACACCTTGTCGGTGAGGGCGTTGAAAGTTTCAGCGCGGCGGTCGCGCGGTCTTGGCAATTCGACTTTGAGATCCTTGACAATGCGTCCGGGGCCCGCCGACATCACGATCACGCGATCGGCGAGTTCGATTGCCTCCTCGATGATGTGGGTAACGAGCACGATATTTTTTACCGGCATGTCGGGTGCCTGCCAGATGTCGAGCATTTCCTCGCGCAGCGTGATCGCGGTCAGCGCATCCAGCGCGGAGAACGGCTCGTCCATCAGAAGCACCTTGGGCTCGACGGCCAGCGCGCGGGCGAAACCGACGCGCTGCTTCATTCCGCCCGACAGCTCGCGCGGGTAGGCCTCCTCGAAACCGTCGAGTCCCACCTTGTCGATATAGATTCCGGCGCGCTTTTCGCGCTCAGCCAGCGGCAATCCCTGCGCTTCGAGGCCGAGCTCGACGTTGGCTTTGACCGACAGCCATGGCAGCAGCGCAAACGATTGGAACACCAGTGCGCATTCGAGATTAATCCCATCGACCTGGCGGCCGCGGTACAGCACCTGTCCGGAAGTCATCGGCACGATACCGTTGATGATGCGCAGGAGGGTTGACTTCCCGCATCCCGAGGGGCCGACGATCGCGACGAACTCGCCCACATCCACGTCGAAGCTGATGTCGTCGAGCACCTGCAACGTGCCCTTGGCGTGCGCGAAATTTTTCGAGATGTGTTTGATCTCAAGGAGGGCCATGGGTCAGATGAGTCCGAATCGCACATAGTCAGGGACGTGTCAGTAGTCCAGCCTGTATCGCTCCGTGGCCAGGTTGTACAAGGGCCGCCACATCAGACGGTTCAATAATAGCACCACCAGTATCATTGATAGGAGGCTCAGCAGGATCATCACCCCGTTGCCGGTCTTATAGGTGGCAGCGTCCAGCAGCGCGCCGATTCCGATTACCTGGTAGGTCTGACTTTTGTAAACGAAGTACTCCGACAGGATGAGCGCGTTCCATCCTCCCCCCCAGGCGGTGATGCTGCCGGTGATCAGCGACGGCATCACCGCGGGAAGGATCAGCTTGCGCCATCGCGCGTAGCGGGAGAGCCCGAACGCTCGCGCGGCTTCCTTCAAGTCCTCGGGCACCTGGTTTACGCCCGCGAGCAGGTTGAAGAGCAGATACCATTGCATCCCGGTCAGGATTAGCAGGATCGAAGCAAGATTCATCCCGCCGGTGACCTGGATGACGAAGATGACGATGACCGGAAACAGCGCCGTCGCGGGCATCGAGCCGACAATTTCCGCGATCGGCGAGAGGATTCGGTTGAAGCGCGGACTCTCGCTGGCGGCCAGCGCGCACGGCACCGTCCATGCCAGCGAGATCGCGTAGGCGACCGTCATGCGAATTGTGGAGGCAAGGATTGCGGCCGGAATCTGCTTCGCGTCCGACGGCCACGGCTGCGAGAGCGTTCTGATCAAGGCGAAAAAGCCGCGCCCCAACGCCCACGCGGTGAAGATCACGATCGCGCCGATCACCAGCGTCCGCACCATCCGGCCTGCGCGCCTGCTTTGTTCCGGCGATAGCTGCGGACCGCGCGGCATCGCGTTCAGCGCGCTGGCGATCAGCCTCATGGGAGGCAGCAGGATCGAGCGGATCGCACGCGTGATTGCCGGGCCGACGCCCGCCAGCGCGTCTAACATCCCCAGCGATTGCGCGGCGCCCGACGACGCCGCAAATTCGTAGCGAAACTTCTCCGCCCACGCGGACAGCGGCTGCCACACGATCATGTCCATCAACACGATGATCGCGAGCAAGGTGAGAAGTCCCGCGGCGAGATCGAAATTGCGTCCATTTTCGGCGGCCTCCCACAGGAAACTGCCCAGCCCCGGCAGCCGGTAGCTGGCGGGACCGACTGTGATGATTTCGCACGCGATGAGGAAGTACCATCCCGCGACCCACGACAGGATCGAGTTGTACACCAGCTTGGGCACGCTGGCTGGCATCAGCAGACGCTTGAACTTGAGCCATCCCCGCGCGCCGAACGACTCGAGCGCGTCCCGCGAGTCGTCGGGAATCGTTTTGACGGCTTCGTAAACGCCCAGCGCCATGTTCCACGCCTGGCTGGTGAAGATGAGAAAGATGGCGGCCATCTCGACCCCGAGCCGGCTGCCGTGCGCGAGCGCGACGAAGAAATAGACCGCGGCGGGGAAAAAACCGACCACTGGCACCGACTGCGCGATGTCGATGGCGGGAATCAGGATGCGCTCGTAGAGCCCGCCGCGCGCCGCCGCCATTCCGTAAATGATCGAAAAAATCAGCGCGATGATGTATGCGGCGAGCATCCGGTAAAACGAGCAGAACGCGTAATATGGAAGATGTTCGAGCGAGACGGGGACGTTGTGCGCAATAAGATGTTGAGCGTGGCTGCGATACGCGAAGAACAGGGCGATAATCGCGGCAAGCGCGAGGAACGACAGCGATCCGTTGATCAAACGGCGCGTATTTATTTTAATGCCGAACATTTTCCCGTGACCCGAAACTCTCAGCATAGCCGCGCCGGCGTTGCGCTCAAGTGCAAACTGCATTTCGGACGCATTAATTTTCGGCGCGCCGGCGTTGACAACGCGCGGTCCGCGCAATAGCGAAATCGCAAGAGCGGATAATAATAATGGCGGGCGCTGACAGAATTCCAGACGACCAGTGGCGGCTGGACGATAAATCCATCGAGCGCGCCGAGCATGAGCCGCGACTCGCGCCGCCGACGACGGAGACCGCCGTCAACCTGAGCCACGAACGGCTCACGCGAGCAGTTTACGTCGTCACGGCGGAGCATCTTGGATGGTACCTGATCGCCCTCTATGCGCTCGTCACGCGCGCGATCGCTCTGGGAGCGCGTCCGCTGGATGCGACGCAGGCGCGCGATGCGCTTGCGGCGCTCGCGTCGGGCGCCGGTCTTCACGCCTCGTGGGTCGCGATACTCCAGGCTTGGATCTTCGCGGCTGCCGGCGCGACGGACGCCACCTCGCGAATTGTCGTGATGCTATGCGGTCTGCTGATGGTCGCGAGCGGATTTGCGATGCGTCCGTTCATCGGGCGCGCGGGAGCGCTTGCCTTCGCCGCTTTGATCGCGATTTCGCCGAGCGTGACTTATTTTTCGCGTGGCGGTTCGACGGCGATAGCGTCGCTGACCTTCATGATGATCGCGATCGCAATCGCTCAAAGCATGCGCCGGCAACCGGGCGTGATCCGCGCGGCGGGATTGGGCGTCGCGATCGCGCTGTGGCTCTCGGCGGATCCGATTGGCTACGCGACCGCCGCGGCGATGATCGTATCCTTGATCGTCGTCGGTCTCGGCGACGCCGTGCGGATCGATCATCGGCGCTTGCGCTTGCGCGTATGGTGGGAGCGGCGGCGCGCGCTCGTGATCGTCTGCGCGCTCGTCGCCGCCGGCCTGTGGGTCTTCCTGACGACAGCTTTTTTACCCGATCTCTCGCGACAGTACTCGAATACGACTTGCGCGCCGCATTTGCCCGGCCGTCGATTGCCTTCGGCCGCGCAGTTCGCAGATCGATCCCGATTCTGGTGGCTTACGAATTCCTTCTCACGATTTTCGCGATTGTTGGAGCGTTCGCGATCGTCTCACGGCGGATCGGCGCCCGCGTTGCGGCGTGGTCGGTGGTGTGGGCGATCGTCAGCCTGCTGATGCTTGCGACGGTGGGAGCAAATCGATCTGACGCAGTAATCGCGATTCTTCTGCCGTTGACCATCCTCGGTGCCTGCGGATTGGATTGGATGCATCGGTCGGAGCGATGGAACTCGATTCGTTATGCGGTTGCGGCGGGCGTCGCGCTCACGCTCTACGTTCAGTTCGCCGTCAATTTCGTCCATCCTGCCCCCGACACGAGTGAGGCGCCGTGGCGTCGGCACGCGCTGTTGTTCTGGTCCGATCCGACGACATCGATTCAGACGGTCAGGGAATGTAAGCGGGCGAGAAATGCGGTTTCGCCGGCCGGCGCGAGCGCCATGATCCCTGACGACAACGAAACGCCGCAGGTGCGATGGTATCTGCGCGATTTTGCGCTGACGGATTCGCCCGCGGCCGCGAACATCGTCGTGACAATCGGCAAGACGCAAAGCGGCGCGCTCGCGGGCAACCCTGACGCACCGCAGATTGGATTCGAGGAGTGGTGGACGCCGGATTTCGGCACACTGACTATCGCCGGCGCGATCCGTTATTTGCTCACGCAACGCGCGTGGAGCGACGTCGAGATACGCGACCTCGAGATCGCGATACCGCGGCCTGACAGCACGCCGTCAGCCGGATCGAGAGGCGAGATCGAGGACAAATAGAATTGTGATTCGCACCGGAGGCGCGCCGGTGCGCTGACTTCGTGAATTCTTCGCCCCGTCGATTTCCGCGCGCGGGTGCCGCAGATTTGCGCGCGGCGCGCCGCTTTGCGATAAACTGCACAGACCGCGCATCGCGCCGCGCAATTTCCCGCGTTCGGCGCCTGCGCGTGCTCGGATCCCGTCCAATTCAAGGAGCACCGATGGACTCTGTGGTGAAATTTCTCCAACCCTGGCATCTGCATCCCGTCGTCGATCATTTCACGATCGGGCTGCTGATCGTCGCCGTGCTGATCGATCTCGTCGCGAGCGCCGCTCCGACTCGCATCTGGCTTGCCTACACCGCCCTGACCCTGACGATCCTTGGCGCGCTTGCGGCCGGAGGTTCGTACTTCACTGGCGACATGGAGTTCGACCGCATCTGGAAGGCGCTGGGTCCGGCGGCCCTGGACGTCCTGAAGACGCACGCGGAGCTGGGCGAGTATCTGGCGATTACCTTCGGCATCCTCGCGCTGTGGCGAATCCTGATTCAGGGGTTCAGCTTCGTGGCGGGATCGCGCGCGATCTATCTCATCGTCGCCGTCGTGGCGATTGTGACGCTGGGTTACGCGGGGCATCTCGGCGGTGTGCTCGTGTACGATTACGGCACAGGCACTGCCCTGATGGCGGCCGCCCCAGTTCCGTCGCAAGCCGCGATTCCTTCGCCGGTGCCCGGTTCCTCGGGACCGATTCCGATGGTGTCCGTGCCGACTTCGATTGCGACATCGACCTCGCCGATGCCGGCGTCGACCTCGCCGCTGGTGATTCCCACAGCGTCAGCATCCACACCGATGGAATCGCCAAAGCCGGGCAACACGCCGGCCTCGATTCCGACCGCTCAGCCCTCGGCCACGCCGAGCGGTGGAGTCAGGATGTGATGGAATCGAAGCAAGTAGAAGGCCCGAGATGGCGCGGCGAATGATTGGCAAGGTCAGCGCGCTCGCGCGCTACCCGGTTAAGTCGATGCTCGGTGAGCAGCTCGGCGAGCTTCATTTCACCGAGCGCGGCGCGATCGGCGATCGCGCGTACGCGCTCAGAGAGCTGGCGACGCGACAGATCGCCAGCGCGAAGAAGTTCCCGCGGCTTTTCGAATTTCGGGCAACCTGCGATTCTGCGCCCGCGGCGGGACGCACCTCGCCCGTGACAATCGAGTTACCTGACGGGCGGATGATTCACGCCGAGGACGCAGACGCATCCGAACTGATTTCCGCGGCGCTCGGACGCAAAGTAAGCCTCGAGCGCGCCACGACCGCGCGCGGCGAGCACGCCGGAATCGACCCGGCGACCCTTTTCGCCGACGTGCCGGTCGAGAAAGTTTTTCCCGGGCTTACCGCTGACACGCTGCCCGACCATTTCGCACTCGAGAAGGAAAGTTTTTTCGACTCCGCAGTGATGCACGTGATCGCCAGTGGCACGCTGCGGCATATGGCGAAACTCGCCGCGCCCGGTTCGGATTTCGACCCGCGCCGCTTCCGTCCGACGATTTTCGTCGACACCGGCGAGCGCGACGATGCGTTCATCGAGGACGAGTGGATAGGCGGTACGCTCGAAGTCGGCGACAGCGTCAGGATTGTCGCGATGCGGCCTGCGCTGCGCTGCGTGATGACGACGCATCCGCAGGAAGACCTCCCGCGCGACTACACGATCCTGCGCACGGCCGCGTTCCATCATCGCGCCAACGTCGGTGTATTCGCGTCGATTGGCGCCCCGGGCCGGGTCCGCGTCGGCGATCCGGTGTGCCTGGCTCAATAATTCCCCTGACAGGAGGGCCTCGCGTAACCCGTCTTTCTTTCCCCTCTCCCCGACGCTGCGCTGCCGTCGCAACGGTCGCGCGACAACGGAGCGCGTCTTTATACTGCGCCGCCGTCGCAACGGCTGTGGAAACAACGCCGCGCGGCCTCTTGCGAGATCCGATCGGCGGGGAAGACGATAGTGTCGTGGCGCGGCATCGAGTCGCGCCGCGTCGATGCCAGCTTCTCGTGAAATCATAATCTCGGAGCGCGCCGCCGGCCGAATCGCCGCCGCCCGCGCGTGGCTGGAGTCGCAGCCATATCCCTGCGAAGTTCTCGTGATCGCGTCGGTAAAGGAGGCCGCCGACGACCTGGTGCGCGCGTTCGCGGTTTCGCGCGGCGCGATGCTCGGGGTGCATCGCTTGACGCTGAACCGGCTGGTCGGGTTGCTCGCCGCCGAGGAGCTGGCGCATGCCGATCTCGCGCCCGCGGACGGACTCGCGGCCGAGGCAGTCGCAGCGCGCGCGGTCTTCCGCCTGGTGCCGTCGGGAGCGCTCGCGTATTTCGAACCGGTCTTGAATCGTCCCGGTTTTTCACGCGCGTTGGCGCGGACGCTGATCGAGCTTCGATGGAACGACATCGCCGTTGACGAGTTGCGTGCGCTCGGCGGCGCGGGCGAGGCGATTGCCGCGACGCTGGCGCAATTCGACGCCGAGTTGGCCGATGCCAAGCTGATCGATCGCGCCGGGATGCTGAAAGTTGCGACCCGCGCCGTGCTCGCGAGTCAGCCGCCGCGCTTCGTTGGACTGCCGGTTCTGCTGCTCGATCCATCTGTGGACAGCGCGCTCGACCGCGACTTTATTGCGGCCCTTGCCGCGCGTTCGCCGTCGATTCTCGCGACGACTCCCGCCGGCGACGCGCCCGTTCAAATGCTCCTTGAAGATGCGCTCGGCGTGCGCGCAACTGCATTGTCGCCGACAGTGAACGAAGACATCGCGCCCTCGCTCGAGCGTCTGCAGGCACATTTGTTTGCCGACACCGCACCGCCCGAGCGCGACGTGGACGAAACCGTGACGGTGGTTTCGGCCCCCGGCGAGATGCACGAGTGTGTCGAGATCGCGCGGCGAATCGCCGCCGAGGCGCGGCGCGGCGTACCGTTCGATCGAATCGCCGTGCTGCTGCATGACCCGGTCCGCTACGCGCCGTACTTGCAGGAAGCGCTCGCCCGCGCGGGCATCCCGGCTTACTTCGCGCGAGGTACGCGGCGGCCTGAGCCGGGAGGACGCGCCCTGCTCGCGCTGCTCGCGTGCGCCGCGGAAAATCTTTCGGCGCGCCGCTTCGCGGAATATCTCTCGCTGGCTCAGGTGCCCGACCCTGGCAGCCCGCGTGAGGATGAGCCGACAATCAGCGCGGACGCGGAACTCGTGCCGGCCTCGCTGGAGTCGGATCTTGAAGTTGAAGGCACCGCCACTTTAGTTGACAACATCGACGCCTCCGATCCCGTTCCGGTCCTCGATGGAACGGCGCGGGCGCCGTGGCGATGGGAACGGCTGCTCGTCGATGCGGCGGTGATCGGCAGCGCGCAGAGATGGAAGAAACGGCTGGCGGGGTTGGGCAACGAGCTGAAAGCGCGGCGCGCGGAAATTGCCGACGACGACGCGCGCGCGGCGGGTCTGGAGCGGCGAATTCTCGACCTCGCGCATCTCGGCGAGGTGGCGATGCCGATTCTTTCGATGCTCGACAACGAAACGGCGCCGCGCGATGCGACGTGGGGCGACTGGCTCAAATTTCTTCGCGGGCTGGTTGACCTGGCGATTCGAGATCGCGAACCGGTTCTCGCCGCGCTGGCGGAGCTTGAACCGATGGCGCCGGTCGGTCCGGTCGGACTCGACGAGGTGCGTTTGGTGCTCAACGATCGGCTCGGGCGGCTGGAAGCTCCGCGCCGCGTTCGCCGCTACGGCGCGGTGTTCGTCGCGCCGCCCAATCGCGCGCGCGGCATGGAGTTCGACGTCGTCATCGTCCCGGGTCTTGCCGAGCGCATGTTTCCGCGCAAGCTGACCGAAGATCCGATCCTTTCCGATTCGGCGCGTGCGCGGCTGAGTCCGCATCTGGCGCGCAATGAGCAGCGGCGCGACGCGGAGCGGCTCGCATTGAGAATTGCGGCGGGCGCGGCGCGCGAGCGCGCGATGTTTTCCTATCCGCGAGTCGATCTTGACCAGGGCCGTCCGCGAGTGCCGTCGTTCTACGCGCTTGAAATTCTGCGCGCCGCGGAGGGCCGCCTGCCCGGCTTCGATGAGCTGGCCAGTCGCACGGCGTCGCAGCCGACGCGGCTCTCATGGCCGGCGCCGGCGAATCCCGCCGACGCGATCGATGACGCGGAATTCGATCTGGCGGTGCTGGACAAGCTGGTGGACGCCGATCCCCAGACGACGATCGGCGCCGCGAACTATCTGCTCGGCGCCAATGTGCATCTTGGGCGAGCGCTGCGCGCGCGGGCGCGGCGCTGGCTCAAGCGATGGACGCCGGCGGACGGGCTGGTCGATCCGGACGCGGCGGCGCTGGCGGCGTTGGGCAGGCATCAGTTGTCCGCGCGTTCATACTCGCCGACCGCGCTGCAGAATTTCGCGGCATGCCCGTATCGTTTTTTTCTGCAAGCGATCCATCGCCTGGAGCCGCGCGAGGAACCCGAGGCGATCGAGACGCTCGATCCGCTCACCCGCGGCAGTCTGTTTGCGGAGGTCCAATACGAAATCCTGTCGGCGCTCAGAGAGCTCGACGTGCTGCCGGTCACGCCGGAAGACCTGGAGGACGCGTCCGCGCTGCTCGACGAGCGGCTCGACGAAGTTGCCGCGCGATGGCATGAGGATCTCGCGCCGGCGATCGAGCGCGTGTGGCGCGACGGAATCGACGGTATCCGCGCCGACTTGCGCGAATGGATGCGGCGCGCGGCCGAAGATCCGGAACACTGGCGGCCCGAATGGTTCGAACTCGGCTTCGGGCTGCGCGATCGCGCGCAGGCGGATCCGCATAGCTCGCCGGCACCGGTCGCAATCGAGGGCGGGCTGAGCCTGCGCGGGTCGATCGACCTGCTCGAGCGCCATCCGGACGGGCGAATTCGCGTGACCGATCACAAGACCGGGAAAGTGCGCGCCGCCAAGGACTTCGTAATCGGCGGCGGCAAGACGCTGCAGCCGGTCCTGTACGCGCTTGCCGCAGAACGCGTGCTGGGCGAGAAGATTTACGCTGGGCGGCTTTACTACTGCACCGCGGCCGGCGGCTACGAGGAGCGAGTGGTCGAAATCAACGACGAGGCGCGGCGCGCGGCGCGCGAATTCGTCTCAATCATCAAGGAGTCGCTCGAAGCGGGGTTTTTGCCGGCCGCACCGGACGATCGCGAATGCGAATGGTGCGACTACAAGCGGGTGTGCGGCCCGTACGAGGAGCGGCGCTCACGAATCAAACCGAAAGAGCGGCTCAATCGGCTTCATCGGCTGCGCGGGATGCACTGACACCGTGAATCCAACAATCATATCCGACCAGGCGGTGCGCGATCGGATTCGCGACGACCTCGGCGTCACGCTCCTGATCGAGGCCGCGGCGGGTACGGGCAAGACCACGGCGCTGGTGAATCGAATCGTGTCGGTGATCGGGTCGGGGCGCGGCGAGCTGGCGCGGATCGTCGCGGTGACGTTCACCGAGAAGGCGGCCGGCGAGCTGAAGCTGCGGCTGCGCGCCGAAATCGAACGCGCGCGCCATAACACCGAGCTCTTGAGCGAAGCGCGGTTGCGGTTCGACGAGGCGCTCAAGCAACTGGAAGAGGCACGAATCGGAACGATTCATTCGTTTTGCGCCGACCTGCTGCGCGAGCGGCCGGTGGAAGCGCGGGTCGATCCGATGTTCGAAGTCGCGCCGGAGGACGTTGCGGGCGAGATGTTTGACGCCGCATTCGAGCGATGGTTCGAGACGGTTCTGGACAATCCGGGCGACGGGATGCGCCGGCTGCTGCGGCGGCGCGATCTGTCGGAGCGCACGGGACCGCGCGCGATCGCGCGCCGCGCGGCGCTCGAGCTGCTGGACTGGCGCGACTTCGATTCGCCGTGGCGCCATTCGCCGCTGGAGCGTGACGCTGAGATCGACGCGATCATCGCGGAGGTCGAAGCGCTCGGCAAACTTGCCGAACTCGGCGAGGAGGACGACTGGCTGGCGAAGGGTGTCGGCGCGATCGCGCGGCCGGTTGCCGAGGCGACGCGGCTGGAGGCGGTGCGCGGGCGCGACTACGACGCGCTCGAATCGGTGTTGGTCGCGCTTGGCGGCGGGCGGCGCTGGGATTGGAAGGGGTACGGCGGCGGCTTTGGCGAGGCAAAGCGCGAAGAAGTTTTTCAGCGGCGCGCCGACCTGCACGCGCGGCTGAAGAAGTTTCGCGACGACGCGGGCGCGAATCTCGCGCCTCTTCTGCGCGACGAGCTGTGGCCTGTAGTCGGTATCTACGAAGACCTGAAGCGCCGCGCGGGACGGCTGGACTTCCTCGATCTGCTGTTGGTCGCGCGCAACCTGGTTCGCGACAATCCGGCGGTGCGCGCCGAGCTGCAAAAGCGCTTCACGCATATTTTCATCGATGAATTCCAGGACACCGATCCGCTGCAGGCGGAAATCCTGCTGCTGCTTTCGTGCGCCGATCCCGCCGAGTCGAACTGGCTGAAGGTCAAGCCGATCGCCGGGAAACTATTTATCGTCGGCGATCCAAAACAATCGATTTACCGCTTCCGCCGCGCGGACGTTTCGCTCTACCAGGGCGTCAAACAGTTACTGCTGATGCATGGCGCCGAGCTCGAGTATCTGACGGTGAGTTTTCGCGCGACTCCCGCGATTCAAACGATGGTCAATGCCGCGTTCGCGCCGCTGATGAGCGAGGAATCGCGGACTCAGCCGGCCTACGCGCCGCTGACGCCGTATCGCGCCGAGCCGGGGACGCAGCCTTCGATCGTCGTGCTGCCGGTGCCGGAGCCGTACGGCGACTATGGCCGGGTCGTCAATTTCAAAATTGACCAGTCGATTCCCGAGGCGATTGCCGCGTACGCGCGATGGCTGGTTCACGAGAGCGGGTGGACGGTGACCGAGCGCGAGGCGCCCGATGTGCGCGTGCCGATCCGTCCCCGCCATATCTGCATCCTGTTTCGCCGCATGAATTCATTTGGGCGCGACGTAACGAGGCCGTATTTGCGCGCGCTCGAAGCGCGGCATCTCCCGCACGTCCTGGTCAAGGGCGGATCGTTCAACGAGCGCGAAGAAGTGATCGCGGTGCGCAACCTCCTGGGCGCAATCGAGCGGCCCGATGACGAGTTGACGGTGTTCGCCGCCCTTCGAGGGCCGGTGTTCGCGCTTTCGGATGCGGCGCTGCTCGAATTTCGCATGACGCTCGGCAGCCTGCATCCGTTTCGCAAGCTGCCCGACGACTTGCCGGACAGTCTCAAGGAAGTGAAAGGCGCGCTCGACGTGATCAAGGGATTGCATCGCGGGCGGAATCGAAGGCCGATCGCGGAGACGCTGGCTGCCCTGCTGGCGAAGACGCGCGCGCATGCGGGATTCGCCATTTGGCCGACGGGCGAGCAGGCGCTGGCGAATATCATGCGAATCATGGACCAGGCGCGGCGTTACGAAGCGCGCGGCGGGACGACCTCGTTTCGGGCGTTCGTCGATGAGCTCGAAGCGCGCGCCGATCGCGACGAGGCGAGCGAAACGCCGATCGTCGAGGAAGGCACCGAGGGCGTGCGGATCATGACGGTGCATCGCGCGAAGGGCCTCGAGTTTCCGGTCGTCATCCTGGCCGATATCACCTGCAACGAAACTCGCGCCGACGCGTCGCGATATATCGAACCCGCGTCGAAGCTGGCCGCGATGGAACTTGCGGGATGCGCACCGCGCGAACTGCAGGAGCATGCGGCGAAGGAGCATGACCGCGACGAAGAGGAAGCAATCCGCCTGCTGTACGTGGCGGCGACGCGCGCGCGCGATCTAATAGTGGTGCCGGCGGTTGGCGACGAAGAGTGCGACGGCTGGCTCGCGCGGCTGAATCCCGTCATCTATCCGGCGCAGACAGATCGGCGCGCGCCGGCGTCGCAACATCCGCCGGGATGCCCCGAATTCGGCGACGACAGTATCCTGACCCGCCCCGCGAAAGCTCCGGGCAAAATAAAATCGGTGGCGCCGGGATTACATCGAGCGCAGCAGGGAGCGCATCGGATAGTTTGGTGGGATCCGCGGCTGCTGATCCTCAACGTCGAGGAGAAGATGGGGCTTCGGCAGGACAAGCTGCTGCAGGCCGACGAAAATAAACTCGTATCAGATCGCGGGATCAAGCTGCGCGAGGATTGGAGCGCGAACAGGGCGGCGATGCTGACGGCGGGAATGGTGCCGAGGATAAACGTCGCGACGGCGACCGAGCTTGCGCTTGCAGCGCCGGCGGCCGGACCGGAGCACGCGGAAGCGATCGCGATCGAAGAGACGAGTCGCGATCGCGGCCGGCCGCATGGCAAGCGATTCGGCACGCTGGTGCATCTTACGATGCTGCGTGCGCCGCTCGACGCGGACGCGCGCGAGATCGGCAAGATCGCGGCGAGCGCGGCCAAGATGATCGGCGCGCCGCAGGAGGAGGTCGCCGCGGCAGTGGATTGCGTAAAAGCTGCGCTCAAGTCTCCGCTGATGAATCGTGCGAAAGCTGCCGATACGGTAATGCGCGAATGTCCGCTGATGATCCGGCTCGAAGACGGCACCGCAGTCGAAGGTATCGCGGATCTCGCGTTCGCCGAGATCACCAACGATGGCGCGGTTTGGACGGTGGTCGATTTCAAGACTGATGTAGAGGTAGCGTCGCGGCTCGACGAATATCGCGCGCAGATCAGGTTCTATGTGCGGGCCGTCAGGGAGAGCACGGGGCGACCGGCAAGCGGCGCGATTTT
>CALAOW010000069.1 GCA_937889395.1 uncultured Pseudomonadota bacterium | reverse complement strand
TGCAGGGGTGACCCCTGCACCCAGTGTTAAGGCCGCGCTCCGTTGTCGCGCGCGGCCCCTGCCAATGGCTTAATACTGCGCTGCCGTCGCCGCGACCGGCGCTTGCGCGAGGAGGCGCGGGCAGCCTTAATCTCGGACGTGGCCTCGTTTTACGACTTCGCAATCGTCTGCCAATCGCTCGGCCAGACTCAGAGCCGGCTTCAGATGGCCGAGACGGTAGGCACATTTCTGGCCTCACTCGACATCGATGAAGCGGAAATCGCGGCGCGATTCATGGCCGGCCGCGCGGTCGCGCTGGGCGGGGAGAAGCGCACCAAAATAAGCGGCCGCGCAATCTGGAAAATCGTCGCGGAGATGACGGACAGCGCAGACCAGGGCGAAGACATCTTTGCCGCCGCCGAAGACTTCGGCGAGGCGATCGAGATGACGCTCAAGCTTCGCGCGGCCGACCCTGAACCCACGCTTACGATTCGTGAGCTCAACGAAAAATTCGCCGCGATCGCCGCTATCGAGGGGCGCCACGCACGCGACCACAAGCTCGACGCGCTGCGCGAGTTGTTCGCGCGCGCATCGGCATTCGAGGCCGGGTACATCGCGAAGATTCTGATCGGCGAGATGCGCCACGGGATGAGTGAAGGGCTGATGCTCGAGGCAATCGCCAGGATGGGCGCGCGGCCGGTCAGCGAAGTTCGCCGGATTCACATGCTGGAGGCCGACCTCGGCCGCGTGGTGCGAATCGTCCTGAGTCGCACGGCGTCGTAAGCGTTCGCCCCCTCGAATGAGTGAAAAGTGGAATACTCTTATGCAGTGAGGCGGCGGATCAGCGCCTCGGCGATAAGCATAATCATCGCGGCGACGAGCACGTACGGATTCATCGAGACGCGGCGCTCGAGCGTGGCGCGTTCGGTCGAGACTTCCGCCGGCGACGGATTGAGACGCCCGCCGGTGGCCGACGCGAGTTGTTCGAGCAGGCCGTAGTTGGGCTCGGGGCGCGGCAGTTCGGCGTTGACGGACGGACTGACGGTGAACGCGAGCGGCGGGAACTTCTTGTCCTTGCCGGCAGGCGAGCGGACTTCGAAGTAGTAATTGCCGGGGGCGGGCGCGTCGATCGATCCCGACAACTCGCCCACAACTTCTTCGCTGAGTGCGGTTTCAGTCCTGGTCCCGGCGGGCCGCGTCACGAGCACGGTTGCCAGGCGGTCGGCGTTGCCCGGCGCGGCGCTGTAGTCGGTTAGCTTGATATTGATCCGGCCTGCGTTGTAGCCGAGTGCGACGTCGATTTTGGGCTCGGCGGGCATCTCCGGCGTCATCCAGGCGAGCATGCGATCCCAAAGCGGCTGAAAAACATTCGCGCTGACCCACCTCCCGGACCATCGCCCGCTCGCGTCCGTGGTCACCGCCAGCGCTTTGCCCGCGCCGTACCTCCAGCTCGCGATGACGGGTTCGCGCGTGCCGCTGCGATCCACGTACATGCTCATCGTGGCGCGCGGCTTGATCTCGGTCGAGACGTAGCCCTTGAGCCGCGGCATCTGGCGCCCCGCGAGATCTTTCAAAATCGCGTCAGGGCTTTCGCTGCGCGCTGTGAATTCTTTTTCCACCATCGTGATCTCGCCGCCGTGGGCGCGAAAGTCTTCGACGAAAAGCTGGGGCAGATTGCGCGGGCTGTCGGTCTGATAGTAGGAACCGCCGCCGTACCTGGCGATCGCCTGGAGCAGGTCCACGTTGGCGTCCCGGCCGATCGCGATCGTCGAGATCGTCGTGCCGGCGTCATGATGCATCCGCGAGACCAGATCATAGTACATCTCGGCGGTGCCTCCCGTCTCGCCGTCGGTGAGGATGACGACGTGCTTGACCTGTGCGCCGCTGCTGCCGAGCGTGCGTTCGGCCTCGCGCAGCGCTGGAATCATGAAAGTCTGGCCATGCGCGGAGAGCCGGTTGATCATCTGATCGAAATACGGGCGGCTCTGCGCGATGGACTGCAGCGGGATGACGACGAACGGCTGCGAGTCGAATCCGATGACGGCTATCAGGTCGTTGTCCTTGAGAGTTTTGATGACGGTCTCAGCCGCGGCTTTGGCGTAGGTGAGTTTGTCGTTGCGGCCCATCGAGCCCGACTTGTCGATAATGAGTACCAGCGCGCGTTTCTTTTCCTTGTGCTGCGGCGGCTTCATCGTCACCGGCATCACGGCCGCGAGCGGACTGTCCGCATAACCGCCAAGGCCGAAACTCGAATCGCCACCGATCATCCCGAGCGAACCCCCGCGACGCACGTACTCCGCCATCGCGTTCTGCGCGGCCGGCGCGATTCGTTCGCTCGGCACGTTGTTAATCAGGATCGCGTCGTAACCCGAGACGGCGCCGTCCCAGGTCCCGCCGGTGACGGGCACGACGGTTGGTTCGAGTCCCATCCGATTGACGACGATGCCGAGATAGCTCGCGTCCCTGGCGCTGTCGGTAAGAATCAGAACTTTGCGGCGCGCGCCCACTCCCACCCATCCTTTGAGAGAGTCGTCCTCGGGGTACGCGTCGAGCGCGGGATTGTCGGGCTTGAAGGCGGCGGTGTACGAAGCCAGGCCGGCGGTTTCGGTGCGGACCGGGAAGTCGAAGCGCTGCGCGCCGCGCGCCAGCGTCACTTTGCGCTCATCGATTAGCGCGCCGTCGCGCTCGATGGTGATTGTTCCGGTCACTGGCCCATCGTTGAAATTATCCATCGTAACGCCCAGCGCGAACGGGACGGCTTTCTCCAGCGCCGGCGGGAGCGAGAGCGCCGTCATCGCGACGTTGGGGATCGAACGCGCGCCGGGCGGCGTGAAGATGTCGAGGCGAATCTCGGCGGAGACAATCGCGCTTATCGCGCGCTCCGCGTCGCCGCGATTTTGCCATCCGTCCGTCACCATCACGGCCGGGCCGCCGTGCGCGTCGGGATCTGCGGCGATACGGTAGAGCGCGCTCTCGAGGTTGGTCGCGCCGGGCCCGCATTCGGCGCATCCGGTTCCGTTGGCGAACGCCGATTCGATGGCGCCAATCGATTGAGGGACTGCGCTGGCCGCGAACATGTATGCGGGATCTCCCGCGCGCAGCCCAAGGTCGTCGCGCAGAAGCTTGAGCGTCCACGCGCGCATCGCTGGCGTGATACTGGCGCTCGCGTCGACGATTGCGGGCCGCGCTACGCCCTCGGAATGCATCACCTGCTGCGGATTTGCGAACGCGACGACCAACAGGGCGAGCACTATCGCGCGCATCAGCGGCGGATACACGCGGCGAATTTCGCGCGCGTTGACCAGACCCCACAGCAGCACGATCGCCGGAATCGCGAGCAGATAGAGCACCTCGCGATGAGCGAAGCTCAAATCGTGCGGGAAGACTGTTGGAATCACGGCGCGGCGGCCTCGGCGATGCGGCGACGCCGATAGACGATGAGGGCTTCCAGAGCGGTCAGCGCGATAATCGCGGCGAGAATGTAATCGCTAAGCGAGGATTTTTCCATTATCGGCGCGGCTGCGGAACCCGAATTTGCGGCTTCGACTTTGAGCGGCGCCGAGCTGGAGAGATCCGACTCGGTCAAGTCGGCAAGATTCACAGCGCGCGGCGTCTTCGCGCCGCCGGGACCGACGAGTTCATAGACTCCCTGCTCCGAAACCGCGGTGAAAAGCGTGCCGGGATGAGCTGCCACCGCGCTTCCCGACGGGATTATCACGCGCTCTACCCCCGCCGGCGCCAGCCACGGCTGTCCGGTCCGGTATCCGCTGCTTGCCCCCAGTCCGGCGAGATAACTGATGGCGTTGAGCGTCAGCACCGACATGGGAAGGTTGCGCCGCCCGAGATACGGAAACGGATTGAAGCCGGTCGCGACGAAACGATGCGCTCCGCGCTCGCCCTTCAGCACGATCGCGCCGCCGTCGCCGCCGACCACCTGACTCATCCATGGATGAGTCCCGAAATACTCGCCCCCGCGCAGACTGAGCAGGCGGAAATTCACCGAATCGGTGAGCGTGTCGGTCGTGCGCCATCCGGCAATCTGGACCTTCGCGGTCGGCGTCACCGTCAATCCGAAAACGGGATCGCCCGGCGGCGGCATCACGAGCATCGTGTTCACGCCGGGGATTTCCTTGGGCGTGGCGTATTCAAAGATGGCGAGATCGAAGTTGCCGAGATCGCCGGGTGAGTAGGAATCGGGGCTTCGCGCGGTGACCTCGACGCCGGGAATTGAATTCAGGCCCGCGGCGTCGGCCGGTGTCGGGCTGATGAAAAGAATCGACACGTTCTTGACGGAGCCTGCCGTCGCATAGGCGACGTTGTCGAGCGCGAGCGCGTCGTCGGGCGCGAGTTTTGCCTCGTAAATCCGCGCGGGCGGGATCGCGGGAAACTCGAGCGTAGCGGTCTGACGCGCGCCGAGAGCTTCTTTGGCGTGGGCGATTTCTTTGCCGTCGCCGGTCACGACGAGTTCGAGCGTGCGGGTTTCAGGGCTGAAGTTGGCGATGGAGAGGCTCGCGTGAAGGGCTTCCGCGCCAAGCACTTCACGCCGGATCGAGAACGAGCCGATCGCGGCGTTTGCGACCGCGTCGCCCACCGCGATCGGATGAATTCGCGCGGGAACCGGCGCGGCGAGCGCGTTGGCGCCGGCAAAAATCACCTTTGCGACGCGCGCTTCCGAGGCGAGGTTGCCGAGAAAGTTCTCGAGCGTCGTTTGATCGTTGGGCGCATCGGTCGGCTTGATTCGCGACAGCGCGATGCGCGCCTCGGTCAGGGTATTGAACGGGGGCGCCACGCGGCGCGGCTGCGGCGCGGTGACGTAAACGGAGATTTCGCCACCGCCGTCTTCGGCGGACAAGGCGGCGTCGAGCTTTTCGCGCGCGACCTCGAAACGGCTCTTACCCGCCGGCGTCAGCGCCTGCATCGCGGCGGAATTGTCGATCACGACTGCCAGCGGAGCGGTCTTCTTCCAGATGAACGGACCCGCCATCGCGAGCACCGCGAGACTCAGGATGAAGACCTCGGCGAAGAACATCCAATCCAGCCGCGGCCATCCGCCGAAACGCTCGCGCCGAAAACCGCGCAGCGCGCGGAACGCCAGCACGCTCGAGACCGTCACGCGCGCCGGCCGCTCCTTGGCCAGATATGCCAGCACCAGCGCCGGCACGAGGGCGAAAAATACGAGCGCGCCTGGATAAAGGAATCCCATCGGATAAATCTTCAGTGCCCCAGGCCGAGGTCGCTCACCGCACGGACGAAGAAATTCTGGAAGTCCTGGTCGGTCGTGTAGAGCGCATAATGCAGCCCGCGCTTGAGGCAGAACGATTTTATTTCGCGCGTCAGACGCAGCATCGTCTCGCGATACTGCGTGCGTTCGCGCTCGCCGATCGAGACCCGCAGCCGCTCGCCCGATTCGGAATCGACTACCTCTACGTCGCCGTCGAGGCCCTGGCCGTTGAGCTCGCGCCCGCCAAGAATCTGCACGGCCGTCAGGTCCATCGAGGCCGCGGTGAACATCCCAAGCCCGCGCGTTACCGAGTTGAGCAGCATCAGGAAGTCGGAAACGATAAACACCTTGCCGGTGCGCCGAATCGCGAGCAGCTCGGTCGCCAGCGAAGTCGCGAAATCGAACTGCCCGCCCGGCCTGAGATTGGCAAGGCGGCGCGCGAGCTCGACGATTCGATGGCGGCCGTTGACGAACGACGGATCCACCTTCCCGCCGCTGCCGCCAAGCACCCGCAGCATCACGCGATCGCCGCTGGCCAGCGCGACGTAGGCAAGTGCGAGCGCGGTCAGGATCGCGGATTCGAACTTGCGGTCGCCCGCCGGATACGCCATCGACGCGCTCGCATCGACGAAGATGTACGTGAGCAGGTCTTCCTCTTCCTGGAAAAGCTTGATGTAGAGTTTGTCGCTGCGGCCGTAAAGTCCCCAATCGATGTAACGGAAGTCGTCGCCGGGCGAGTAATGGCGAAAATCGTTGAACTCGAGCGACGAGCCGCGCTTGGGCGACAGATGCATCCCCCGGCCTAGCCCGGCGTATCGCTGGCGGGTTCTGATCCTGAGCTTTTCGAGCCGGGCAAGGAAACCCGGCGTGAACTCGTCCGGCAGTCCGAACATCGGCTACGTGCGCGGCTTCCTGAGCCGCTTTACCACCTGCTCGAGGATCGATTCGGAAGAAACACTTTCGGCCTCGGCCTGGAAGTTGAGCAGCAAGCGATGGCGCAGGCACGGGACGATCGCGTCTTCGATGTCGTCGTAGCTCACGCTCACGCGGCCGGCGAGCAATGCGTTAACCTTGGCGCACAAAATCAGCGCCTGCGCACCGCGCGGGCTCGGCCCAAAACGCAGGTATTGGGAGACCTCGGGGATCGCGCCGGGACCGCCGGGAGTGCATCCGCCGATCACGCTGATGATGTAACGCTCGAGCGGTTCGGCCACCATCACCTCGCGAACCAGTGCCTTGAGATCCTCGATCGCCCGCGGCGCGCGCGAAGCTTCGAACAGTGGCTGAATCCTGGCTTGCGCCGTACCAGTGGTGCGGTTGAGGATTTCGCGCAATTCGTCGGGCTTGGGCGATCCCATCACGACTTTGAAGATGAACCGATCCATCTGCGCCTCGGGCAGCGGATAGGTTCCTTCGAGCTCGATGGGATTTTCCGTGGCGAGGACGATATACGGCGGATCGAGCACGTAGGTGGTGCCGAAGACTGTCACCTGATGCTCTTCCATCGCCTCGAGCACGGCCGATTGCGTCTTGGGCGTCGCGCGATTGATCTCGTCGCCGAGCACCATGTGCGCGAAGATCGGGCCGGGCTTGAACTGGAAATCGCGATGACCGTCGGCTTCGGTCAGCACCTGCGTGCCGATGATATCCGAGGGCATCAGGTCGGGCGTGAACTGGATTCGTTTGAAGCTGAGCCCGAGCGTTTCGGCGGCCGCCTTGACCATCAGCGTCTTGCCGAGTCCGGGCACGCCTTCGATCAAAATATGGCCGCCGCAAAATAGCGCGGTCAGCATTTTTCGTACGACCTCACGATGGCCGACGATCACGCGCGCGACTTCGCTCTCGGCGCGCGAGAAAATCTTGCGAAATTCCGCGACCCGCTGGTCGGGTGAAGCTTGTTGAGGAGCCGCTCCCATCCGTTGTCCTTCCTTATCCTGAATCTAGTGAATCATGTCGCGATAGCGCGGCGGCACCAGTTGTCGTTCGTCGGGCGCCGCGTCGTCGCTGGTCGGCGCAAGCGGGGCATTGACGTAGCCCGTCGTCGCCGTGGGCCGATCCGTGTCAAGTACCGTTTTCCCGCCATTACCGGAAGAGGGCGCTCCCGGCAGCCGGAACATCACGTAGCGCGCATCCCTGATGTCAACTGTCGCACCCTTCTCGCCGGGCTTCAGGAAGCGCTGCGCATTGGTTGAGGTCGGCATCTCGCCGAGATGCGTATCGCCGAGGTTCGAGCCCATGTCCTTGTTATTCTTAGGCTTGCCGCCGGCGGCGGGAATATTGCGATCGCCGTTGGCGCCCGGCTTAGGGATGTTGCCGGGTCGGTTGGGATCGGGCTGGCTGCCGCCCTTTTGATTGGTTTTATCGGCGGGCTGGCTGGCGCCGCCCTGATTCTTGTCCTCGCCGGGCTGGTTGGCGGGACCGGGATTTTTTGCGTTGGCGGTCTCGACCTGCGCTTCGGCTTTGGCGAGTTCGTCATGGAGTTCGAGGTTCGATTGGTCGCCCTTGTTCTGATCGTTCTTGTCGTTTTTTGCCGATCCTTTTCCGCCTTCGTTCTTGCCCGAGTTCTTGCCGGTCGCACTTTTGCCCGAACCCGAACTCCCGCCGCCCGGGTTCTGGCCGGCGCCCGTCCCGCTCTTGCCTTCGCCGCTGCCCGCGCCCGCGGAGTTGCCCTGGCCCTGGCTCTTGCCGTTGCCGTTTCCGTTCTGCGCGTTCGACTTGCCGGTGCCCTGATTTTTTCCCGACTGGCTGTTGTTGCGCTTTTGAGCGGCCTTGTCGGCTTCCCGCATCGCTTCCTCGATGCGCTTCTTTTTCTCTTCGGGCGGCAGCTTGGAATTTTCGATTGCGTCGGCTGCCTGGCGAATCTTGTCCGCCAGCGCGGAATCATCGGAACTGGCCGATGTTCTGGCGATCTCCTCGGCGATCGCGCGCAGCTTGGCGGCCTCAGTATTCTCGGGCGTCGGTGCGCGCACCAATCCCAATGTCGCAAGCACCATCGCAAGCGCGACCACGCCCGCAAAAATCGAGGATCGCTTGAGCGGCTCGCCGACTTCGAGTCTGAATTCCTGGCGAACATCGAGGCCGCTGAACAGCGCGATCGCGCGCCGCCACAGAATCGGGAACAGCGGCGTGCGCCGCGCACGGATGCTCTCCGGCGCCGACGGATCGGCCAGCGTGGCGAACGTCACGATCTCCTGATCGCAATCCAGGCGCTCATCGAGCTCGGCTGCCGCCGCAACAAAGTCGTTGGCCCGCCGATACGCGCGAAATGCCATGACCAATCCTGCCGCTAGCACCACGATGCCCGCGCCGATCAATGCGAGGCTGAGCACGGTGCCGCGCTCGGGCGCAAGCCGGTATCCCAGCCGCGTCCAGGTCACGTCGCCAATCTGCGTGAGCAACGCTCCCAGCGCGATCGCGGTCAGCGCTGGCGCAACCGCGCACAGCATCGCACGGATGGCGGCTAGCCGCGCGATCCGCGCGCTGGCGATCCCGATTGTCTCGACCGGATTGTCCACAGAATGAAATTATAGCGTACTCGACGCAGATGCGACCGTCCAATCGGCGGCCCGAAGTACCTTATTTTACCGGTATCGCGGCCGGTTTCCCTCCCGGCGGCTTCCGTTCGAGTGCGATCGCGCGCCGATGCTCGTCAAACGATTTCGAAAAGACATGAGTGCCGCCTTCGCGTGCGACAAAATAGAGAAATTCGGTATGCGTCGGATATAGCGCAGCCTCGATTGATTTGAGCCCGGGATTTGCGATTGGTCCCGGCGGCAAGCCGGTGAAGTCGTACGTATTGAAGGCCGACGCTGTGTGAACCGCACTCGCGGCCGACTCTTTGGCGCCATCCAATTCGTACGCGTATTCCGCCGTCGGGTCGGATTGCAGCGGCATCTTGAGCCGCAGCCGATTGTAGAACACGCCCGCGATCAGTGGCCGCTCGCCGGGCGCCTTCGCTTCCTTCTCGACGATCGAGGCCATCGTGACCAGCCGGCGCGCATCCAGGCCGGCCGCGAACATCCGCTCTTCCACCGCAGGCGTCAGGACCTGGTAGAACCGCGCGAGCATCGCGGCGAGCACGTCGTTGGTCTTCGCGTGCGGCGAAAATCTGTACGTCGCCGGGAACAGGTAGCCTTCCGCGCCGAGCGGCATCAGCCCCAGCGCGCGCACCATCGCGCCGTCGCGCGCGGCCTGCTCGAATTCGTCCTCGCAGACCAGCCCCGTCTCGGCCAACCGCTCCGCGATCTGATGGACCGTCAAGCCTTCGGGAATCGTGACTGTCACGACGATGAAATCGCCCCGGACCAGATGGCGCATCACGTCGGGAATCCGCTCGCCGCCGTTGAAAGCATAGTCGCCCGGCTTGATTTGGCGCGCGGTCTCGCTCGTCTGGCCATACAATCGGAGCGCGAGCGCGCTTCGAACCACGCCGGCGTCCGCGAGCGCTCGCGCGATTTGGCGAAACGACTCGCCCTTTTCAATCGTGACTTCGCGTGGCGGCGTAAATTTTTCCGTGGGGCTCAGCCAGTAGTATGAGAACGCGGCGTACGCTCCGCCCACGACGATCGCGACTGCGAGGATTGATGCAGCAAGCTTCATCCGATCCGAGGATATATTTCGCGCCGCAGTTTTTCATCAGCCGCCGTCACCGCACGGGACTCTGTCCGGATGCGCTTGCATCCAGCCCTCGAGGATCACCACCGCCGCGAGCGCGTCGAGCCCGGTCTTTCGCGCGCCCTTCCTGGCCGGCATGTGCGCCAGACGCTCCCGCGCTTCGAAGCTCGTCAGCCGCTCGTCGAACATCTCGACGCTGACGCCGAGCGCGTCCGCTATGCTCGCCGCGAACCGCCGCGCCCCGCGGGCCGCAGGGCCTTCGCTGCCATCCATGTTGAGCGGGAGGCCGACGACGATCGTGCTCACGTGGCGGTCGCGCAGCATCGCGGCGATCGCTTCGAGATCCTTTTTGAGCGCGCGCCGCTCGACGATACCCAGCGGATGCGCCCCCATCGAGGCCGCGTCGGTGACGGCGACCCCAATTCGGCGCCGCCCAAGATCAACTGCAGCAATCGTCATCCGCATCCCCGTCCAATCCCGTTGCGCGCGGTTGGCACTCCCGATTCGTATGTCGCCTGGGCAATGGGCTATCTGTGTCTTCTGTGCCTATTGTAACCGGAAATTCGCAAGCGTGTGTCGCCACCGTAACCGGAAGTGCAAACAGATGATCAGGTAGTGTATCAGACGGATACACTACAGCGGGTTGCTTTGAGTAGCTGAAATGACCTAACGTCGTCCGTGATGATGCTTCGGGGGAGAGGCTCTTTGGGATATCCGCGCGCGCTGATGGGGTTGGTCGTTGCCCTGATCGCGACCACCGCGGCGCTGTTTCTTTTTTTCCAGGCAAATCCACAGACTCTTTCCTCGCCGCTCGACACGCTCAGCTCCGAACTGGATGCCGGCAAGGACGGCTCTGACGTAGTCGAGCAGCCCGAATCCGCCGATCCCGCACCTGCGTCGATCACAATCAGCATGACGCTTGACCGCACCGCGCCAATCGAAAGCTACCTTCGCGAAGCCGGGATGGAACCGGACGACGCGCATCAGTGGGCGTCGTACATTCAGGGCATCACCGCGAACCGATATTTTCACAGCGGGCATCCGCTGACGTTGTATAAGGATCCCGAGACCGGCGAGATGCGCGGCCTCAAATACGATCTCGACGAAAAGACCACGCTCACCGCGGCCAGCCTCGGCGCCGGCGTGCTGAAAGCTGGGCTGCGGCCGATCGAGTATTTCATTCGCCCGATCAAGCTGACGTTCGCGGTCAAGGACAACTTCCAGCGCGCAGCCGCCGAGAACGGGATACCCAAGCCAATCGTCGCATCGCTGCAGGATGCGTTCGCGGACCGCCACGATCTCAACCGCCTCGCGCCGGGCGCCGCGGTCAAGTTGATTTACGATGAAAAGGTCAGCCGCGACGGCTCCTACACGCTCGTCGGCGGCGTCCAGGCGGCGCAAATCCGCTTCGGAAGCCGCACGCTGACTGCCATATCGTTCCTCGACGAACACGGCCGCGCTCATCTATATGACGAAAAGGGCCACCCGCTCGGTTCGCAGTCCCTGAAGTTTCCGCTCAATTTCCAGTACATTTCCTCGGGCTTCACGTTCCATCGCTATCATCCGATCCTGCACGAGTACCGGCCTCATGTCGGCGTCGATCTGGTCGCCAAATTGGGCGAGCCGGTCAAAACCGTCGCCGATGGCACTGTCATAACTGCGGGATGGCAGGGCGAGCTCGGCAATTGCATCCGCATCCAGCATCAGCATCAGATGGTCACCATCTACGGTCATCTGTCGAAGATTAGCTCCGACGTGAAGCCGGGCGGCTCCGTTCATATGGGGCAGGTCATTGGAAATGTCGGCTCGACCGGCCTTTCGACCGGGCCCCATCTCCATTTCGCGATGGAAAAAGGCGGCGCCTGGGTCAATCCTCTCACCGAGAAACTTGGCGAGAATCACGAGGTCTCGCCGCGGATGAAGGCGATCTTCGACGACATCAAGGATCGCTTCCAGTCCGCACTGGCCGAGCTGCCCGACCTCGGCAGCCATTTCATCGCGACCGCCGCGCGCAAACCCGCGATCTCGAAGTTCGCCGACATGTACCACGTGACGCTCGGTCGCAGCCACGCAAAGAGCGCGCATATCCGAGGCCAGAGAATTTCCAGCCACCGCAACAGCCCGGCGCTCGGAGCCTCGGAGTCCGACA
>CALAOW010000068.1 GCA_937889395.1 uncultured Pseudomonadota bacterium | reverse complement strand
TTGCCCGCTCAAGCGCGCGCCGGTACCCTGTATGTAGATGCCCTCTTCTGCGACTGAGTCTTTGAACCTCGTATTCGACGCCGACGACACGCTCTGGGATTCCAATATCCATTTTCTCGAGGCGTTCGATTTCTTCGCTGCGGCCGTTGGCGACGCGGTCCTCGGCGTCTCTCGCGTCGAGATTCACGCCGCGGTGCGCCGCGCCGAAATGCGGCTTATCAAAACGCATGGCTACGGCCGCCGTCCTTACGTGATGGCGCTGCATCGGGCGGCTGCTGAACTCGCGCCCGCGGGTCACGACGGGTTGCGCGACGAGATCGAGCGAATCGGCGCGCATCTGCTCGAGCGCGACTGCGCATTGCTGCCCGGCGTCGAACCCACGCTTGCGGAGCTTTCGCAGCGTCACCGCCTCCTGATTTTCACCAAGGGCCAGCGCGACGAACAGTTGCAAAAGCTCGCGCGTTCCGGTCTCGGTCCGCTATTCGATCGCGTCGAGACCCCGCGCGAGAAGGACGTCGACGCCTATCGCCGCCTGATGCGCGACGCGGACCTCGATCCGTCGCTGACTTTTATGATTGGGAACAGTCCGCGCTCGGACATCAATCCCGCGGTCGCAGCCGGTCTGCGCGCCGTTTTCATACCGCATCCGCATACCTGGGACCTCGAGCACGAAGAAATCAAGGATGCCGGCGACAGGATTATCGAACTAAGCTCCTTCCGCCGCCTGGTCGAAGTATTCTAGTATCGAAGATCGGATGTCCACCGCCGAACTAATCGACGACTTGCGCCCGCACCAGCCGCCTCTTCACGCTGTGGGCCACGCAAAGTCCAAGCCTCCCCTGGCGCTGCGCCCGCTGCATCGAATGTGGCGGCGCACGATCGACGCGATTCAGGTTTCCGAGGTTGACCTGCCGGTGCGCGGATTGCCCAGCGCGTTGCGCGGAGTCGTCGCGTGTCAGATAAGCGACTTTCATGTCGATCGCGACGAGGATCTCGAACGTCTGGCAGCCGCGGTCGAAGCCATCAATCGGCAAAACCCCGACTTGATCTTTCTCACCGGCGATTATTTTTCGGGCCCCGACACGATGCATCGTTATCTCGGCCCGTTTCGCGACGCGTTGAAAAATCTGCGCCCGCGCGCCGGCCTGTTCGCGATCCTGGGCAATCATGACCACTGGTCGTCGGCCGAGCGGATCACCGATGCACTCAAGCGCGCCGGCGCCGACGTGCTCGCCAACGACAGCCGCCGGCTCTTGCTGCGCAACGAGAAACTCGTAGTCGTCGGCATTGACGATCTGTGGTCGCGGCGCGCGGAGCCTGCGCGCGCGTTTGGCGACGTCAAGCGCGATGACTGCACGATCGTCCTCGCGCACAATCCCGACACTGCGCTGTACACGCGCCATCTGAAGCCGGGCGTGATGCTCTCCGGCCACACGCATGGCGGCGTCGTGCGAATTCCGTTTTATGGATCGCCGCTCAAATCGATCCTGCGCATCGGCAAAGAGTTCTACTCGGGCCTGAACCGCTACGAAGACTTTTACATCTACACCAATCGCGGTCTGGGCACGTTTTGGCTCAGGATCCGCATCAACTGCCCGCCGGAAGTCTCGCGCTTCTCGCTGACGCCGCTCATCGACGCAGTCCCCGCGGAGAAACCGACTGCCAAACTGCATCCGTTGAAGCGGATCCGCCGCCGCCGGACGCCGCGCCCCGTCACTCGTCGAACCCATCTAAAGCAACACTAGTCCAGGGTCGAACAAATGGACGCAAAAACCGTCACTCTGGCGGGCGGCTCGGGATTCATCGGTCGCGCGATCGCGCGGCGCCTGCTCGCTTCGGGCGAAATCAGGCTTCGCGTGCTCACGCGAAATCCCGAGGCGGCGCGCGCGCGGCTCGATATACCCGGCGTCGAGTTTGTCCGCGCAGATATCGGACAGCCTGCGTCGCTCAAGGATGCGCTCCAGGGCGCGGACACGATTGTCGATGCGATCCAGTTCGATGGCTATCCGGTCGAAAATCCGCGCCGCGGCCTCACCTTTGAGCGAATCGACTACGCCGGCACGGTTGCGCTAATCGACGCGGCGAAGCAGGCCGGTGTGCAGCAATTCATCTACATCAGCGGCGCCGCTGCCGACGAGAACAGCACCCATCCCGGCTTTCGCGCCAAAGGCCGCGCCGAGCGCGCGATCCGCGAGTCGGGCCTGGCCTACACCATCTTCCGTCCCTCGCTGGTGTACGGACCGGAGGACAAAGTCGTAAACGGTCTCGCCCGCGCGATCCGTTTCGCGCCGGTCTTCGGCGTGCCCGGCACCGGGCGGCAGAAAATTCAGCCGGTACTCGTCGATGATCTCGCCGCGTGCGTGATGCTCGCGGTGTCGGGGCGCGGCCGTAACGGAACTTACGAAATCGGCGGGCCGGAGCTAATGACGTTCGACGAGATGATGCGGATCATCATGGACGCGAGCGGACATCGCCGCCCGCTGTTTCATATTCCGGAAGCCGTCATGCGCACGATCGGCGGCCTGCTGGAAAAGCTGCCCAGGCCCATCCTGTCGCGCGATGCGGTCACCTTCGTCACCGCCGACAATGCGTGCGACATCAAGCCGCTGCTCGATGAGTTCGGAATAAATCTCACGCCGGCCCGCATCGGGATGGCGTATCTCGCGAAAAAATAGCTGTCGCTGCCGCTACAATCGGCGCCAGCCCGAACCCTCGCGACCGAAACGAACACGACTCCTCGACGATGCGACCGTGCGGCAGGATTCACTGCTTGATTCCCTGGCGGCTGCATTCCTTGATTTCGTCCTCCCCCACCGCGGCATTCATCAAGCTGAATCGCACATGGCTGCCGAGACCGACGGGATCGACATCCTCCTTGATGAAGTATTGCTCGCCCGCGCGCGCATCGAACTTGTACTGCGTCTTTGTGTCGGTCGCGGCCGCGCAAATCACCGGTCCGCTGTCCTCGGCGAACGCGTAATAGCCACCTGGTTCCAAATCAATACTCTCATGCCCGCAGGTGATCATCGGAGTTGCCTCCAAACTGAGAACCTTGTACGGCCGGTAAATGTAAATGACGCTCCGGGACGCGGGAGTCGCCATCGGCTGATACGCTTCGCCCTGCGCGCCACATCCGGCGAGCATCATGCAAACGGCGCCTGCGAGGATTCCTGTCAGCGTACGAATCATCCTTTGTCCCTCATTATTGTTGCAGGTATGGGCAAAATCCTAAGCGGCGCAGGTTCAGGCGAGGGAGTGGGGGTAGGTGGCTGTGAGTGCAGGCATGTCGAGGCCTAGCTGCTCGCAGCGCCGCGACAGCATCGTTACGTACAACTCGGCCAGTTCTTCGTTATCGCGCGATTTCAGACCGTAGCGAATGCAGTCGTAGGTGAAGCCGGTGCCGGGCGGGCCGAAAAAATTCACCGCGCGCGGAATCCATCGGCGCAGCGCGGTGTTGACCGACTTGACGCCGAAGCGCTCGACGGCATCGCCAAGCTGCCGCGAGGCGAAGATTTCATGATCGGCTTCCTCGTCGAGAATTATTTCAGCGGCGCGCGCATGCGGCGCGTAGCTGGAATCCCGGTAGTTCTCGCCGATCATGATGAGGCCGGTGGTGTCGAGGCTGAGCGACGCCATCAGGAGGTCGAGTTCGCCGGCGGCCTTGGCGGCAAAGTAACTTGGCGCATCGAAGGACGGCGCCTTGAGCACGGAAACCATCGAGCGGTCGGCGGCTTGCTGGGAAACTCCGAGTTCTTCGAGCGCGTCGTAGATAAGCCGCGCGTGTTTTTTTTCTTCGGCGAAATTTTTCTCGACAGTGGGAAGCAGCGCGGGGTTGTCGAGCGTCGCGAGCGCGCGCTGGTAGCCGAGCGCAGTGAGTTTCTCGGCCATCGCGTGCGCGGCGAGCAGCCGCAGCAACACCTTGGTGTAATGCGGATCGACGCGGCCCTCGATGAGGGCGGCGGCGTCCAGCGATCGCGGCGGGAACTGGCGCCGGATCGGCATCGCGTTTACCTCGTCAGCTCTCGGCGCGCGAGGGCAGAATGACGGTGGCGGAGCCGGGGGTGGTCTTTTCGCCGTTGGCGTTCTCGAGCCAGATTTCGCAATCGACCATGTGATGGCCGCCTTCAGTGTATTTTTTGGAGACCTTGCCGCGCGCGACGACCTTGGCGCCGGGCTGATCCATCCCGCGGTACTGCACGCCGAGCTTGCGCAGCCATCCATGCTCGCCGGCAAAGTCGGTCATCAGGTGGCCGAGGAATGCGTTCTTCAACGCGCCGTGCAGGATGACGCCAGGGAGACCGTTGCCAAGCGCGAAATCCTTGTCGTAGTGGATTTGATAGAAGTCGCCGGAGGCGCCGGCGTACCTGACGAGCTGCTGGGTGGTAGGATTTTTTTCGAGCGGACCGACCTCAGTGCCGACGTCGACATCTTCGAAATAAATTTGCTTCGCCATCGTGGGCATCCTTTCGATTAACTCTAGTAGCGGATTCCGGTCGAGCGTTGAATGACGCAGACCTCGCCGAACTGGTTGGTGTAAGTGGTCTCGACGACCGTGAAGACCATCGGGCCGAGGCGGCCGGCGGCCTCGCGCAAATCGACGAGCCTGGACTGCACGGTGATGCGGTCGCCGGCGCGAATCGGCACGAAGTACTCCCAATCCGAGCCGCCATCGAGGCCGCGCAAGGCCGGCATGTCGAGCCTGATGTTGGGGATCGGCGCGCCCATCGAGCGGCAGAAGGTGGGCGGCGCGATCATGGCGCCGAAGCGGGTCTTGCGCGCGTCGTGTTCACTGTTGAAGAGCGGATTGGGATCTTCGATCGCCTCGGCGAAGCGGCGAATCGCGCCGCGCTCGACTTCGTAAGTCCGCGGTTCGGAGACTTTGCCGATCTGTTTTCGAGCTTCGTCGGTAACGTATTTATTCGCCATCGTTGGTTCCCCCGGTGAATTCAAGGCGCTTGCGCCATTTATTACCACAGGCGCGCGCGAGGGGATAACGCTGCGTCATTTGCGATTGGAATGCGCGGGACTAGGATGGGAACCGGCAGGAGTCGACAGTCGCGGACGGCGGCATGCGGAGGATCCCAGAATGGCGAAGCTCAGCGCGGAGCAGATCGCGGAGAAGCTCAAGGCGCTCCCCGGATGGGAGTACAAGAACAACGCCATCGGCAAGACGTTCAAGTTCAAGGAGTATCTGCGTGGCATCGAGTTCGTGCAGAAGGTCGCCGAGATCGCCGAGGCCGCCGACCATCATCCCGACATTGCGATCAACTACACGCGGGTCACGTTTTCATGCTCGACGCATAGCGAGGGCGGAGTGACCGGAAAGGACTTCAAGCTGGCTGACAATATCGAGATCGCGTTCAAGGACAGCGACGCGTAGGGGCGGGGACGCGTTACCGATGCCGGACGCAGGAGTTTTCGTTGTCCGTCGAGATTCTTCGCTGCAGCAGCTCAGAATGACACGAGCGGTCGCTCGCTGCTTTGTGTCATCCTGAGCGAAGCGAAGGATCTCGCGCGCGCAAGCGCGTGTCCTGATGAGCGTCATCCAAGGGGCGGCAGTAGCGGCGATTTCCAAATGGAAGCCGCGTCAGCTTTTGCGCGGGACGAAGTATTGAGTGCCGGCGCCGGCGCGATCGATCTCGCGAATCAGCTCGCCGAGGTCTTCGGGATTGGCGACGAAGTCGAGGTCCGAAGTATCGACGACCAGCAGCGGCGCCTCGTCGTAGTAGAAAAAGAAATCGCGGTAGGCCGATGATACGCGCTCGAGGTAGTCGAAGCTGATGTGGCGCTCGAAATCACGATTGCGCTTGCGCAGCCGCTCGGCCAGCACCTCGATGGTGGCGCGCACGTAAACGACGAGGTCGGGGCGGGCGATCTCGGCGTCGAGCAGCTTGTACACGTTGTCGTAGAGCTTGAGCTCGTCGGGGACGAGATTCAGCGCGGCGAAGATTTTATCCTTGGCGAAGAGATAGTCGGCGACGGTGGCGTGCGTGAAGAGATCCTGCTGCTTGAGCTCGCGCTGCTGGTTGTGGCGGGTGAGCAGGAAATAAAGCTGCGCGGGAAACGCGTACTTGTCGGGATCCTGGTAGAAGCGGGGCAGGAACGGGTTGTTGTCGGCATCCTCGAGCATCAGGCGCGCACCCAGCTCGCGGGCGAGCGCCTGCGCGAGGCTCGTTTTGCCAACCCCGATGGGGCCTTCGACCGCGATATAGCCGCGCCGGCGCATCGGGCCTCGATTGCGACTCTAGCTCATCTCACTTGCGATGCTTCTTGGCCTGGTCGCGGAGTTTGCGAACCTCGTCGTCGGGCGCGCCGCCGCGCTCTTCCAGATCGGCGGCAGTGTCATAGTCGGGCGGAGTCTTGCTCAGATAGACCTGCGCCAATTCGAGGTTGGCGACCTTGTCGTCGGGATAATCGCCGATCACGTCATTGAACAGCTTGAACGCCGCGTCGGGGGTGCCGGCGGCCTTGGCGGCTTGGTTGATCTTGTGCATCATCGGGTCCGCGTCGGGCCCTAGCATCTCCATCTTGTGCGCCTTGGCCAGGAGCATCGCGGCCCGAATGCCCTGCTCATAGGTATTGATGGCGTCGGCATACTTTTTGTCCTGCGCCTGCCGGTCGCCGATTTTTTCGATGATCGGGATCGCATCGGCGAGCGCGTGCACCGCTTTTTGACGGGCCGCCGGAATCCTGGTGGTGAGCATGATGTCCTTGAGACCGCGGACGCCGCCCTCGACCTTGCCCGCCTTGATGTCATCGAGCGATTTGCCTGAAGAATTCGCCATGCTCTCGAGCTGCTTGTAGAGCCGAGCCTTGTCGAGGAGTTTCTGATCGGCGGGATCGAGCGCCGAGGCTGCCTCGTACTCGCGCGCGGCGCCTTCGTCATCGCCGAGCGCTTCATCTATATGCGCGAGAGACTTGTGCGCGTCGAGGTTGGTGGGGTCGGCCTTTATCGACAGCGCGAGTTCTTTTTTGGCGCCGTCGAGATCGCGTTTTTCGAACAGATCTTCAGCTTTGTACAGATGACGCTTCGCCTCGGACTGGCATCCGCTGACGAACGGGATGGCCAGCAGGACGGGCAGTACCAGCGCGCGCACGATAGCTGTTCGCATCAGAATATTCCTCTCAGGGTTTGGCGAAATCCGGATGAGTCTGCAAGCAATCGCGCGGAATTGTCAAGGCGAAATGCAACGGGCGTGCGTGCGCAGATGCCTGGCGGGAATCGCCGCGCGGCTCAGTCGGCGGGCATCGGGAGCGGGAAATGCACCCGCTCCTTGGCGACGCTGAGCAGCTCGACTTCGGCGCCCGAGCGGGCGAACGCACCGATAATTTCCTCGACCAGCCACTCGGGAGAGGACGCGCTGGCGGTCAGGCCGAGCGCGCGCACACCGTCGAGCATCGCGGGCTCGACGTCGGCGATCGAATCGACCAGGAACGCGCGCGCCCCGCGCATCCGCGCGACCTCGACCAGCCGGTTCGCATTCGAACTCTGCTTCGAGCCGACCACCAGGACCGCATCGCTGACCTGCACCAGTTCCTTGACCGCGTTCTGGCGGTTCTGGGTCGCGTAGCAGATGTCGTCGGTCCTGGGTTCCTGCATCGAGGGGAACCGTTCCTTGAGCGCCTCCATGATCTCGCGGGTGTCGTCGACGCTGAGCGTGGTCTGCGTGACAGCCGCGATGCGCTCGGGATTCTCGACTTTGACGGTGCGCGCCTCGCTCACGCTGCCGACCAGCACCACCTTGCCGGGCGCGACGCCCAGCGTGCCCTTCACTTCCTCGTGGCCGGCGTGGCCGATGAGGATCACGGTGCGGCCCTCGTCGTCGTACTTCTGGACTTCGAGATGGACCTTGGTGACGAGCGGGCAGGTGGCGTCGATAACGCGCAGAGCGCGATCCTTGGCGCGGTCCCATTCGCTGGGCGCGACGCCATGAGCGCTGAAGATCACGCGCTGGCCGGCGGGAACCTTGTCGAGGCTCTCGACAAAAATCGCGCCTTCTTTTTCGAGCGCTTCGAGAACGAAGCGGTTGTGGACGATCTGATGGCGCACGTAGAGCGGGCGGCCGTAGGAGCGCAGCGCGCTGCGGACCGCCTCGACCGCGCGATCGACGCCGGCGCAGAAGCCGCGCGGCTCAGCCAGGATGATTTTTTCGACCGATGTTTCGCCCAACGCCATCTTACGTTTGTAACTGGTAACTGTCCGCCCGGTCAATGACGCTCTGATCCCTCGCCCGTTATTTCACGGGAGGTGTCACAGACACACGGCAGGTGAGGGTTCTGCGACGCGGCGAGGTTTCTATTCAAGGGCCGGTGGATGCGAGGTTTGGCAGCCGATCCATACCTCGCCGCCTTCGAAATGCTCTTTTTTCCAAATCGGTACGATTTCTTTCAGGCGGTCGATCGCGAATCTGCAAGCCTCGAACGCCTCTGCGCGATGCGCCGCCGAGACCGCAATCGCCACCGATGTCTCGCCTATTTCGACGACGCCGATGCGATGCGCGATCGCGATGCGCACGATTTTCCATCGCGCGCCGGCCTCGGCCGCGAGCTTGCGCATCTCGGATAGCGCCATCGGCTCGTAGGCTTCGTACTCGAGGCGAATCACGACCCGGCCTGCGTTGTCGCGGCGAGTGGTGCCGGTGAACGATACGATTGCCCCGGCCGCAGGGTCGGCAACTTCGCGTTCGAGGGCGGCTAAGTCGATCGGATGGCGGGCGATGGTGATTTTGCCGACGTACGCGGGCGTGTCCGTGCCGCCGCTGACGGGTGGAATAAAGGCAATCTCGTCGCCCATCCGCGGCTTGAAGCTTTCGTCGACATATTCCTGGTTGACGGCGAAGCCTACGGAGTTGTGATGCCCGCCGAGCGCGGGAAATTCGCCGACCAGATGCCTCCAGATCTCGCCGACGGTTGTGCCGTCGGGAAATTCGCGCGTCAGCTCGGCAGCATGCGCCCGCTCGCGAAGCGTCGCGAACAGTTTGATCGTGAACTTGTTCACTGGTTCATAGACTGAGCAGATAAGTGATGTGCCCGAGCTCGGGGATCAGCAGCTTCTCCATCGCAAGCCGGCAGGCGTCGGGGGAACCGGGAATCGCAGCCACGAACTTGCCATGGCGCACTCCGGCAACAGCGCCGCTCATCATCGCGGCCGCTCCGATTTCCTGAAACGAAAGCATCCGGAACAGTTCGCCGAAGCCTTCGAGCTCCTTGTCGATTACCGACTTCACGACTTCGGTGGTGCCGTCGCGCGCGGTAATACCGGTGCCGCCGTTGACGATAATCGCGTCGAGATTCGGCAAATTATTGACCAGCGCAGCGGAAATCCTCTCACCGTCGTCGGGGATGATTTCGTAGTAGGCCACCAGGTGACCGGCTGCCTCGAGCAAAGTGCGGATGAGCTTGCCGCTCTCGTCAGTTTCCGGGCTGCGCGAATCGCTGGCGGTGATGACGCCGACCTTGAGATTTGCGCGCGCGTGTCTTTTGTGATCGTGGACCGACATGCGGATTAGGATTACACAATCCCGGGTGGCATTATAAGCAGTCCGCGATGCTCGCGGTGGAAACGAAAAAATTGCCCGCCCGGCGAGCTACCAATCCCGGAACCTCAAGATGACCACCGCGTCCAGCCGAGCAGCCGGTTTGCTTCGCCCGACAATTCTACTGATCGCCGCGGCCGCAATCGCGATCCTCTACGGTGCGCATCGCATCGGCGCCGGACCGTGGCTGACGAACGCGCTTGACTGGATTGCCGGGCTGGGTGCGCTGGCGCCGGTCGCGTTCATCGCAATCTACATCGCGGCGTGCGTCGCGTTTGTTCCGGGGTCGATCCTCACGATTGGCGGCGGCGTGATTTTCGGCGTGGTGCGCGGATCGATCTACGTTTCGATCGCCGCGACGCTCGGCGCCACGGCGGCTTTTCTGGTGGGCCGTTACCTTGCGCGCGACTGGGTGAGCGCAAGACTCGAAGGCAACGCGAAGTTCAAAGCGATCGACGAAGCGGTCGGGATAGAAGGATGGAAGATAGTTGTCCTGACGCGGCTGTCGCCGGTGTTTCCATTCAACCTGCTCAACTATGCCTACGGGCTGACGCGCGTGACTCTGCGCGACTACTTTCTTGCGTCGTGGGCCGGGATGATTCCCGGCACAATTCTCTACGTGTATATCGGCTCGCTGAGCGGCGACCTCGCGCGCGCGGCCGGGGGCAGCGCCAGGCGCACGCCCGCTGGATGGGCGCTCAGCGCAGTGGGATTCGTCGCGACAGTCGCGGCCGCAGTGTACGCAGCGCGAATCGGCGCGCGGGCGCTGCGCGAAAAGACTTGAGCCAGGGGACACATCGATGGGATCGCACGCGCTGAAGCATGAGCCGCTCGACGCTTACAACCTCGCGCTGACTGAAAATCTGCATCCCGCCGGATGGATCAACCCCGAACCCGCGCGTCGCTACAACATGGTGGTGATCGGAGCCGGGACCGCGGGTCTCGTGATCGCTGCCGGCGCCGCCATTTTGGGTGCGACGGTCGCGCTCGTCGAGCGCGACCTGATGGGCGGCGATTGCCTAAACTTCGGATGCGTCCCCTCCAAGGCGCTCGTCCGCTCGGCGCGAGCGGCCGCGGCGGTTCGTGACGCGGGCCGCTTCGGCGTCGAGGTCCCGGCGGGTGTGCGGGTAAATTTTCAGGCCGTGATGGAGCGGATGCGCAAGCTGCGCGCCGAACTCAGCCCGACCGACTCTGCCAATCGATTTCGCTCTTTGGGCGTCGACGTGTTTATCGGGGACGGACGTTTTGTCGGGCCTGACTGCGTAGAGGTGGATGGCAGGAAGCTCCGTTTCAAGAAGGCCGCGATCGCCACGGGAGCGCGCGCCGCCGCGATCCCGATACCGGGTCTTGCAGAGGCCGGCTATCTGACCAACGAGACGGTTTTTTCGCTGACCGAGTTGCCGCGGCGAATTGCCGTGATTGGCGCCGGACCGATCGGATGCGAACTTGCGCAGACGTTTGCACGATTCGGCGCGCAGGTCACCATCCTCGAAGTTGCCCCGCAAATCCTGATTCGCGAGGATCGCGACGCCGCAGAGCGGGTCGAGCACGCCATTGTCCGCGACGGCGTGGAAATAATCACCGGATGCAGGATTTCCGGCGTCGAGTCGCGCGGCAATGAAAAAATAATCGCGACCGAACGCAACGGCGTCAGCCGCGAAATTATCGCCGACGAGATTTTGATCGGCGTCGGCCGAGTCCCCGCAGTGGAAGGGTTGAATCTCGAAGCCGCGATGATCGAATACGACAGGCAAAATGGCGTGAAGGTCGATGACTACCTGCGCACGACGAATCCGATGGTGTACGCGGCCGGCGACGTCGCATCGCCATACAAGTTTACTCACATGGCCGACGCGCACGCGCGAATCATACTCCGCAACGCACTATTCTTCGGGCGCCAGCGCGCGAGCCGACTGACTATTCCATGGTGTACCTACACCGATCCTGAAATAGCACACGTAGGACTATACGAAGCCGAGGCGAAAGAGCGCGGAATCGCGATCGCGACCTATACGCAGGAACTGGCCGAGGTCGATCGCGCGGTGCTGGACGGAGAAGCCGACGGCTTCGTGAAGGTGCACGTCCGCCAGCGGAGCGATCGGATCGTCGGTGCGACGGTGGTCGCGAGCCACGCGGGTGAAATTATCTCGGAACTCACGACCGCGATCGCCGCGGGGATCGGATTGGGCCGCCTCGGTGACGTGATCCATCCATACCCGACGCAGGCCGACGCGATCCGCCGCGCCGCAGGACTCTACACGCGCACGCGGCTCACGCCATTCGTCGCGGGACTGATGAAGCGCTGGTTCGCTCTGACGCGATGAGCGGCGCCTTCCAGGTCAGTTGCGGAGTTACCGCAGGCGCAGGTTGAATGCCTGACGGCCCTTCTCGCCCGGACGGACGTCGAACTGAACTTCATTGCCCTCGCGCAGGTCGTCGAAATAGACCTTGGGCGACAGCGCCGATCGATGAAAGAAAACTTCGTCGCCGCCGTCGTCCGCGATGATGAAGCCGAAGCCCTTGTCCTTGACTACCTTCTTGATTGTGCCAAACACGCGATCCTCCGCCGCACGATATAATGCCGGCGCCTTGAGCTTACGACGCCGGCGATTTAAGTAAAGACGTACTCAACGAAAACACGAGGCGCGCTCATGCCCAAGGCCGTCACACTGAAGGAAATTGAAAGAATCTTCGCGGTGATCGATCCGATGGAAATTTCGCGCGAGGCGGTTGTGATTCCGCTGCGCACCGAGCATCCGGGGCGCGTCTCGATTTTGAAAGGCGGCAAGTTGGAGATAGTCGTCGAGCGCGACGGCGATTTCGAGGATTGGATCACCCAACTCGAGGCGCGGATTCGCGAACTGAAGAAGCCGGAGACGGACTAAGCTCGATCAGCACCGCGCCGTGATCGACCATCTGGCCCTCCTCGACGCGAACATGCTTCACCAGCGCCGCGCTCTCGGCGGCGAGCGTCGTTTCCATTTTCATTGCTTCGATCACGACGAGCGGCTGCCCGGCCTCGACGAGGTCGCCATCGCGCACCAGCACCTTGAGCACCTTGCCGGGCATCGGCGCGGTGATTTCTGCCGCGGCGAGCCCGCGCGCGCGGCGCCGGGAAGCCGCTTCGGCGGGCTTGAACTCGAAAGACGCCGGCCCGACCGAAACGAGTATCGAATCCTTTCGCCGCGCGACGAAGACCGGGTAGCGCCGCCCGCCGATCGCAAGAATCCCGCCCCCATCCGCGTTCGGCGTGAACTCCGCGGCGAGTTCCCGGTCTCCGATGCGGACGCGAATCGTGCTGCCGTCGCGCGAGATCACCTCGGCGTCGATCTCGCGCAAGTCGCCCGCGCGCGTGAGTTTCATCGCTGCGATCCCCACAGCTCGAAGTTTTTCAGGCCTTCCCACGGCGAGCGACGTTCAGCACCAGCTCGCGGCGCTGCGTCCTCTGACGTCCCGTCGCCCATCGCGCCGCCGGCGGTGATCGCCGCCGCGACAATTGCCGCATCGATTTCAGACTTGCCGATCTCCCACCCTGAAAAGAATGAGTCGATGAAGTGCGTCGAGAGTTTCGCGTCGCGAAATTGCGCGCTCGCTACGATATCGCGCAGGTAGGCGGCGTTGTTCATCACGCCAAGCAAAGCGAATTCGTCGAGCGCATTGACCAGCCTGCCGCGCGCCTCCTCGCGATTGGCGCCGTAGCAAACCAGCTTGCCGAGCAGACCGTCGTACCATGGCGTCACTTCAGCGCCGCGCGCCAGATGCGAGTCGAAGCGCACGCCCGGTCCGCCAGGGACGCTCAGATGAAGCACGGTTCCCGTCGCGGGACGGAAGTCATGCTCGGGATCCTCGGCGTTGATTCGGCATTCGATCGCCGCGCCGCGCGGGGCCGCGGGCTCCGGCACCTTGCCGCCCGACGCGATCCGCAATTGCTCGCATACCAGGTCGCACCCAAAACGCATCTCGGTCACGGGATGCTCGACTTGCAGGCGCGCATTGACTTCGAGGAAGTAAAAGTTGTCGCCCTCGACCAGAAACTCCGCGGTGCCCGCGTTGGTGTAGTGCGCCGCGCGCGCGAGTTTTAGCGCTGCGTCGATTATTTTCGCTCGCATCTCGCCGGTAAGTCCGGGCGCCGGCGACTCCTCGATAATCTTCTGATGCCGCCGCTG
>CALAOW010000067.1 GCA_937889395.1 uncultured Pseudomonadota bacterium | reverse complement strand
GCGAGGCAGAAAATGTTGCTGGGTTCCGGTGTGCGGCGGCGGTTCAGCCGGCGTCCGGGGCCTCGGCGCCATCTTGAGCGTCTCGTTGGGGAGAGTCTGGCCGTCTTTCTGGAAACGCTGCTGCACGATCGACGAGAGCAAGGGTCCGCTGCGATCGCCGAGATCGATCGCAACTTCGACCGACAGTCCCAGCCGCAGCGGTTTGTCCTGAGGCTCGGGCCCTTCGATAACAATCTTGATCGGCACGCGCTGCACGACCTTGACCCAGTTGCCGGTCGCGTTCTCGGGCGGCAGCAGCGAGAAGGCCGCGCCGGTACCCATGCTGATCGAATCGACGTGTCCATTGTAGGTGTAGTTGGGATAGATGTCGGCGACGATCTCCGCCTTTTGACCGACGCGCACGTCGGTGAGCTGGGTCTCCTTGAAGTTGGCCGTGAGGTAGAGCTTGCCCAGCGGGACGATTGCCAGCAGAGGCTCTCCGACCTGGACGCGATTGCCAACGTGGGCGGTCTTATGAGTCACGATGCCCGCGAACGGCGCGGTCAGTTTGGTGTAGTCGAGATCGAGTCTGGCGGCTTCCAGAGCGGCTTCGGCCTGCTTGACGACCGGGCGTGCGTAGCGCGAATGGTCGTCGTTGGGAGATCCGAGGGCGGCCTGGGCCTGCGTCAATTGATGCTCCGCGAGCGCTTCACCGGCGATCGCGACGCGCAGTCCGGTGTTGGCCTGATCGTATTGCTGGATGGAGACGACGCCTTGTTCCTTCAATGCCTTGGCGCGCTCGAAATCGATTTGCGCCTGCTTGCGTTGCGACACGGTGAGCGACACACCCGACCGCGCCGCATCGACCATCGCGTAGAGCCCGTCGACGGATTGCCTGGCGCGCTCGAGCTGAGCCTGGGCCTGCTCGACACGGACGTCGAAGTCGCGCGGGTCCAGCGTCAACAACAACTGGCCTTCCTTAACCGTCCAGTTGTCCTCGACATAAACGTTGGTGACGGTGCCGGCAACCCGCGAGGAAACCAGCGCGACAGTGCCGTCGACGTAGGCGTCGTCGGTGCTGACGTGGCTTTCGATGTAGCGATAGTAGTGAAAACCGGGAATCGCGGCGGCGGCGGCGACAATGATCGCCACTACCAACAGGACCCGGCGTACGAGCTGCGAATTCATAGAATGATTTCAGAGGCGGGAAGGTCTAGGCGCGTTTTCGAATGGCTCGCTCACTTGTTACAGAGGCTAACTATGACGAATGCGGGAGGCTGTCAAACGAACCGGGACGATCGAGCGCGGCTTCGACGTATCGGCAGCTATGCGCGCGAATTGCGCAGCTACCGCGGGCGCTGACTTAACAGTGCGCGCGAGTCATGGCTCTCGAATCGTCGCGTTGGGGCCGTGAACGACGGTTGCCACCACGACGCCGTTGAGCGTCATGTTGAGACGGAAAGTGGGGTAATCCTGACCTCCGAAAAAGGTGGCGTCCACCTTTCCGTTCGGGCTGTCGAACAGGATCAACGTCGGCGCGCGTGCTCCGATCACGAATCCAGTGGTGATGTCCTCGACCATTGCCGTGTAGCGCTGATTGAGGGGACCGGCGGCGAAAATCCGCAGGTCCGGGGACGCCGGCGATGCGATCGAGCTGAGGGGACCTCCGGCCTGCACCGACACGGTGCCAAAAGGTGCGCTGGTGGACTGGAGATCGGCCACGTGGGTGCCGATGACTATTTCGAGACTCAGCAGGTTGCTGTTGCTGGTGGTTTTGGTCGCGACGATCGCGGCCGGCAGGTTGTTGTTGCAGATTACGATGCTAAGCGGAACGTTGCCCTGAAGCGTCCACGACGATCGCGAGTCCGACACGGTCGCGGTAAATGGCGTGCCGACGGTGCCGAGAATCTCGTACGAAGCCAGCCGCGGGCCGTTGGGCGTATTACCGACGCTGCCGGAAAATCCAGTCTGGTTGTTGCAGGCCGCGACTGAAAAGGCCATCGCGGCGCCGAGCGCGCTCATCGACAAAGTTCGCACGAGATGCCGCATCGCCCGGTTTGCCGTCGCGATCACAGCGGCTGGATTACGTCGTTGCAGATGCCGGGGCATGAGCCGTCGGAATTCTCGCAGGTGGTGGGGCACTTGATCGTTGGCGTCGGAGATGCAGTCGGGCCGTGGACTAGCGGCGCCGGCGGAATCGTGACGGTCACAGGGCTGCCGTCAAGGAAGGGCGTAGGCGCCACCGACGGCGTCGCATCGGGACTGGGCACCGGCAGTTGCAGCCTTTGTACCTGGTAAGTGTCGGCAGGAATGCAGAAGGAGTAACTGTTGAGTGGATTGGAATTTGCCGACTGATTCTGCACGGGAGTATTCGTTATCTGCACGTTTCCTTTCGACAAGACCACCGAGGTGCCGAGGTCGGCGTTGGCGACGCCTGCTGGACCAGCAGTGATGCTGCCGTGACCGATGCAGGTGATCGTTTGGGCGAAAGGCGCCTCCACGGTATTGCACACATGCCCGGACGGTTCTGCCGGACCCGTAACGTCTGACAGCACAGCGATGGTGTGGCCCTGATATGGATCGGTGACACCGTGATAAAGATCGATCGTCGTCGCGAACAGATCGAACGTTCTGACGGTGGCCGGTGAAATCGGCTTAGTCGGAACGTTAAGCGTAAAGCCGACCGTGCCGGGGTTCGAGCTCCTGACGATAATCGGCGCGGGGAGCGCGCTTTCAATATTGTTGGTTCCGGTGTCCTCGGCGAATACCTGGACCAGAGTGGTCTGCCCCGAAATTGGCGGTTCTATCGGGATAGTGCCGCTGACGTATCCGGTGTTCAGCGCGAGCTTACACGCGGTGAAAGTAGTGCCATCGGTGCTGCAAGTGCCATCTTTCTTGTTCGTGCCCGGAATTGCGTAGACGAATAGATTGTCGTAACCCGGCGCCGAGACCTCCATCACATACACATAGGGCGCTTTTTTCTTCCCGATCGGAACGTTGGCGAACTCAGCGGGGACCTTGAGCGTACCGGGCGGCGGAAAGTAGCCTGTGTTGTCGGTGTTTGCCGTCGCGACGGCGACGCATTCGAGGAAGGATTCGGGGGAGGTCTCTGACGGGAAGCAGTTAGCCGTCGGGTTGCTATCGGGCGGAATCAGCAACTGCAGCGTCGCTCCGACAATCGGTTTTGTCGCGACGCAATTGTCGGTGATCGTACCCGTGATATTGCCAAGCGTCTGGCTCCCGGTGAGGCTATTTGAACCATTGAAATCAGCGGTTATCGATTGTCCCGGGTATAGCGGCAGCAACCGTTCTGCGGCGTAGGTATTTAATCCGCCGGCCACCGCGAGGTCATAGAGCGTTCCAAACCCAGGCGCCGCCGGGCCGCCGGCCGCCGGAAGCTCCAGGGTAAACTTCCCGTTTTTGACCGGAGCGCTCGCGATAGCGGTATTGGTTCCGATCGCTTCGGCTGTCACCGCCAACTTGCGGACCTTTCCCGTCGGCGAAGTCCCCGAGCCCGAACCTGTTTTGACACTCACGGACCCTTTGACGACGCCCAGCTCGACCGGATTCGTGGGCGGCGACGCCAACGTGACCGCTACCGTGTACGCACCGCCGAGTGTCGTAGGCGCCTGAATGATCGTCATCGACACTTGAAGGACCAGCTCCGTCAGTTTCCCGGTTCCCGGCTGGATCAGCCCGCCGGGACCGGTGTTCGTTACGCTGATGACGCTATGGCCGGCAGCCAACTGGATGGGGTAATTGATGCATCCGTCGTTGCCGTTGCCGAGCGTCGGCGCAAGCGGACAGTTGGGGACCAACGTGCCGGGATTGTCCGGATCGAGGAGGAGCTCGGCAATGCTGTAGGTGCCGGGCTGCACACCGGCAATGTTGAAGAGCTGGGGTACGTTCTGCGAAGTGTTGAGATCGATCTGCAGATCCGCGCTCCGGCCGGAGCCTCCAATCCCCGGAGGCACCGGAATGTTGTTCCAGCTCTTATTGCCGGGGGCCGCGCTCGCATGGGGATTGATGCGAACCGACCGAACATTGAGAAGAACGTTCTGAAAGTTCGGCGGCGGGACGCCCACAAATCCTACCTCGACCAGCGCATTTTTGGCGGCCCGGGCCGACCCGACACCGGCCAGCAGCACGCAAATCACGATGACGAAAGGCACTATCAGGCCGCGAGCAGTGCGATGCACAAAAGAATCTTTCACACGGAATCCATCGAAGAAGAATTGGGTCACCGTTTGGGATAACCTAACCGGGTTGCAAAGGCAAGAATACAATCGCTTGCCTGAACGTCAAATGGATCACGGAGCTTGACTGATCGCCTTCCCGATCTGGAGAATCAATCCCAGCGATGAACTTGTCGAATCGAAACGCCTGCTGCGGTCTATTCGCACTTTTCTTTCTGCTCTGCTTCGGGGTTCGAGTGACCGCGGCGGATGCGAGTTTGAAAATCACGACCGGAAATCCGGGCCTCGAGCATTTCGACACCGACGGCGGCGTGCAGCTCGACTTCGGTCTGACCGATCAGAACGGCAATCCGGTCGGCAACCTTCGTCCCGACAACGTGAAAGTATTTGAAGACGGCAAGGAAGCCAAGATCCTCGATTTTCGCGGAGTCGGTCAGGGCCGTCCCGTCGATATCGTGTTCGTGATGGACGTGACGGAGTCGATGCAGCCCTACGTCGACGCGGTCAAGCAAAACGTGATCGCGTTTGCGCAGGACCTGCAGTCCAACAGCCGCGACTACCGGCTCGGACTGGTGACGTTCGAGGACTACGTGGTTTCGGCATACCCCGACTGCAACTGCGCCTATCGCAACTCGTTTACTTCGGACGTCAAGCAGTTCAGCGAGTGGGTGGGCAGCCTGCACGCCGGCGGCGGCGGCGACATCCCCGAGGATCAGCTCGACGCGCTTGCCTATGCGGCGAAGTTTCCATTCCGCCCCGAGGCCGAAGGCATCATCATTATCGTCACCGACGCGCCGCCTCATCATGACGGCGACAGCTCGGCCGACACGTCGCACGATCAGGCCTTCTGGGACCATCATGCTCGCGGCGTGCAGGTGACGGATCTGACGGGCGCCAAAGTCGCCGGCATGCTCAAGAAGAATGGGCTCACTCTGTATGGGGTGGTTCCGCCGCCGTTCATCGCGCCCGAGTACCAGGAAATCGTTGATGCGACGCACGGCCGTTCGTACAATATCATCACGGAACAAAGCCGCTTCCCGTCGCTGGTGCGCGAAATCGGCCATTCGATCGCGACGGAGTATTCGCTGACCTATCGAACGCCGCGGCCGATTGAAGACGGCACCAATCGCAGTGTCGAACTGAAGATCGATTACAACGGCGAAGGGGGCGCGGCCGAGACCGCGTACCAGGTACGGGGGCTCGGTGGCGCCGCGATTAACGTGCCGGAGGACGCGGGCACGGGCGCGGGAAACTCGACCGGCACGGGGCTTCGGCAATTCTCGTTCAGCTGGTGGAACGGAGCGGTACCGTTGATCGCAATCATCGGGCTGTTCGGGCTGTCGCGAATGAGGTTCGGGGTCTCGGCCGACGAACTAAAAGCTATTGTCGAGGCGCAGGGCGCACCCTCACTCAGGATGCCGTCGGCGCCACCGTCAGCGGCGCGCGCGGTCGAGCGCGCTCCCGCCAGACCGCCGCAATCACCGATCACCGCGCCCCGCGGGGCCGGGAATACGCAGGGCGCACGGCTGGTGGCAGTCGATCGCATCGATCCGGTGGCGGCCGAATACTCGCTGATGAAGGACGAGATATCCATCGGCCGCGGCGAGGACAACGACGTCGTCATTCCGCACGCCAGCGTGTCGCGCCAGCACGCGCGCCTGATGCGCCGCGACGGTGGATTCGAACTGATGGATCTGAATTCGACTAACGGCAGCTACGTGGACGACCGCCAGATTCACGGCTCGGCGTTCTTGAGCGCCGGCAGCCAGCTGCGCCTGGGCGACATCCGGTTCGTG
>CALAOW010000066.1 GCA_937889395.1 uncultured Pseudomonadota bacterium | reverse complement strand
CGCGCGTCAACGGCAGCGCCGCGAAAGGCGCATCGGCACAGAGCGCGGCGTCTGCCAACCCGGCCGCGTCGGAGCAGAACGGTCCACCGCCGGGTGTGACGCCTGCGGGCGAGCCGCTTGCGGCAAGTCCTCCGGCTGGAATTACGCTTGGAAGTGCGGTCAAGAAACTGATGCCGGGGCCGGTCACGGGACCGACCTCGCTCGCGCCCGCTTACGCCAACGCGGAGCCTGGTGGACAAGGCGTGATCGTTCCGGGACTGGAGGGAGTTTCGAAGACGTTTATCCCGGATATCGGCGCGGTCGGCGATTTCACCTTCAGGCAGAGCGACATTCGCCGCGGCGATGCGCGCTACAATCCGGCGGACGATAAGTTTCAGCCGCGCGACACGCAACTGATCTTTTTCTCGCCGATCGATCCGTACACGACCGCGCAGATTTCGATCGACAAACCCAATAACGGCCCGTTCAATATCGAGGAGGCGTTCCTGACCTTCAACAAGCTGCCGTATGACCTCTCGTTGCGCGCGGGACAGTTCCGGCCGGCGTTCGGACTGCTCAACGAGACCGACACCTTTCAATTGCCGATGGTGAACCGGCCCAACGCGCTCGCGTTCTATATCGGCGACGACGGGCTGATTGAGCCGGGATTGAATGTCAAGGGTTACATCCCGAATCCGTGGGACCTCGCGCTCAAGGCCGACTTCAATTTCGTCAGCGGCATCAACCAGACCGCCTTCGACCGGCATCAGGGACGCACTTACGATTTCGCGTATATCGGCACGCTGGACTACTCGCGCGACCTGTTCACGACCGGCGCGCTGACGACCGGCGCGAGCTTCGCGGGCGGTCCCGGGCCGGGTGGCGCGACCTACATGGAGGATCCGTTTATCCAATTACGGTATGCGCCAACGCAGCGGCAGGTATGGACCTGGAACCTGGAGGCGCTGCTCTCGGAGCGGACGGGTGCCAACGATCACGGGGTGAAACGCGGTATCTACACGCTGCTCGATTACAACTTCCGGCTGCGCTGGCATGCGGGAGCGTTAATCGACGTCGCCGACGTTCCGGGCGTCCCCCGCGGGACGGAACTCGGGCTGTCGCCGATCCTCACCTATTTCGTTTCCGACAACACGCGGCTGCGCTTGCAGTACACTCATACGACGGCGACCCAGGCCGCGAACGGACCGTTGCGCGCAGCCGACGTGGTTTATCTGCAGGCGACTTTCTCACTCGGAAACCTGAAACCACTGGACTGATTAAATGCAAATACCTGTTGCGAAAATTCTATCGACGATTGCGATCGTCCTGACGCTGGTCTCGCGATCCGATGCGGCATCGCTTCGGGTGGTAACTACCACCACGGACCTTGCCTCGCTGGTTACGACGGTGGGCGGCGACAAAGTCGAGGTCGAGGCGCTGGTGCCGGGCGGCTTCAACGCAGACTTTTATCAGCCGCGCCCGAGCGACCTGTTCAAAGTTCATCGCGCAAAACTGTTCATGCAAATTGGACTCGGACTCGAGGAGTGGTCCCGCGACCTGGTCAACGAGGCCAATAACTCGGAGCTGGTGAAGGCGCAGGTCTCGGTTGGAATCCCGCTGATGGACGTGCCGAAGGGGCGCGTGGATTACAGCTTCGGCGATATTCACCCCTACGGAAATCCGCACTACCAACTCGACCCGGAGGCCGGGCGAATCATGGCGCAGAACGTGTTCAACGCGCTTTCTTACACCGATCCGGCGAACAAGGACTACTTCGCGGGCAACCTGAAGACGTTTGACGAGCGGCTGACAGCGGCGGAGAAAAAATGGGACGCCGAGATGGCGCCATTCGCCGGCAGCGCGATCATTCCGTATCACGAATCGTGGAGCTACTTCGCGCGCGCCTACAAGCTCATGATTCCGACTACGATCGAGAACAAGCCGGGGTTCGCGCCGTCACCCTCGCGGGTGCAGGAAGTGATCGAGATCGCGAAGAAGGAAAAGGTGCGCGCAATAGTCACCGAGCCTTACTACGACATTTCGATCGCGCAACTGATCGGGACTGAGGCCGGCGTGCCGTGCCTGAATCTGACAATCGACGTGGGCGGAACGTCCGAGCAGAAGGATTACATCTCGATGATCGACTACGTCGTGAGCCAGTTCGTGAAGGCGTTCAGTGGCCATGGCAATTGATTTGGTTCGCGGCCGCGACTTGACGCTCGGCTACCGCGGCCACGTGGTGCTGGAAAAGCTCGACTTTACGATCGAGCGCGGTGATTTTCTCGGCGTGATGGGTCCGAACGGGTCGGGCAAGACCACGCTAATCAAGGCGATCCTGGGGCTGGTGCCGCCACTTAGGGGTGCGATCGAATTTCCGGGGATCAACGGTGAACCGCCGCGCTTTGGCTACGTCCCGCAGCGCGAGCGGCTCGATCCGCATTTTCCACTGTCGTCACTGGAAGTGGCAGTGATGGGACGTTACGGATTGATCCCCACAATGCGCGCGGCGAGCGTGCGCGATTTCGAGATGGCGCGCTCGTGCCTGGAGCGGGTCAGGATGGCCGACCGAGTCGATGTGCCCTATCGGCAACTATCCGGCGGACAGCAACAGCGCGTGCTGATCGCGCGCGCTCTGGCGGGAGAGCCGGAAGCGCTGCTGCTCGACGAGCCCACCAACGGAATGGACGTGCAGGCTGAGCGCGCGATCATGGAGCTGCTGCTGGACCTGCAGCGCGAACGATCGACGACAATCGTCTTCGTGACTCATCTGCAGAGCGCGATCGAGCACTTTGCGCGGCGGGTGGCGTTGATCACGCGCGGCGGCGGGATGCTGATCGGCGACAAGCAAGCGATGCTGTCGCCCGAGATGTTGGCGCGCGCATACGTGGAAGTGGAATAGATGGATCTGCTGGCGATTCCCTTCATGCGCCACGTCCTGTTCGCGGGTATTTTGGTGGCGCTCGGCCTGGCGCCGCTCAGCGTGTACGTGGTGCTGCGGCGAATCGTATTTGTCGGGGCGGCGGTCGCGGAGATCTCGTCTGCGGGAGTGGCGCTGGCCGTCCTGCTGCAATACGAGCCGTTCGCAGTCGCGCTGGTGCTGACGGTGCTGACTTTTCTGGTTCTATCGCGGGTGGCGGATTCGCCGCGGCTCCCGCCGGAAGCGCTGATCGGGATGTTGTATGCGGGCGGGTCGGCGGCGGCGGTGTTGCTGATCGTAAAAGCGCCACGCGGCGAGGCCGATATTGTAAATGTCCTGTTCGGAAATATTCTGACCGTGCCGGTGCCGCTGCTGTGGACGATGCTGGTGGCGTTCGCGCTGGTGATCGCAATTCAATATTTCGCGTACAAGGAATTCCTGATCGTCGCGTACGATCCGGACATGGCGCGCGCGCTCGGAATCCGAGTCGATCTGTGGAACACGATTTTCTACGTGACGGCGGGAGTTGCGGTAGCGATCGCGATTCGAGGCGTGGGAGCGCTGCTGACGTTCACGATGCTGGTGGCGCCAGGTGCGGCGGCATTGTCGGTGGCGGGGAGCCTAAGCGTCGCGTTTATAGTCGCGACCAGCCTTGGACTGACCTGCAGCTTGCTCGGGATATTCGCGTCGTACTGGTTTGATCTTCCGACCGGGCCGACGATCGTGGCGTTTTTGGCGCTGGGCTTCGCGGCGAGTTATGTGAGGGGGAGACTGAGGGAGTGACCTG
>CALAOW010000065.1 GCA_937889395.1 uncultured Pseudomonadota bacterium | reverse complement strand
GGGGTGTCGAAAGCGCCGCCTCCCCAACCGATCAATTGGGACAAAGTCACGCAGGAAGCGACCGACCTGCTGTCCAGGTACATCCAGATCAACACCACCAATCCGCCCGGCAACGAGATCGAAGCGGCGCGGATGCTCAGGGAAAAATTTCTGACCGACGGAATTCCCGCCACGACCTGGGAGCCGCAGCATGGGCGCGGAATCGTCGCGGCGCGTCTAAGCGGAATCGGCAAGCATACCAAGTCTATAATCCTGCTGAGCCACATGGACGTGGTGCCCGCCAACCCCAAGGAATGGGAGGTGGCGCCGTTCTCGGGCGCCGTCAAGGACGGAAAAATCTGGGGACGCGGCTCGATCGACGACAAGGGCCCCGGCGTGATCGAGCTGATGGCGATGCTCGCGATCAAGCGCGCGGGTATCCTGCTCGATCGCGACGTGTTGTTTGTCGCCACCGGCGACGAGGAAGCAGGCGGTAAAAATGGCGCCGGATGGTTCGTCGATCACGAGAGCAACGTCTTCTCCGACGCCGGCTATTTGATCAACGAAGGCGGCGGGATTCGTACGCTATCCGACAACAAGCGCAAGGCTTACGTGGTCTCCGTCACCGAAAAGACTCCGCTCTGGCTGCGGCTTACGGCCACAGGCCCGGCCGGGCACGCATCCGAGCCACCCCCGGAAACCGCGGTCACGCGGCTGGTGCGCGCGCTGGATAAATTGAGCGAGTACAAAACGCCGGTCCACGTCGTCGGGCCGGTGAAGGATTACTATCACACGATGGCCGAGCTCGATCACGGCCCCAAGCAGCTTCTCGATCTCGCCGTCGCGTTGAAGGATCCCGCCTATCTCAAGGAATTCCTCGGCGATCCCGGCCAGAACGCGCGGGTGCGCGACACGATCACGCCGACGGTGCTGTCTGCGAGCGATAAGACCAACGTGATCTCCGAGACGGCGTATGCCGAAGTCGATTGTCGGCTGCTGCCGAGCAGCGATCCCAGGACGGTCATGAGCGACATCAAAAAAGTGATCGGCGACGACACCATCAAGATCGACGTGATCCTTAACTTCCCGCCAATCTCGTCGCCGTCGCGCTCGCCGTTGATGACCGCGATTGCAACGCTGGCCAAAGACCACGACCGGGCCACCGTCGTGCCCTCCATGATCATCGGATTCACCGACAGCCATTACTTCCGCCATAAGAAGATCGTCTCCTACGGTTTCATTCCGGTCGAAGTAAATCCCGCCGAGGCAAAAGGCGTTCACGGAATCAACGAGCGAATCGGCGTGAAGGAACTCGCTGACGGGATTCAACGGATGGTCGAGTTGCTGCGGATTTTCGGGAGCCCGCAATAGGTGTTGGCATGATTCGAGCCGGCGTCGGTTTCTCGACCGCGCTCAATCCGCGGATCGCCGCCGCCGAGGCCACCGCCGCCGCGCTCGCGCAGGCGGGGCTGAGCCGCGCCAACGGTGCACTCTGTTTCGCGACTCCGGCCTACGGCGCCGCGTATCCGATGATCCTGCGCACGGTGGCTTCCCAAGCGCATACGCGCGAAGTCGCGGGATGCTCGAGCATGGGCGTCATCGCCGGCGAGACCGAAATCGAATCGGGAAGCGCGCTGGCCGTGCTGGTGTTCGGCGGCGATGAGATTCACGCAACCCGATTCTTCGTGCCCACTCTTCGCGGCCGGGCCGCGGGCGTGGCGGCAGAAGTGGCATCCGCGGTGCGCTCGCAGCTGGGCAAATCGAACCTGCTGATTCTTTTTGCCGATACTTACAACTTCGAAGCCGAGGCGACGCTCGAAGCTCTCGGGACTGAACTGCCCGGCGTGATGATTGCGGGCGGCGGTGCGAGCGAGGACGGCTCGATCGGCGAGACGTTTGTCTTCTGCGGCGATACGGTCAGCTCGAACGCAGTCTCCGGGATGCTGCTCGCAGGAGACTTCGAGCCGACTGTGGCGAGCTCGATTGCATGCGGCCTGATCGGAACGGCGCATCGCGTGACCGCCGCCCGCGACAACATACTGATCGAACTCGACGGCCAGCCGGCTTACGAAGTCTTCGCCGAGGCCGCCGGCCCCTTGGCCGGCGATCTGCGCCGCGCGCTGACTTACGTCTTCGTTGCGATTCCGGTGTACGAGAACGCACAGACGATCGAGCGCGGACAATTTGTCGTGCGCAATATCGTCGGCGCCAGCGAGGAACACGGCGTTATCGCGGTCGCATTCCAGCCCAGGGTGGGCGACACGGTCGGTTTCGTGTTGCGCGATGCCGAGCGATCGCGCCAGGACTTGAAGGCGGAATTGGAAGAATTGGGCGACCGCCTCGATTCGCCTCCCGCGTTCGGTCTGTACTTCGATTGCGTCTCGCGCGGCGCCGGACTCTACAACATCCCGGGTCACGATTCCGCATACATCAGGCGCTACCTTGGACCCGTTCCGATCGCAGGGTTCTTCACCGGTTTCGAAATCGGCTCGCTCGCGGGGCAGACCTCTTTGCTCCAATACTCAGGCGTCCTCGCGCTGATATCGGGAAGAAAATCTTAAGCGGCGGATTGGACGCGCACCGGCAGACGGTTGATCCCGATCCGCTGATTGCCGCGGTTCCCGCGCGCGAATCAAGCGAGCAACCCGCGGCGTCGCGGGATTCCCGGCGCTTGCACGCCCGAAAGCCTTAATGGTACCTGAAAGATGGATCTGAGCGGTTTCAAACCGCAGGATTCCCCATTGGCAAAACGGAGGAACGCAAGGTGGATTTCGGATTTTCTGAAGAACAAGAGATGCTTCGGGATGCGGCCAAGCGCTTTCTGGCCGACAACTGCCCGGCCAAGTTTGTCCGCCAGATGATGGCGGACGCGACCGCACACGACCCCGCCTTCTGGAAAAAGCTGGTCGATCTCGGATGGCCCGGGCTGCTCATCCCGGAGAGTTACGGCGGCCAAGGTGGCACTTTCCTCGACATGACGGTGATTGTCGAAGAAGCCGGCAAGGTTCTGCTGCCGGGACCCTTGTTCACCTCCGCGCTGCTGGCGGCCCCGCTGCTTATAGAGGGTGGCTCGGAGGAGCAGAAGAAAGACCTCCTGCCGCGCATGGCGAAGGGCGAATTTATCGGTACCGTCGCGATCGCCGAAGCCTCGGGCCGCTTCGACGCCGAGGGAGTCCAGCTCAAGGCGACCAAGAGCGGCAAGGAATACACGATCACCGGCGAGAAATTTTTTGTGCCCGATGCGCACGTGGCCAACGGGATGGCGGTTGCGGTCCGCACCGGCGGCAGTGGCGAAAAAGGAATCACGATTCTGGTCGTTCCCACCACCGCAAAAGGCCTCACGATCACTCAGCTGAAGACGGTCGATATGACGCGGCGACTATGCCACGTGAAGTTCGACAATGTGAAAACCTCCGAACTTATAGGCAAGGAAGGCGAGGGATGGCCGATTCTGCGGCTCACGCTCGACATCGCAACCGCGGGGCTGGCGGCCGAGATGGTCGGGACGGCGCAGCGGGCGCTCGACATGTCGGTCGAATACGCGAAGGTGCGCGTGCAATTCGGCAAGCCGATCGGATCATTTCAGGCCGTCAAGCATAAGTGCGTGGACATGATGGTCGCGGTCGAGAACGCGCGCTCGCTGACCTACTACGCGTGCTGGACCGTAGATACCAAGGGCGCAGAGGCGGCGACTGCAGTGCCGATGGCGAAAGCGTACGCATCCGACATGGCGAAGAACGTCACGTCGGAGGCGATCCAGGTGCACGGCGGCATCGGCTTCACCTGGGAGCACGACATGCACCTGTATCATCGGCGCGCGCTGGCGGGAGAAGCCAATTTCGGCAACGCCCCGGTGCATCGCGAGACCGTGGCGAAGTCCCTG
>CALAOW010000064.1 GCA_937889395.1 uncultured Pseudomonadota bacterium | reverse complement strand
GAACGCGTAAACTCCCGTCATCATCAGACTTCAATTGTTCGATCGTGGTGGAGGCGGGTTTTTTGGTGCTGAAAATAGCCCATCGCGGGGCGAGCGGTAATTTTCCCGAGAACACGGTGTGCGCGTTTCGCGCCGCTATCGACGCGGGCGCGGAGATGTGCGAGCTGGACGTTCAGCTCAGCCGCGACGGCGCGATCGTGGTGATTCATGACGAGACGGTCGAGCGCACTACAGATGGCAAGGGCGAAGTCGCGGAGCTGACGCTCGAGGAGCTCAAGCGATTGGACGCGGGCGCGAAGTTCAAGGGCGGCGCGGTTAAGGGCGAGCGAATTCCCACGCTCGACGAAGTCTTTTCAGTGACCAGTGGCAAATGTGGGTTAAACATCGAACTTAAGGCGGGCGGCCTCGAGCATCAGGTCGCGCAGATCATGCAGGCGCGCAACGCGTTGGCCGATAGCATCGTGTCGAGCTTCGATTGGGAATATCTCAAAAACATCCAGCAGCTTCATTTCAACATTCGCGTCGGCCTGCTTGCCGAGGAGAAGCCGGTGGACCTGATGATGAACGCGGTTGCGATGCGTGCGCATTCAATCAATCCGCGCTGGGACATGGTGACATCCGATCTGTGCAAGGCGGCGCACGAGCGCGGCCTCAAGGTGTACACCTGGACGGTGGATGCGGACGCCAGGATGCGGGCGCTAATCGCATGCGGCGTTGACGGTATCATGACGAACTATCCCGAGCGGTTGCGCAAGGTGGTGGGCGGCTGATGGGACGTTTCGGCGACGACAAGATCGAGGAAGTCCGTTCGCGCGCCGATATCGTCGAGATTGTCGGCGCGCACGTGCGGCTACGGCGGGCTGGGCGCCACTTCGTCGGGCTGTGTCCGTTCCACAACGAGAAGACGCCGTCGTTCTCGGTGAATGCCGAGCGCGGATTCTTTCATTGCTTTGGATGCGGCGCGGGCGGCAGCGTTTTCAATTTCATCATGCGCGTCGAGGGGCTGACGTTTCCCGAAGCGGTGCGTTCGCTCGCGCGCAAGTACGGCGTGACTTTACCCGAGCACGATTTATCGGGGCCGGCGGCCGGCGAGCGCGAGGCGATGCTCAAAGCCAACGAGGTGGCCACCGAATTCTTTGCGCACGTGCTGTGGAACACGACCGACGGGGCGCTCGCGCGCGACTACCTGAAGTCGCGCGGTATCAGCGTCGAGACGGCGCGCGCGTTCATGATTGGATTTGCGCCGAGCCGGCCGGCCTCGCTGGCCAAGGCGCTGGAAAAGCGCGGGCTGCGCGAGGCAGGCGTTAAAGTCGGGCTGGTAAAAAAGGACGGCGCGGTCGCCACCGGCGGGGAAGTGTACGACATGTTTCGCGGGCGCGTGATGTTCCCGATTCGCGACGCGCAGGGCAAAGCGATCGCATTCGGGGGCCGCGTGCTCGACGCGCGTCTGCCCAAATATATCAACTCGCCCGAATCGCCGCTGTATTCGAAAGCGCGGACTCTCTACGGACTGTTCGAAGCGCGGCAGGCGATTTCGTCAAATGTGGCGACGGGCAAAGACCGCGCGATTCTCGTCGAGGGCTACTTCGACGTGATTGCGCTGTGGCAGGCCGGTTTCAAGCAAGCGGTGGCAGGATGCGGCACGGCGCTGACGGTCGAGCAGCTTCGGGTGCTGAGCCGATACACGAAAAATGTAATTGCGTGCTTCGACGGCGACGCGGCGGGGCGCAAGGCCTCGATGCGGGCGCTGGAGATTTTTTTGCAGGCGGGGTTGCTGGGCCGGGGGATTTTTATTCCGTCGGGTTTCGATCCCGATACGTTCGTTCGCGAGCGCGGCGCGGCCTCATTCGCGGAGCTGACGGACAAATCCGAGTTGCTGGTCGATTATTTTCTCAGCGAACAGGCGGGAGAGGCGCGCGGCTCGATCGCCGAGCGGGCGCGGGCAGCGCAGCGCGTCGCCGGGATGCTCAAGCTGGTCGATGATCCGTTCCAGTTCGATTTGCTGGCGCGTAAAGCCGCGGACCTGCTCTCGATTGGCGAGGAAGTCCTGCGCAAAGAGGCGCGCGGTCCGCAATCAGGAGCCGCACGGTACACATCGTCGCGGTTCGCGCGCGACCGCGCGGCGACCGCGAATCCGCCTGCCGCGTCGAGCGGCGATGCCGGCGCGAAGGCCGAGATCGGCCTGGTCGCGCTGGCGCTGCTGCATCCGGAGCTGCGCAATGAAATTGCGCAGTCGGGAGCGGCGGCGAATTTCGAAGAAATTCGCCTGGGCGGGGTACTGGCAGACTTGTGCCGGACCGACGAAGCATACACGGCGCTGGAACAATGGACCGCGGAGCGACTGTCGGCCGAGGAGCAAGGCCGCGTAAGCGAGTTTGCGGTCGGGCCGCTGACCGACGACCTCGGCGACGACACTCAGAAAAATCCCAATGAGCTCGAGAAATGCCGGGCGCTGGTCAACGACTACGTCGTCGCGCTCGATCGGCGCCGCCGCGCGCATGAACTGGGGCGACTGCGCCAGAGCGCATCCGAAGTGTCGGCGCGCGAGTCCGAACCCGGCGAGGCGGCGGCCGCAGCGCAGGCCGTGATCGCGCACAGACGGCAGGGGCAGGGCTGAGCCCCGCACCGCAGGGCTGAGCCCTGCACCCAGTATTAAGGCCGCCCGCCGTTGGCGGGC
>CALAOW010000063.1 GCA_937889395.1 uncultured Pseudomonadota bacterium | reverse complement strand
GGACCGTGTCCGGGGAATAGAAATTGGTGACCGCAATTCTCTCGGTCGCCGACGGTGGCGGCGCAGCGGCAAAAATTCGCACACCGTCCTCGAGCATCGCGGGAACCTCCGTCATCGCGGAATCCTCGGTTTCGTTGCCGTCGCTCAGCAGCACGATTCGTTTGTCCATTTCCGGCGCGAACAGGCTTTCAGCCGCGGTCAGCGCACCAGCTATATTGGTGGCCCCCCCATCGGCGCCATCGCCGAAAATTCCCAGCCGCCGGGGATCCGTCAGCGGTGCAAGCAGCCGCGCGTCGCGGCCAAAACCGACAATCCCGAGATGGTCGGCCGGAGCCATCGCGGACTTCAACTGTTCGACCTGGCCGCGCATCCAATCCTGCTGATCGGGCGACACCGAGCGCGACTCATCGAGCGCCACGACCACCGCGACGCTTTGCGCGGCGATACGCCCCGGAATGCGCAGCCCCGCGAGCATCGCGACGAGAGCTACAACGCACAGCGCGCGAAGTGTCGCAGCCGCAGCGCCCGCCAGCCGCATTCCGCTGCGCATCGCGAGAATTCCCGGCGCCACGGCCACCGCCGCGAGCACCAGCAGCCACAGCAGATGCGGCCGATCAAACATGGCGCATCCCCCAGCGGCCGGCGTGGCCAATCAGCATCGCGGATTCAATCGTCAGCGCGAGCAACGCCAGCGCGATCAAAATGAAAACCAGCGGCTGCACCTCCCCGGCGGATTGCGCATTCGATGCGGCGGCGGCCTTTTCCGCCGGCGCGTTCGCTTCGGCCTGCGGCTTGGCGCCAAGGTCGGACTCGGCCGCGTCGTAATAGTTGGCGAACACCTGCGTCGTCGCGCCTCCCGACTCGACGGTGTAGCGCCCGGCTTGCAGCGGACGGATCCGCACGCGGCCCCATTTGTCGGCCGTGACGATCCGCGCGCTTGCGTCGGGCTGGGTGACGCGCGCGGTTCCGGATGCGGGTACGCTCACATCAGCGCCGGTCGGCACGATCAAAATATCGCGCGGTGCGATCAGTTGTTTGATCAGATCGACCGTCAGCACCAGCGCGTCGAGATGATCGGGGGCGAGCAGAAGATGATCGCGGACGTCGAATGCGAGTACCCCGACGGGACCGCCCGCCCCACGCCCGATCGCGGCCAGGGGGATCGACGAATGAGCGGGGCCGGTCGCGGTCGCAATCAGATCCATCCATTCGGGGATCGCGACGATTCGCGTCGCGCCCAGCGCCAGGGATTCGATCCCGGGCGCTTCGCCCATCGCATCGCTGCGAATGTCCGCGCTCGCCAGCGTTCCCCGGACGGAGATTCCGATTGCAGCCGCGTACGGCGAGTTCTTCGCTACTTGCGGCGGATATATGAGCAGCGTGGACGCCGCCCCAGCTACAGGCACATAGCAATCGTGCATGACAACCAGTTCGAGCGGCTTCGCGTTCGGACCGGATGCGTTCGCATCCGCAAGATACTTGCCGGGATCGGCGGTCTCGATCTGAAAATTCGCGTTGACCGCGAGCAGCACGCGCGCGATATCGTCGCGCACCGCGGCGTCGGGCGAGAGGACCAGGACCTGCGCCGCACCATCGGATGGCGCGTACGCGTAGCGGTTGTTGTCTGCATCGATCGCATCGGGAGTCAGGATTCGCGCGTGCAGCACACCTCCCGTCTTGAGCGGTCCGAACGGGACCACGACCTGTTCACGCGGCGCGAGCATCAGGGTCTGATGAAACTCCTCGCGGTTGCCGAGATCGATCGCCAGTTCGCAGGGATAAGGCCGCGCGGAGAAATTGCGAATCACGGCGCGGCCTCGCGTCGAGCCCGGGATGCCGGGATCCAGCGAGACGATCGCCAGATTGGAGTCGCCGGAACCGACCAGGTGGAAATTTACGCGCGCCGTCGAGGCGGCGTCGGCAAGAATCGCGGGCGCGGGCGGCCGATCGGCGAACAAATCGATTTCCGAGGCGCCACGCGCGCGAATCAGCGCCGCTCGCAGAGCCGCCGTGCGTGCGGGCACCGCCATGGGAACCAGATCGCCGAGCACCTTGCGCAGGTCAGCCAGGTTCGCGGTCTGCGGATGGCGCGCATCCGCCTCGAGTGCGTATGCGATGACGCTGAACTCGTCTCCGGCCGGCGCTTGATTGATTATTTCCATCGCATCCCGGCGGGCCTGATCCAGTCTCGTGCCGGAGCCTTCGCGCGCACTCATCCCGGCGCCGAGATCGAACACCAGCGCATGGATCCGACCGTGACCGGGCGTGCGAGGCCTCATCACGTACAATCCCGCGATCGCCAGCGTCAGGGCAGTCAGCGTCGCCATCTCGAGCCAGAACAGCGGGTCGATCCACACGTGACGGACGCTCGCAACCGGCGCGGGCGCTTCGTCGAAAAGCATCAGGCTCGACACTTCGACGATCGGACGCGAGCGCGAGCGCAGATAAATCAGCACCAACAGCGCCAGACTGAGTCCATAGACGATGTTCTGCGGATTCAGGAGACCCATGATTATCTCACAATTCCGAGCCGCGGGAGTTCGCGCTCCATAATGCTTTCCAGATTGCCCGCTCCGAACGCCTGCGCATAAGTAATCGCGTGCGTCGTACAGATCTCACGAATGCGCGCGGCTATCTTTTCGACCTTGCGCCGGATCGCGGCGGCCGTCGCCGGACCCAGCACGGTCTCGCGGACTTCGCCGGTCTCCGCGTCGCGCACGCGCAGCAGTCCTGATGGATACGAAGCGGCGCTCTCCTGCTCGCCCATCACGTGGACAACTTTTACATCGTGGCGCGCCGCCACCAGCCGCTTGAGCGCGTCTTCGACGTCGCTTTCATTCACCAGAAAATCCGAGATGACGACGACAGTCCCTGCCGGCCGGCGCTGCAGCAGCAATTGATCGACGGCCGCGCCCAGGCGGGTCTCGCCGCCCGCTTTCACCGACATCACGAATGGCCTGAAATTGAGATACGACTCGCGGCGGCGATGAAACGGCGTTGCGTCGAGCTTCATCGCCCCACGGCGCATCGAGAACGCGCCGATTCGAACCGCGTCGTTGTCCGCCATCCCGATGTACGCGAGCGACGCGCCGATCGCCAACGCGAGCCCCAGCTTGTCGTCGCGCTCGGGCAATCCCATCGACGCACTCGCGTCCACCAGCGCGGTAACCTCGACCTGGCGATCGACGCGGTAGGTTCGCAGCATCAACTCGTCAAACCGCGCGAACGCGTTCCAATCGAGGAAGCGCAAATCGTCGCCGGGCGCGTACGCCTTGAAATTTTCCGGTTCGATTCCGAGCCCCTGAATTCTGCCCAACGCGCGCTGGCCCACGCGCACGGTGCGTGCACGCTTGATGCCCAGCACCAGGCGGTCGAGCTTGCGCAAGAATTCCGGCTCGAAAGCGCGTGCTTCGAGCATCGTCGACTGCCTATGGTTTCCCGGCGCGAACCGACTTGATGACGCGCTCGACAATGTGCGCGGCGTCGATTCCGTCGGAAAGCGCGGCGTAGTTAAGCATGATGCGATGGGCGAGTGCGGCAACTGCCACGTGCTCGATATCTTCACGCGCGATATTGGCGCGCCCGTCGAGCAGCGCACGCACCTTGGCGCCCAGAATAAGCGCCTGCGCACCGCGTGGGCTCGAGCCGAACATCACGTAGCGATTGACCATCTCGTCATGCACGGCCCTGGCTTCGTCGGTCACGAAGCGCGAGTTCTGCGGCTGCGTGGCTCGCACTAGTCGCGCCGCGTATGTCTCCATCGCCGGCGCCGCCATCACTTCGCGCACCAGCCTTTTCAGCGCCTCGATTCGCTCGGGCGCTTCGGTGGCGTGGAAAACCGCCTCGATCCCCGCTTCTTCGGGCCCGGTCGTCGACGAGATGATTCGAGTCAGTTCGCCTTCGTCGGGATAGTTCAAACGGACTTTGAACAGGAAGCGATCGAGTTGCGCCTCAGGCAGCGGATAGGTGCCCTCCATCTCGATCGGATTGAGCGTCGCCATCACGAAGTACGGCGGTTTGAGGCGGTAGGTGGTGCCCGATACCGTCACCTGCAACTCGGCCATCGCCTCGAGCAGGGCGGACTGCGTCTTGGGCGTCGCGCGATTGATTTCGTCACCGAGCAGGATATGGCAAAACACCGGTCCCGGCGCAAAGGTGAACTCGCGCCGCCCGTCGTCGCCCGACAAAATCACGCGCGTGCCGGTAATATCGGCCGGCATCAGATCCACTGTGAATTGAATTCGGTTGAAGCTCAGATTGAGCGCCAGCCCCAGCGTTTTGACCAGGGTCGTTTTGCCCGTGCCGGGAACGCCTTCGATCAGCACGTGGCCGCCGGCGAACAGCGCCGACAGCAACTCCTCGACGGCCTGCTCGTGTCCGATGATCAGCTTGTGGATCTCGGCCTGAATACGCCGGAAGGTCCGGACGAAATCCGCCACGGTTGGCGTTTCCGCCTGCACGTCGCTCATCTGTCGAATACCCGCTTGATAGTAGTTCGATCTTCGGCCGGCACCGCGGCGCGCGCCACCGGCTCGTCAGGCTCCTGGTTCAGGCTGAGCGGCGCGCGCACTTTGGGCGCAACGTAGGCGTGACCGGCGCCCTTCGCACCGTGATCGACGGGCCGCGCTTCGATTGCGATCTCGAAACCCTCGGTGCCGAGCTTCGACGCCGCAGGTGCGCCGAACAGGCTGTCGGGATCAGCGCCGGTTCCGTGCGCCGCGCCGCCATTGCTGCCATTCTCGCCGCTTTGCTGAATCCTGCGATCGGTCGCGCTGTTGTCGTGATTGCCGGGGTTGTCCGTGCCGGAGTTGGCTTCCGCGCCCGACTCGCCATCGCCGCCGGGCGAAGGCTCGGAATTCGGCTGGCGCGAATCGTCTTCCCTCGGCAGATCGATCTCGCGGTTGGATTTTGGCTGGTCCTGTTTGAACTGTCCCGCGACGTCGCTGTGCCGATTCTTCTGCGTCTCAGGAGCGCGATGAATTTCGTTTTGAGCCTGATCGCCGCCCGCGTCGGCCAGGCGCAGATTGAGGCGCTGCTTCGAGGCCGTCTGCTGTCCTGTCAGCTTGCTCTGTAAATGCCCGGCCATGTCGCGCGCGCGATTCACGAGCTGGTTCAGCGAATTGCCGCCTGCCTCGCCGTTCGCCGCGCTCTCCCGAGCCAATTTGTCCTCGAGCCGGCGCATGGTCGCGGCATCTGCCGTGACCTGCATCCCCGATTCGTCGCCCGGATCGGCCGGCCGCAGATGCAGATCGTCCAGATCGACCGTCAGGTCGTCCTGCCCACTGCCCGGAGCGATCTGCGGCGGGTGCTTGATTTTTGAAATCGGGATCGCGAGCGCCGCCAGCACGATTGCTCCGGCCAGCGGATAGATCGCGCGCGACACGCGGCGCCGCTCGATCCGCGCGGCCGCGAATCGGTCCTGATAGCCGAGTGTGTCTTCAACCAGGTACGCCCACAGCGAGCCGCGGGTCTGGTGATTCGCGAGCGCGACGATCGTCGAGAGGCGCCCTTTCAGCTCGGCCCGATCGTCGGCAATCGCGGCGGCGCGCACCGCGCTGACGCGCATCCGCCACGCAGCGCCGACTGTGCGCGCGATACCGGCGCAGCCGATAATCGCCAGCGCCGAAGTGCCAACCAGGAAAGCGAGCGGCGACAGCAGATACGCACCGGCAAAAATTGCGGCGCCGCCCGCGATCGCGATCGCGAGCGTGTAGAAAATCGCGTGCTGCAGCGCAAGCCGGTTGAGTCGCGTGCGGACGGAACCTACCCGGCCCAGGATTTGCCCGAGTTTCTCGTCAGCTCGCCTGTCTTGTGAGGGAAACGACATCGAAAGCGCCAAGCGCGTGAATCGAGGATAGTTTAGCCCGACTAGTCACGCAACGATGAATCTCCGGCCCCACTGCTTCCTGCCCCGGCAGCGGCTAGAACGTCCAGCCAACAATCGATTTCAGAAATACCCCGTTGCTGGCGCGAGTCTCGCAAAAATATTCCTTAGCGCGATTCCTTGAGTCCGGCGTCGTCGGCCGCTCCCAGAGCGATCGCGGACCAGTCCAGGCCGGCGCGTCCCTTGGCTATCGCCGAGATAAATCGATCGCGCAGCAGGCTCGCCGTCGGCATCGGCGCGTTCGCCACGCCTGCGGTCTGCAGCACCAAGTCGATATCCTTGAGTCCGAGCGGCAGCCGAAAACCCGCCGGGGTGAACACCCCATGAGCTATGACCGCGCCGTAACCCTGGTACACCGGCGCCGCAAAGATCGTTTTGGCCAGCATCTCGAGCGCCGCCGCCGGATCGACACCGCTCTTGCGCATCATCGCGACTGCCTCACCCATCGCCTCGATCGCCGCCGCGATCATGAAGTTGCCCGCGAGCTTCACGACGTTCGCTGCGCCGGGATTGTCGCCAAAGTCGAATATTTCCTGCCCCATCGCCTCGATGATCGGTCTCACCTTGGCCCTGGCGTCAGCAGGCCCCGAAACGCAGAACCACAACTGCTTCGCCTGTGCGGAGTTCGGCCGTCCGAACACTGGCGCCGCAACCATTACGCTCCCGCGCATCGCGTGATATGCGGCAAGTTCCCGCGTGGTCGCCGGCGATACCGTGCTCATCGAGATGTGAATTCCATCCGGCGCAAGATGCTCGGCGAGCGCATCCTCGCCCGTCACGAGCGCCTTGACCGAGGCGTCGTCCGCAAGCATCGAGACGACGATTCCCCCCGGATGCGCGACGTCGCCGGCGCGGTCCGCGCGATGCGCGCCCTTGGCAAGGAGAGGCTCAGCCTTCGACGCGGTGCGGTTGTAAACCGTCAGATGGTATCCCGCGGCGAGCAAGTTCGCCGCCATCGGCAGACCCATCGCGCCCAGTCCGACAAACCCGATTTTCTGTGTCATCGGCTGAGCCTACCACTCCGGTCGAATGTCGCAATGAATTCGACTGCGCTGCTTTCAGCGCGAGTGCTCGACTCCGATCCGCGGGCATAGCGCCGCGATTTTGCATCGCGAGCACCACGGCGACGTCGGATGGCAAATCGTCTGGCCGAACGCGACCAGGATCCCGTTGTACTCAATCCAATGCCGCAAGGGCAGCACCGCGCGCAGCGCAATCTCGGTCTTGTCGGGAGTCTTCGTGCGCACAAGGCCCCATCGATTCGATATGCGATGCACGTGAGTATCGACGCAGATGCCCGGTTTCGCATACGCCTCGGTCACGACCAGGTTGGCGGTCTTGCGCCCCACGCCTTTGAGCGTCAGCAGCTCGTCGATCTCGTCGGGCACGCGTCCGTCGAATTTTTCGATCAGGTCGCGGGATATTCCGCGGATAACGCGCGCCTTGGTGCGATAGAAGCCCACCGGATAGATGAGCCGCTCGAGAGTCTTCAGCGACAGCGCGAGCATCGCCTCGGGCGTATGCGCGCGCGCGAACAATCGACTCGACGCGGCCGCAGTAGTCGCATCCTTGGTGCGCAAACTCAGGATGCACGAGATAAGCGTCCGGAACGGATCGCGATGCTGCACGGCGATGAAACTAACAATCGGCGCATTCCACCCAGCCGCCTCGCGCCTAAGCACCGCCAGCGCCCGCCCAACGCCACGCGCATCGATCGCCCCCCGCCGCGCCGCAGCTGATTTTCTTTTCACTGTGCCGATCGTTCTGGAGTCTACTCGCCGCCGATCTTGACTTATTAGCGTACTATTTCTTCAAAAGTGCCTGGTTTAATTTCTCCAACAATTCTCTTGTGTCCTTGAACAAGCCGACGAGTTGATCGGCCTGTAGGCGCTCCAGACTGTCATCCCTTGAGAGCTGCCTCAGGGTTTCGGGTTTGGTAAGGCAATCAGGCAGCAATGTACCGCCAACCCACCAGCCCTCGCCGTTGGTCAACTTGAGATCTTCTCGAACCTTACGCTTCAAGGCGTTATACTCAGCGATCCGCGGCTCACTGCTCACTTCTTCACTCCAGACAATTCCGTAAAACAGTTGGAATTTAGAGGCATCAGTTCGTTGCTGCAAACAAGGGCAGCAATAACGCTTCGCGGATGAAGATGTCTTGGGCGTCAAAGAGATCGAGAAGTAGTCGGTTCGTGTATCTCCTTCCGTAAGGTCGCACTCCCACCCTTTGAACTCTTTCGGAGACTGCGCCATCACCTTTTCGAGGCGCTGCTCCAGCTTACTCCAAAACTTGGACTGTAATCGGCGTACGGCTTGCGGAAATCTCTCGGAGATTTCAAGCGCGGTATCGAAATTTTCAGGGCGGACGATAAACTTGACGAGTTCCTCTTCACGGTTGCTGCTCATCATTCTCTCTCCTTAGCTCTTGTTCGGATACCAACTGAGCCACTACTTCGGCGTATTGCATCATAATCTGCTGAAGCCTAGACGGACGACCGTCAATGCACGACCGTAGCCACTCATTAATGTGCGTGGCATAAGATATGCACGAGTAACGCACGTCTGCCGGAATCTTCTTGCGCTCGTCAGGCAGCCTGCCCGACGGGGTGAGGTACAATAGAGCCCGTCGTCTCCCCGTAAATGCGAAGCCGCGTTCCAGCAACCTCCAGTACCGTTCAAGCTGCTGGTCTTGGTCGCCAGCGTCTATCTTGTTTTCAATGATAAGAGCAAACGCAGGTTCGTGAGAAACCGCGACAATGTCCGGCCGACCATAACCGCTGTACAATTCGGTCTTGACGAAGACGAAGTCGCTCCGGGTCACCTCTCGCTCCAGAAGTGCTGGTGGAAAACCCGAGACTTTGCTTTCGCAAAACCGGAGAAAATTGTTCAGGAAAAAAGGGCCTTGGCCGTGACTGCCGCGAGGGTCAAGGAGATCAGCAAGTAATCTGGAATGCTTGGCCTCGACCCGCTCGACCCCGAGCAGTTCAAAGATATTGAAATTCAAGGCTGTTTTTCGATCGCTCTCGTACGCCCTATCGAGAGTCCCTTTGATGCCTGGCTTGATGCGATCGAAGTCCGAAGCGATCTTCGCAAAATGACTTTGTTCGATGCCTTTGGCAAATTCGCGGTAGCGACCCAGAAAGTCGCCTATCTGCTTCGAAGTAATCGGCATGACCTGCTTCTCTTCGTTGTGGGCCAATCATAAGTAGGATCGATAGGTTTGTAAAGCGAAAAGTAGATGACCGATAGTCTCTGGTTGAGGGTTCAAGTTTGCACCGCCGGAGCATAGGCCTTCGTGCGCCGGCCGAAACTACATGCTACCGCCTCATGCGCTGTTTCGACTTCCGGCGGCACTCTTAGAAGATGGTGCCTTACTGAGCCGTCTGGCTCGGGAGTAGCGTTCGTCACTTCGACCAGTAGTATAGGCTCGTAGTCATGGAAGGGAATTTGATAGAGCCTGCCGAAGACATCCTGCTGTATAAGTCTCGCTCTAGCCGCCGCGAGAAACCGCTCGTGACCTAGCATCTCGATTGTCGCGTGTAGCACTTCCAAACTCTCATCTAGCGGCAGGTCTTCCGGCCTTACCTCCTCGGGTTGCATCACTAGCCGCTCCGAAACGAAGCAGCCGTGTATCGAGTAGAGCGACCATCCGTCGTTGAAAGCCATCGCCGGCCCTCTGAGGTTGTGTATCCGCTCACTCGCGTCGAGGTGAATTGCGGTCGGTCCATCAGAGACGAAGCATGTCGTCTCGTAGGGCGCCCACCAATAGCAGGACTTGCCGATTTCTGACCAGCGGCGAAGCCGATCGAGGCGTCCCGATTCATACTTCACGCCAAGATGCCGGTCGCAGAACTCGTGAAAAGCGATCCCATCGAGCTCAAGTCCAACCGATATTTCGCCAAGGCTTTCAACCATCACCCTTTGGAGAGATTCCGGCACAGTCTCCATGATAAGCCCCCACTGCTGATCCGGGAACCTTTCGAACGGCACGGCTCCCAGCGCTCCGGGCATCAGGCGGAGCGACTTCTTCAACTCCTTCTCACCGCTTTGAAGTCGGATTGTTTCGCAAAACGAATCCCGGATTGAAACCAGGCCATATCGCCCGAGGCTGTTCGCCTGCGAGATCAGCAGTTCGCGCGGCGACTCGTACCAGACAAAGCTCGGCCAATCGTGGCCTGAGACTGTGTAGAGTTTGCCGATAGCATTCTCGGCGCGCTTGCGATCAGTCGGGCCGCCGCGCGATGCCACCTCTCTCCAGGCGCGATAGTGGGTTTCGAGCGCCCGAATCTGTTCGTGTGCCAAACCCTTCATCTTTGCGAGGAACCCTCTCAATCTCCTGTCGATGCGTTGCCAGCGGGATTGTATTCTCTCTGCCTGCGCACTTCGTACCAGCCGGGTTCGAGAACGATCGCGCTATGCTCTTCGTGCTCAAGGCGTCCGACATCGGTCAGCATCAGATATCTTCGGTTCCCCGGTCCCTCGAACAACTGCGCCTGACCGTCATTCCCCTGAATTGCATGAGCGTGACCGCTCAACTCGCCACGCGCGAGAATGATGCGTCCATCCTCGGGAGCGATTGGCTCTCCAGTTCTGGACGGCTGCTCGATCTCGACCAGGAGCACGTCGCCCTGTCGGTACTGTTTCAAGGTCTTCTTCATTGCTCTCCTCTCCCTTCAATCTGTCGAGTGAACCCGCGCGGTCGCGGACGTTGGCTGCATGGGCGTGAAACACCGTCCATTCTTCTATCACCGCTTGATGACAACGGTTGTCAGCCAATGCTGCCGCGATTCGCTCATTTGACGATTGCCGCGGTTGGGGATAGTTTCCGCTCGCCGGGGACGTTCATTGCGCATCCCCCGCAATTCTCACGGAGGCAAAAAACCCTTCATGGATATCAGCAAGGACAAGTTGCTCGAGATGTACCGCACGATGCAGAAGATCCGGCATTTCGAGTCCAAGGCGCGAGACCTGGCGATGGCCGCCGAGCTTCCCGGCTTCGTCCACGTCTCCATCGGCGAAGAAGCCTCCGCCACCGGCGTCTGCGCCGCGCTGCGCAAGACCGATCGCATAACCTCAAACCATCGCGGCCACGGACATCTGATCGCCAAGGGCGGACGCCTCGATCGGATGATGGCGGAGATTTTCGGCAAGCGCACCGGCTACTGCAAAGGCAAGGGCGGCTCGATGCATATCGTCGATTACTCGCTCGGCATCCTCGGCGCCAACGGGATCGTCGGCGCCGGTCTGCCGATCGCCACGGGCTCCGCGCTGGGCGCCGTGATCGCCGGCAAGGACGATGTCACCGTGGCGTTCTTCGGCGACGGCGCCTCCAACGAGGGCACCTTCCACGAGTCGCTGAACCTCGCGGCAGTGTGGAAGTTGCCGGTCGTCTTCGTATGCGAGAACAACGGCTTCGGCGAGTTCACTCCGATGGCGACCGTGACCTCGGTCAAAGACATCGCCGTGCGCGCCAAGGCCTACGACATTCCCGGCCATATCGTCGATGGCAACGACGTGCTCGAAGTCTTTCGCTACACCAGCGAGGCCGTCGCACGCGCCCGCGCCGGCGAAGGTCCCACCCTGCTCGAATGCAAGACCTATCGATGGGAGGGGCACGTCGTCGGCGAACAGGCCTTTCTTGGCGGCGGCTCGTATCGCGAGCAATCCGAAGTCGAGGAATGGAAGCTCAAATGCCCGCTGATTCGATTCGAGAAGTGGTGCGCGGAGAGCGGCAAGATAAGCTCGGCCGAACTCACGAAGATCGTCGCCGAAACCGAAAAGGAACTCGCCGACGCGGTCGAATTCGCACGCTCGAGCGAACTGCCCTCGCCGTCGGAAGTCACCGACGATGTTTACAACATCACCTGAGCATCCGCGCTCGGAGGTATCGTCATGCCGCAAATCAGTTTTATCCAGGCGATAAACCAGGCCATCGCCGAAGAAATGGAACGCGATCCGCTGACCTTCCTGATGGGCGAGGACGTCGTGCTCGGCGCGTTCGGCGCGACCAAGGGCCTTATCGACAAGTTCGGCGCCAAGCGCGTGCGCAACACCCCGATTTCGGAGGCCGGCTTCGTCGGCGCGGCGGTCGGCGCCGCGATGGCGGGGACGCGCCCGATTTGCGAAGTCGAATTCGCCAGCTTCTTCTATTGCGCCTTCGACCAGATCTGCAACCAGGCCGCCAAGCTCCGTTACATGTCGGGCGGACAGGCCACCATGCCGATCACGTTCCGCGCCGTGTTCGGCGCGATGGGCGGCGCGGCCGCGCAGCATTCCGAGACGGTGTACGCACAATTTCTGAGCGTCCCGGGCCTCAAGCTGGTCGTCCCTTCGGGGGCGTCCGACATGAAGGGCCTGCTCAAGAGCGCCATCCGCGACAACAATCCCGTGATTGTCTTCGAGCACGGCGCGCTCGGCTGGTCGCGGGAGGATGTCCCCGCCGGCGAGCACCTGGTCCCCCTTGGCAAGGCCGCCGTGAAGCGGCCCGGCAACAACGTGACGGTGGTCGCGATCGGCGCGATGGTGGCGAAGGCGATGAGCGTCGCGGACAAGCTCGAGAAGGAAAAAATCTCGGTTGAGGTAATCGATCCGCGCACCCTGATTCCGCTCGACGAAGACGCGATCCTTGCTTCGGTCGAGAAAACAAATCGAATCGTGATCGCCGACGAAGGCCATCTGCGCGGCGGCGCCGCCGCCGATCTCGCCGCGATCGTCGCCGACAAGGGCTTCGACTTCCTCGACGCACCGATCCGCCGCGTCACGTCGCTCGACGTGCCGATCCCGTTCAGTCCGCCGCTCGAAAAGGCGGCCATCGCGGACGAGGCTCGCATCGAAGCCGCGATTCGCGACGTGGTCGGACGATAGCCGGGACCGGCAAGTGCGGAACTGACTGTGGCAGTTGAAGTTACGATGCCCAAGTTCGGGCTGACGATGCATGAAGGAACGATTCAGCGTTTCTTCAAGATCGCGGGCGAGCGCGTCAACGCGGGCGAGCCGCTCTACGAGGTCGAGACCGAGAAAGTCCTCTACCAGGTCGAAGCGCCTGCGTCGGGTACGCTCGCGACCACCCTGTTCGACGAGGGCGCAACGGTTGAATGCGGCCTGGCGGTGGCCGTGATCGCCCAAGCCGGCGAGGATGTCGCAACAGTCGCGGCGCGCTACAGCAAATCCGCGTCGCAACCTGCCCATCGCGATTCACCCGTGACATCGCCGCCGCCCGCAATTCAGACCGCCGCGGTCAACCCGAGTCAGACCGCCGCGGGCAACGCGAGCGGGCGACACACCGTAAGCCCGGTCGCCCGCAAACTCGCGTCTGAACTCGGCGTCGATCTCGATAAACTCGAAGGCACCGGCCCCGGTGGACGGATCACTCGCGAAGATGTCGAGCGCGCCGCCAAGTCCGCATCGAAAACGCCGCCGGCCATCTCCGCGGCGGCGCCCCCAGCGGGATCGGCGCCGTCCATCGATCGCGTCGCGTTTCGTGGCGTGCGCAAGGTGATTGCCGAGCGGATGCATCAAAGCCTCCACTCCAGCGCGCAGATCACTATCGCCGCCGAAGCCGATGTGACGCCGGCGACTGAGTTTCACGCCCGCCTGTCCCGCGAATTCGATTTTTCATACACCGATATGATGATTCATTCGGTCGCGCGCGCCCTGATGCGCCATCCGCGAATGAATGCGCGCCTCAACGGAAACGGCGCGGAGATTGCTCTTTCCGCAAGTGCGAACGTCGGATTCGCCGTCGCACTCGACGAGGGGCTGATCGTTCCGGTCGTGAATCGCGCCGAGAGCAAGTCGCTTCGGGAGATCGCGGTCGAAAGCCGCGCACTCGGCGAAAAGGCGCGCGCCGGTCAGCTCAAACTCGAAGACGTAACCGGAGGCACGTTTACGATAACCAACCTCGGCATGTTCGGAATCGACGCGTTCACGCCGATTTTGAATCCCGGCGAGACCGGAATCCTCGGCGTCGGGCGAATTGTCGAGAAGCCGGCCGTCTATCGCGGCGAGATCGCCAAGCGCGCGATGCTCTGGCTGAGCCTCACTTTCGACCATCGAGTGGTTGACGGCGCCCCCGCAGCGGAGTTCCTTCAAACTGTGATTGAAAATTTCAACTACGGCGCAAGGTGACCACCGCTCGTGTGACCGCGATGGCGCCACACTACGGTTGAGCTCACGGAGGAGACCATCATGCAGATGAACGTGAAACCCATCCCGACGCTCGACCCCCGCATCAACGAGATCCGCGCGCTCACGGCGCAAATCGTCAACCGCGATATCCTGCCCAACGAGCGCAAGCTGTGGGCGGGATGGCGCGACGGCGCGACCGAGGAGGAGCGGCGCAGCTCGCGGGAGCTGCGCGAGTCGGTCAAGGAGAAGGTGAAGAAGGCAGGCCTCTGGGCGCCGCATCTTCCGCCCGAGTATGGTGGCGCCGGGCTGGGCTTCCTCGAGCACGCGTACATGAACGAGGTGCTGGCCTACAGCATGGGAGCGGCGGCGCTCTTCGGCGTGGTCGCGCCCAACTCGGGCAACCAGCAGATCCTGCTCAAGTACGGCA
>CALAOW010000062.1 GCA_937889395.1 uncultured Pseudomonadota bacterium | reverse complement strand
CCGGGAAAGAGCTGTAAAGTTTCGGTGACCTTCAACCCAACGGATACCACGGCACAAAGCGGAGAGTCGCACTTGACAGCGCACGCAACGGAAGCGGCGAGCCAAACGGCCCGCCGTTTTGCATTTGACGATTAGCTAGTTGGCGATGACCGTTTTCAGATTACTATTCCGGAATGCGGGCGCACCGAGAGTGAGTATCTGCCGCGCTCACGAGTGAGGCGCACCGGCGCCTGGAACGCGCTGGACAGTGTTGCGGAAGTGAGCACGCGCCCGCGCGGTCCGGCGGCGAGCACGCGACCCGACTTGAGCACGAGTACGTGCGAGAACATCGCGACGATCTCTTCGACATGATGGGTGACGAGGAGCATCGTGGGCGCGCCGCGGGTGCGGGCGAGTCGGCGCAGGAACTGCAGGAAGTGCTCGCGGGCGACGGGGTCGAGACCGGCGCACGGCTCGTCGAGGATCATGAGCCTCGGTGAGGCCATCAGGGCTCGGCCAATGAGGACGCGCTGGCGTTCGCCCTGGGAAAGAAATCGCCACGGACGATCGCGGAGCGCGCGGGCCTCGATGCGGCGCAGGATTGCGGTGGCGGCGCGGCGGTCGTCGGGGCGGATCTCGCCCCAGTAGCCAATTTGCGCGTAGCGTCCGCTGATGATGGCTTTGAGAGCCGTTTCGCCGTCGTTGTGTTCCATCATCTGATGCACGCTTGAACTGACCAGTCCGATCCGGGTCCTCAGCTCGCGCCAGTCAAAGCGCCCGTAAGTCTCGCCGAGCACGCGAATTTCCCCGGCGGTCGGTGGCAAGTATCCGGTCAGCGCGCGGAGCAGGGAAGTTTTGCCGGAGCCGTTGGCGCCGAGAATCGCCCAATGCTCGCCGCGTTCGACGCGCCAATCGATGGATTCGAGGATGACGGCCTCGCGCTCGACGCGCAGCGCGGTCACCTCGATCACGGCCGGATGGGACTTCATGGTGAGGCAATTTTTACAGGCCGGCGCGGGTGAATGCGAGGCAGGCGGAATCGGCGACACGCGCGGGCATCTACCATTAGTAGCGATAATTTACCCGATAGCCACGAAAGTTCAGGGCTGAACTGTTCAGCCTTATCCAATTTCGAAGCGCGATGCACAATGCGTCTCGATGGAAGACCTCATTACACGCACCGGCGGTGAGAGCGAGACGCGGGCGGGCAAACTGATTCCTTCGTTCGTGATCGATACCGCCGGTGCGCCTGCCTCCTCTCCAGCGCCGGGAGAAAAAGTCGCGGCGGCGCCCGAATGGATCGAGCTGCTGCCGGCCGGGGTGTTTTACGGGCGCGACGGACGCGGGCCATTTCGGCTTGACGATCCGACCGCGGTAATCGAGTCGACAATCGCGTTGCAGATGAATGCGGGCCTGCCGATTGACTACGACCATGCCACGGATTTCGGCGCGCCCGAAGGACGGCCCGCTCCGGCGGCCGGATGGATCCGCGAACTCGAGGTGCGTGGCGGCGCGGTGTGGGGGCGAGTGGAATGGACGGCGCGGGCGGCGAATTCGATCGTGGCGCGCGAGTACCGGTACGTCTCGCCCGTGTTCCAGTTCGATCCGAAAGACGGCAGCGTGACCCGGCTGTTGCGAGCCGGTCTCACCAACAATCCAAACCTTCACCTGACCGCGATCGCGGCGTCGCGCACGGCGGCCGCAGACGCGAAGGACGAACGCATGGAATTTCCAACTCAAGAGTTGCGCGAGCTGCTGAACCTCGATGGCGATGCGACGGTCGCGGACGTCGTCGCAAGGGTGCGCGAGCTGCGCGCGGCCGGAGATGCGGCGGCGCCAACGACCGGCGCGCACGCGCACGACCCGGCGCATTATGTGGCGATAGCAGAGTTCGAGCGCGCCCTTACCGAGCTCAACGCGCTCAAGGCCGAGCGCGCGCGCGAGCGCGCCGCACATTTGGTGGAAGAGGCGATTCGCGCGGGCAAAATCGTGCCGGCGCAGCGCGAGTGGGCGATCGCGTATTGCGCCGCGGACGCGCGGGGATTCCAGGCGTTCGCCGCCAAGCAGCCGTCTATCGTCGGCGAAAATCTGGGACTGGCGGGAGAGCCGCCGGCGGAGAGACGAGCGGGCGGGCTTAACGCGGCGGAGCTCGCCATCTGCTCGCAACTCGGCCTCAAGCATTCGGAGTTCATCCGGCGCAAGCGCGGACGCGCGGACTTCCTGAGCCTCGAACGCGCCGGCGCCGATCTCCGAAATGCGGAAATCCGCAGCGCCGACTTTCGAAGCAACCAAGACTAACTCGCGCCTCGCGCGGCTTCTAAGGGGCCGCGCCGGCGCGCATCAACAAGGGTGAAAAGATGGCGGCTCTAACCAATGCGCGAAACACGCCCGAGATGGCCGATGGCGGCAGGATGCGCGTTTACTCGGTCGAAGCGAACACCAACATCTACCTGGGCGGGATCGTCGCGCTGAACGCGGCGGGCAATGCGGTGCCGGCGTCCGCGACCACGACCGTCGCGAACCCGCTCAAGATCGTTGGGCGCGCCGAATACGTGAGCAACGGAGTCCCGGGGCAGAACGCGATTAACAATCCAGGCGC
>CALAOW010000061.1 GCA_937889395.1 uncultured Pseudomonadota bacterium | reverse complement strand
TCATTGTGAAATACTCATTGAAAACTGCAGCTCTGTCTTTTGGGATCGCGGTGCTGTTCGGAAGCGTAGCCGTCGGCTTCGCTCAAAGTACTGACACCACAAGCTCGTCGAGCGAGCGCGAGACCACGACTTCGGCCCCGGCGGTCGTCGCGGTACCGGCCCCGGTAATGGTTGCACCTGCCCCGGTAGTCGTGGTGCCGGCCCCAGTAGTCGTAGCGCCGCCCACAACCACCGAACACTCATCGTCATCTTCGAGTTCGAATGAGGGCTCGCCCAGTGGCAGCTCGAGTGAGCACACCTCGGATAGTAGCACCACCACCAACTAGGAAGGTGTTTCGCCTGCGGAGCGGCAGACCTGTTCGATGCGAATTAGCGTCGCGACGGGGGCTGCCGCTCTCATGACGTGATCGCTCTTTGAACCACTTAGCTCTAACAGGGCGAAGCCCGCATTTTTGTTTTAACAGACGGGAAGTCCGAAACCCGTAAGGGGTTTCGGTTTCCGAACTTCGCGTCCCTCCCCTCTTCCCTGCCTGCTTACACCTGATCCTTGTCCAATGCCGAGCTCCACTTGCGCGAGGTGCGCCCTTCCCATCCGCGCTTGTGATAGGCATAGCCCACGATCAGCGGCACCGCGATCGTCGCCTCGCAATACACCATCTGCTCGTAGGTCGTATCGACCTTGCCCCAACTGCTGGCCTCTTTGAGCGTGCTGCCCGAGAGCGCGCCGTCGCGCACGTCGGCCACGGTGATCTGAATCGCGTACTTATGCATCGGCACGTCATGCCCCAGCACTTCGGCAGCGACCACGATATCCTGCGCGAAATTCTTCGGCACTCCGCCGCCAATCATGAACAGCCCGGTGGTTTCGTTCTTCACTTTGAGCCGCGTCAACTCGTAAAAATCCTTGGCGCTGTCGAGCGAGACCTTGGGCTTGCCGTGCCGCGCCGCCTGATGCGCCACCAGTCCGAAGCCGGCAGAGCAGTCGCTGAAGGCCGGGCAGAAAATCGGCACCTCCTCGCGATAGGCCTCGAGCACGATACTGGCGCCGGTCTTCGCGCCCGTCTCGGCCAGGTACTTGCCCATCTCGGCGACGAATTCGCGCGACGAATACGGCCGCGGGTCGAGGCGGTCGGCGATTTTCCGGGTCGTCTCGTCGCACACGCGCAGTTCGTCTTCGTCGATAAGCGTGTCGTAGATGCGATCGATATGCAGTCCGCGCAACTTGTCGTCGTCGAGGCCGTACTTGAAGCGGTCCTCAGCCATCCAATGCCTGAAACCGAGCGCCTCGAAGAAGTCCTGATCGACGATGTTGGCGCCGGTGCTCACGATCGCATCGACCATGTGATTGCGAATCATGTCGGCGAACACGCGCTTGAGCCCGGCGCTGATGAGCGAACCCGCCAGGCACAGGATTATGCCGCAGTCGCGATCGCGCAGCATCCGATCGTAAATCGTCGCGGCGCGATGCAGGTCGCGCGCGCTGTATGCCATTTGGCCCATCGCCTCGACGATCGGCACGACGCTTTCGCGCGTGATATCGATGTGTTCGATCGGTGTTTTCAGAAACTCTGATTTGACGCTCATTACCGTTCCTCGCGATGTCTTCGATTTACTCGCCGATAGTAAGCAGCGGCGAGATTGTACGCTACTTCAGCGGACCGATTCCGCCCAGCCCCGTCCAGTAGAGCATGAAGGAAAGAGTACCGAGCGCGATTAAAAACGCGAACGCAATGATATCCGCGCCGGTTACCGGGTAGTCGATAAACGTCGTCGGCTCATGGCTGAATCCGAAGCCGCGCGCTTCCAGAGCCATCGCCATGTTGTTGGCCTTGCGCAGCGCGCCCATAAAAACCGGAATCACTACCGGCACGTAGCGCCGCACGCGCTCGATCGGGCCGCCCTCGTTGAAGTCGTAGCCGCGCAGCCGCTGCGCATCGACGATCGTCACGGCAGAGTCGATAAACAGCGGGACTAACCGGAATGAGAGCGAGATCGCAAAGCTGACGCGATACGGCACCCGCATTCGTTGCAGCCCGTAGGTGAACTCCTCGATCTTGGTGGTCGAAAGAAACAGCACCGACGCTGCCAGCAGCTCCGCCAGCTTGATGCCGCGCCCGATGCCAAACACCAGCGACAACCTGCTGACGTGAAAAATCGGCACGTCCACCAGCACCGCACCGCGCCGGTAGAAAACCATCCACGCAATCGTCGTGGTGAAAACCAGAATCGCGAACAACCATCGCAGGCGGTAGAAGTTCGGCCACGAATCGGTAAGCTGCGCGATCCACAGCATGACCAATCCGACCGGCGCGAGCGCCAAAGGATTGTCCACCCAGTACACCGACCAGAACATGACGAAGAGCGCGAACACCTTGACCGTGGGGTGCAGCCGATGAACGAACGTGCCGCGATCGATGTACAAATAAATCGGCATCAGGCGCGCGCCTTGACCCACGCGACGAATTCGTTGGTCGTCAGCGCCAGCCGGCCGAAGCGGCGGCCGAGCTCGGTGATCTCCGGCGCCCGGAACGACGACGAGCGCAGCAGTTCGTCCTGCATGAAAAACTCGCGCACACCGCCGTCGAAAATCTTGGCGCCTTTGCGCAGCAGCACGACGCGCCGCGCATACTCCGCGACCAGCCACGGCGTATGGGTGATGATTACGATCGCGATTCCGGCGCGGTTGAGGTCCCGCACCAGCGCCATCATCCGAAGCTGCTCGCGATGGTCCAGGCCGGTGGTCGGTTCGTCGAGAATCAGCATCCGCGGCCTGAGCACGAGCACGCTCGCAACCGCCAGGCGCTGGCGCTCGCCCTTGCTGAGCATGAACGGGTCGCTCTGGCGCTCGCTTAGAAGGCCGACCGCCTCGAGCGCTTCATCGCATCGACGCCGAATCTCGTCATCGGCCAAGCCGAAGTTGCGCGGACCGAACGCGACTTCCTCTTGGACCGTGGCGGCGAAAATCTGATGGTCCGGATTCTGGAAAACGTACGCGACTTCGCGTGCCGTCTCGGCCGGCCGCATCTGCGCGCGGTCCTTGCCTTCGATTATCACGCGGCCCGTGGCGGGCTGGAGCAGACCGACGATTTGCTTGGCCAAGGTGGTTTTGCCGGAGCCGTTCTGCCCGACTATCGCGATGAAGTCGCCGGCTTCGACTCTGAGATCGATCGAATCGAGCACGCGCGGCCCGTCCCCGTAGCTGAAGCTGACGTTCTCGATTGCCATAAATGCGGAGCCGGTCGAGGCGTTTTCGGGATTCGTCGGGTGTTCGGGTGCGCGGGAATCGGCGCTGTTGTCAACCAAAGTCGCGGCGAGACGCGGGTAGGCGCGCACGATCGCGTCGTAAGCATCCTCGACGCTTTCCGCTTGAGCGTCGATTCCGAGCAGTTTGAGTGCGTGGCCCAATCCGGGCGGGCGCACGCCGCATCCCATCAGCAGGTCGGTGCGCGCGAACACCTCGGAAGGCGGACCGTCCGCGGCGATTTCCCCCTCACGCAATACCATTATCCGATCGGCGGCGCGCAGTTCCTCGGACTCGTGCTCGATAACGATCAGGCTCAAGCCCTGCGCGCGCAGCCGGGCTACCAACTCGAAGACTTCCGCCCTGCCCTCGGGATCGAGATCGGTGGTCGGCTCGTCGAGCACGATAACCGACGGCCGCAGCGCCAGCACCGACGCGATCGCAAGGCGCTGCTTCTCGCCGCCCGACAGCGACATTGGATCGCGATGCTCGAAGCCGCGCAGTCCAACGGCCTCCAGCGCGGGAATGATTCGCCTATCCATCTCGGCGCGGTCCATGCCGACTTGTTCCATCGCGAACGCGACTTCGTGCGCGACGTTGGTCGAAAACAATTGCGACTCGAAATCCTGGAAGACCATCCCCACCTTCGGCGCGACGTCGCAGACGCGAAGATGCTCGAGCGACTCGCCGGCAATGCGGATCGTGCCGCGAAAATCGCCGTCCTCGAACTCCGGGATGATGCGATTGAGGCACTTGGCGAGCGTCGATTTGCCCGCGCCCGACGCGCCCATCACGCCGATCATCTCGCCTGCCGCCTGCGCGAAGCTTACCGCTCGAAGCGCCGGGCGGCCGGCGCCGTGGTAAGTGAACGTGACTCCCTCGACCCAAACTGCGTGCGGGCCGGGAGTTACTGAAAACATTTGCGCGTCGATTTTCACATCATGAACAGGCCCGCGAACGCCAACAGGATGAACGGGCCGACGATTATTGCCACAGGCTTATCGTACGGGGCGACAATCATCCACGCGGGCAGAAACTTTGGCGCCCAATACCCGGTCGAAAGCAAATTTCCACAAATCCAGGCCCCGCCCTCGCCCGCTATCAGCAGCGCGAAACCAAAGGCTCGAATTCCCACCGGCTTCAGTTTCACCTCAGGCATCACGTCCGTGTAAAGCATCCGGCCCTTTTTGACCCGCGGATAGACGGCAGCGAGGATGAACGGCGAGAGCACCAGCGCCGACACCATATTGTTGAAGATGATCACGTTGCCGAGCATCGCGAACGGCCTGATCACGAGCACGTTGTCAGCCCATCCGACCAGGTCGGCGCACAGCACGCTCGCGGCGAGGCATGCGATGACGTACTTGAGAATTCCAAGCGGAGAGCGGCTGATGGGACTTTGGCCGCGGCCGATCAATTCCCAGACTTTGTACGGAATCCAACCATAGGCCAGGTTCGCGAAGAATCCGAAAATGTCGCCCGGCGAGACGCCGCCGAAAAAATCGCCAATCATATTTCCGATCGCGGAGCCCCATGCGGCCGCGGGACCGAACAGGAACGAGCAGACAATTGGAATCGCGTTGGCGGGGCGAAGTTCGGTGACGCCGGGAATCAGCGGGACGACCTTGAACGGCACCAGCACTGCTGCATAGAGCGCCGCCGAGATCGCGCATAGCACGACCATCCGCGTGTTGCGCCACATCAGGCGAAGATCGCTCATCGCGGCACGCCCGATACGATGCGCACGCGGCGCATGCCTGCTATACGAATGAAATGATCGACAGCCACGTTCATCTCGACGCTGACCAGTACCCCGACCCTTCCGGCACAATCAAGCGGGCGAATGACGCGGGAGTATCGGCCATGGTGGTGCCGGGAGTCGGGCCCGCGTCCAATCGCAGGGTAATCGAACTCGGGCGACGGTATCCGGGCGTCGTTTATCCGGCCGTGGGATTTCATCCCGAGCAGTTTGAACATACCGAACATGACGCGCTCGACGTGCTCGAAACGATCGCGCGTGAGCGCGACTCGATTTGCGCCGTCGGCGAAGTCGGACTGCCATGGTACGGGATGGGCGCGGGAGATGCAGGCGTGCGGGATGCGGCGAAGCGGACGCTCGCACGCTTCGCGGCGCTCGCGGCCGCGATGGATCTGGCGCTGATACTGCATGCGCCGCACCAATGCGCCGCCGACTCGCTCGCGATAATTGGCGAGGCTGGAGTGACGCGCGCGGTCTTTCATTGGCATAAGTCCGACGAGCAGACCACGCGCGCGATCATCAACGCCGGATACTTTATTTCGCTGACTCCCGAGGTCGCCTACCGGGAGCGCGATCGGGATCTCGCCCGGATATTGCCTGCGAACAGGATACTTGTCGAGACTGACGGACCGTGGCCATACGGCGGCCAGTTCGCGGGGCGGTTGACCGAACCGGCGATGATCAAGGATGTGGTCGCCGCGATTGCGCATCTGCGGTGTGCTACTTTCGAGGAAATCGCCGCGGCGACGACGGCCAACGCGCGCGCGCTGTTTCGCATCGGAGAGTAAAATTAAATATCGGTGAAATCTGCGTTGGCAGCGGATACAATACCGTCGCTATGCCGATCTACGAATATAGTTGCGAGAAGTGCCGCCGAACGACCAGCGTCCTGACCACGCGCGTCAGCGAAAAGGTTAACGCGGTTTGTGCGCATTGCGGCGGAAAAAAAATGCGCCGCCTGATGTCGCGGTTCGCGATGCCACGCAGCGAGGAGTCGCGAATGGAGTCGCTCGCGGATCCATCGAAGATGGGTGATATCGACGAGAACGATCCCAAGAGCGTGGCGCGGATGATGAAGCGGATGGGCAAAGAGATGGGCGACGAGTTCAACGGACCGGAGTTCGACGAAGCGGTCGAAGAACTCGAAGGCGGCGGTGATTTGGGGGATGACGGATCGGGCGAGGACGAGGATTAGCGAGGGCGGGGCTATTTGGGAGAATCGCGCCGCCTAGTCCGCTTCGAGCATCACGATCGCCGCCGCGGCCATCCCGTCGCCACGGCCTAGTGCGCCGATTCCCTCGGGGCTCGACGCTTTCACGTTGACGCACGATTGATCCGCGCCGAGTGCGGCGGCGAGCCGCTCGCGCATCGCTTCGAGATACGGCTTGAGCTTCGGCTTCTCGGCGAAGATCGTCAGGTCGGCGTTGCCCAGCCGCCACCCGCGATCGCTCGCGAGCTTCCACGCACTCGCGAGCAGCGCAATCGAGTCGCCGTCTTTGTAGCGCGGGTCGCTGTCGGGAAAATGCCGGCCAAGATCGCCCGCGCCGATCGCGCCGAGGATCGCGTTGGCGAGCGCATGCGCTGCGACGTCGGCGTCCGAATGGCCGCGCAGCCCCTTGTCGTGCTTGATTTCGACGCCGCCGAGAACCAGCCGGCGGCCCGCTTCGAGCGGATGAAAATCGAATCCGTTGCCTACGCGATATCGCATCGCCATAGCTCCAACCCTCGCGCGGGGACGAGTCCCACCAGCGCATCATTTGCACTGCGCTCGACTGCGTTGACAATCGCTATTTCAGCCGCCAAGCTTTTCTCATCGCCCGTCAGGAGGATCACTCACGATGCCCGCATTTGCCAAGAACCCGAAATTCATCATCGGCACGATCGTGGTCCTGTGGGTGGCGTACGTCATTTGGGCAAACTTTCAGCCGAAGACCGTGGATTTCTACCTTCTTCCGTTCGGTGTGATTGTACAATTCAAACTCTCAACCGTTATTGTCGGCGCCGCGATTTTCGGGGCCGTCGCGACGATCGTGGTTCAGTGGCTATGGCGGCGACCCTCGAACAGTTCATCGGCCGCAACCGCGACGCTGTCGCCTTCAGTCCCCAAGAGCAGCACGGTCGCCTGAGCGCCAGCCTTTAACAGGGTTTCGGTTGACGGACCGATCAGCAGACCGTCAGCGCGCGAGAGCGAGCTTAAAATCCCCGAGCCCTGGCTGCCGGTTGGCGTCGCGAGCCAGCCGTCCGCGCCGCGCTCGAGTTTAACTCGCACGAACTCGGTGACGTCCTTGCCGACCTTGATGTCGACGGCGCATCGCGCCTGGATGCGCGGCAGACCGACGCGCCGCATCCCGCTCATCTTGAGGATCGCGGGGCGCGCGTACAGGTAGAAGCAGACCAGCGTGGATACGGGATTGCCCGGCAGGCCGAATATCGGGCGGTAGCCGACGGCGCCGAACTTGAGCGGACGCCCCGGCTTTTGCGCGACGCCGTGAAAAAGCTGGCGCATCCCCAGTTCGTCGAGGGCGCCTGTGACGTGATCGAACTGGCCCACCGAGACGCCGCCGGTCGATAGCACCACGTCGAAGGTCATCGCCTCTGCCAGCCGCTCGCGAATCTCGCGCGCGTCGTCGCGCGCCACTTTGAGGATGACGGGCTGGGCGCCGGCTTCGCGAATCGCGCCGGCCAACGCGTAGGCGCTGGAATTGACGACCTGCGGGCCTACAGGCGATTGATCGACGTCCACGAGTTCGTCGCCGGTGGCAACGATCGCGACGCGCGGGGATCGAATGACTTCGACCATCGCGCGATTCACCGACGCCAGCATCCCAAGGTCCGCCGGCTTAAGTGTCTTGCCCGCGGACATCACGAGATCGCCGATGCGCAAATCCTCGCCGCGCGGCCGGATGGAACCGCCTTTCTCGGCGGGGACCAGAAACTCGACCACAATCCCGATGCCGCGCGTCCGTTCGACCGCAACGATCGCGTCTGCGCCCTCGGCGATCGGCGCGCCGGTCATCGTGCGAACCGCCTCACCCGCGCTCACGCGGCGGGTCGGCATCTTCCCGGCGCCCACGGTCTCGACGACGGTCAGCTTGACGGGGCTGGCCTCCGACGCCTTGGCAAGATCGGCGGCGCGCACTGCGTAACCGTCCATCGCGGAGTTGTCGAAGCCGGGGATATCGCGCGGCGAGCTGATATCCTGGGCGAGCACGCGGCCAGCCGCCTCGACGATTGGAATCCGCTCGACGCCGAGCGGAGCTACGTTTTCGAGTACGATTTGCAGGGCCTGGTCGGCGCTAATCATAAGGAAAAAAGGATACGCCGCTTCGGGTCACGAATGAACCGACGACCGGCCAATGCCGGTCTGGAGCAAGGATCGAAAAGAGACTGAAAAACTAGAGTCCGATGTGCTCCGCGCTGGCGTGGGTTTCCACGGGAACGCGGACGCTGTACGACCGCTCGTAGGGAGGAACGATGTCGCGCAGCAAGGCCGGGTTGAGCTCATGCAGGCGCTCCAGCGTCGTCCCGTGATTGAGGGCGACCCGGCTCAGTGGAGTGCCGCCGCGAACCGGCAGCATCTGATACGCCGGTGGATCGTCGAGCTTGATGGGCGTGATTCCGTAGCTATCCGCATGATGCGCGATATACGCCACGGCCATGAAACGTCCCAGCAGCCCACGGGTTCGCCGCGGCAGCCGGTTGCCGAACTTTTCGATGTTGGGGCCGCGCAGCGACCAATAACGATCGATGGCCCTATCGCCGTTGTTCCACGCGACCAGCGTTATCGGCCAATCGTCGCCGGCCTCGTCGTGCAAGGTGGCCAGATACTCGGCCGCCGCCTTGGTGGACATTACCGGGTCGCGGCGCTCATCGACGTAGTTGTCGATATGGAGGCCGAAGCGCTTGGCCGTGTCGCTATTGAACTGCCACGGACCCCTGCCGCGCTTGGAAAATTCGCTTTCGGCGAAGGCCAGGTACACCAAGTCGTCGGGAAGACCATAGCTTCTCAGTACCCGGACCATGTCAGGCAGGTAGGGGTGACTGCGGTCGAAGGTATCCTGCAGATGGTCGGGGGAATTCATAAAATCCGACACATAGCGGCGAACGGCCTGATTAAGGAGAATCGGGAACGGCGCAACCGCCTGAGGCAGCGGGAGCACGTATTGCGACGCAATCGGCTGGGCGCCGGCTTCCGCAGGAGTCTCGAGCTCAAAGCCTACGCTTTGTCCGACCAGGCTCGGAGGCGGCATGTACACCCCGGACGGAGCCCCGGACCGGTCAAGTTCGTCAGCGAGTGCCCGAGTGGACGCCAATCCGGCGACAACCAGGGCCGCCATCAGGACAACAAACATTCGATAGATAGACTTTGTGCTAATCATTCTCCCCCAACGAGGTTGCCCACAACCGTACCGACCGATACGACCCAGATCAACCCATCGGCAGAGGATAATCTATTAAAAAGCCTAATGTCTGAGTATCATTTTGTTAATAATACTAGGAAATGCTCATGAATTTTTGCGCTCAGAGACGTGAACATTTGAAACGCCGACATTTAGCCCACTAACTTCGTTATGTTACCGTTGATAACCGGGTCGGCCCTGATCGCGACTGACCGAGGGATAAATTTGAGTCTCTGGCACGACATTATCGATAGCCTGACCGACGCGATCATCGTGCTTTCGCCCGCGATGGAACCCCAAGCGGTCAATCCCGCCGCTAAGACGATGCTTGGGGTTTCCCAGGTGAGCGCCGCCACGGTGGCCGACCTCGTCCACCAGAACGACTGGCTGGGCCGGATGGTGGGTGCGTGCCTCGACAGCGGTCAGGGCCTGGGCGACATGGAGGCGGTTCTGACGGCCGGGCCTCGGGAACTGGCAGTTCGCGCCGAAGTGTCCCCCCTGCTGAACACCGAGGGACGGCCCGGAGGGGGAGTCATTATACTGCTGCACGACCTGTCTCACGAAAAAGGCGCCGCAGAGGCTGCCACCACCGGCGACCTTAACCTGCGGCTATCGCCGGCCGGTCTGGCCCACGAGGTCAAGAATCCGCTGACTGGCATCAAGGGAGCCGCCGAGCTGATGGCCCGGATGTTCCCCGATGACCCTCGCGCGCAGCAGTACTGCGGCGTCATCCTCGATGGCGTCAATCGGATCGCCTCGCTGGTCGAGCAAGTGCTGATGGTCAGCGGGCCGCAGCGCCTGGCGCGGGAGCCGGTCAACATACACATGGTGTTGCACCAGGCGATGAGGATGGCGGGGTTGTACCCGCAGCCGCCCGACGGCGTCGTAGTGGTTCAGGATTTCGATCCCAGCCTGCCCGACGTGATTGGCGACGCGGACGCATTGGAACGAACGTTTCTCAATTTGATCAAGAACGCGGTGGAAGCGATCGATTTGTCGGGCACGATTCGATTGCATACCCGAATCGAGCGGGAGTTCAGGACGACGGCCGAGGGACGGCGCCGCCGGTTCCTGCGGGTCGAGGTCAGCGACAGCGGCCCCGGCATCCCCGAGGATCAGCTCGCGCAACTGTTCACCCCGTTCTTCACCACCAAGCCGGCCGGAACCGGCCTGGGTCTCGTGCTATGCCAGCGAATTATCGCGCTGCACGGCGGCCGACTATGGGCGCAGCGCGGCGGCGTCGATCGGACCAAGGCCGCAGGCGCATCCAAGGACGGCATGACGTTCAAGGTGACGCTCCCGATGATGCCGCCGGAAAAACCCCCGCAATGAGAAATCCGGCTCCGCGCTCTCGTCAGGATCAAGTAGCCGTCCATCGGCCGCACTGACCTGGATGAGCCGACTATGACGCAATATGAACTTCCGCCTATTGGAGTTGTGCGTAACCAGCGACGGACGCCGGAGCGTCCGTCGAGGTTCTTCGCTACAGCAGCTTTCGCTCAGAACGACTCGTGAGGCTGCTAGTTTTTGTGTCATCCTGAGCGCAGCGAAGGATC
>CALAOW010000060.1 GCA_937889395.1 uncultured Pseudomonadota bacterium | reverse complement strand
GGGATTGGTGCGAGAGAGGGGACTTGAACCCCTACGAGCTTGCGCTCACAAGGTCCTGAGCCTTGCGCGTCTGCCATTCCGCCACTCTCGCGTGCGAGGGCAAGAGTATAGGGTTTAACCGGCTGATGATTCCAATTCAAGACGGGATTCCAAAATTCGCGCGGCCGGCTTGAGCACGCGGCGCCAGTGAAAAAGTGAAAAAGTGAAAGACAATCTGCAGTTACGATGAGTGGTCGGGTTCGCGGCGCGATCGCGCTTGTGCCGGCGCCGGGGCCGTCAACGCTCGCGCTGGACTTGAGTGCGGGCGACGGCCTGTCGAGCCGTCTCCTTATGGAGCGTGGATGGCGGGTAGTATCGACCGAGTATCGAACCCGCAAACCCGGCTGGGTGGCGGTCAACCTCGATCACGATCTCCCGTTTCGTCCGGCGCGCTTCGACCTGGTGATGATGCTCGAAGTGATCGAGCATCTCGCCGACATCCCGCACGCGCTCGGTGAAATAGCGCGAGTGATGCGGCCCGGCGGGGTCGCGATCGTCACCACGCCCAATCGCCTGAACGTCAGCTCGCGAATGCATTACTTGCTGAGCGGCTACTACAAGGGACGGCGTGCGCCGCTGGCGTACCACTATCGCGTCGCGGACGGCCGCAACTGGCACGTGATGGGCCTCAACGACCTGCATTGGATCGCATGGGGAGCGGGACTTCGGATGGAGGCGCTCGGGCGCAACCGGCGCAAGTTGCGATCGCGGATCTTTGCGCCGATTCTGTGGCCGTTGATCGCGGGGTTCTCGTGGATGCTCTACGGGCGCACAAAAGAACCGGCACAGCGCAGAATCAATCGTGAGCTGCTGGGGTTCATGACCAGCGCGAGCCTGCTGATGGACGAAAATATCATCATGCGATTTCGCAAGGTGGATAGCTCCGATTCGCGTCAAGATTGAAGGGCATTGAAGACCTCCGTCATCGTCGCGACTCACGGCAGGCCCGACTCGGTTCGGCGGCTGGTGGCAAGCCTTGCGCCCGAACTCGCGACTGGTTCGCGTGAGATAATCGTCGCCGAAAACGGCACCCCGGCGCCGATGGAGCTGTCGCTCGAAGGCGCGACGCTCAAGCATCTGCACGAACCTCGCGCCGGAAAATGCCGCATTCAGAATCGCGCAATCGCGGATGCGGCCGGCGAAAGCGAAATCCTTGTCTTCCTCGACGACGATCTGATCGTCGCGCCGGGCTACCTCGAGGCGGTCGAGTGGTTCTTTGACACCCATCGCGAGTTCGCCGCGATGAAGGGGCGGATCCTCCCGGCCGAAGACCCCGAAAAAAAGGTCGGGCCGATGGCAGTGTACCTCGACCTGCCGATCGCCGACCATGGCGAAAAAGTAATCGAGGTGCGCGGAGTGCTCGGCGCGAATATGGCTTTTCGTGCCGGCATGCTTAAGCAAGTGGGACCGTTCGACGAGCGCCTCGGTCCGGGCGCGGGCGGGCACGAGGAGGAAACCGAGATGTCGGAGCGAATTCGGCGCGCGGGCTTTCGAATCGGATACGCGCCGGAGGCGCTCGTCTATCACGAAGTCGATGCCGCACGCGCCAATCGCGAACGATTCATCAGAATTGCGCGCGAGCGCGGCCGGTGCCGGATGCTGCATGAGAAGCATTCCAGCCTGGACGTGATCCTGAAGAACGCGATCGCGATGACGCGGCTGCGGATTGCGCAGTTGACGGGCGCCGGCATCCCGCGAATCGCGCGCGAGGAACGCAGGCTCGCAATCGCGCGCGGAATGTTCGACGGCCTGGCCGGCTAGAAACGCGCCGCGCGCCCTACCCTGTCGATTCAATCAGCGCGTTCAATTCGTTTGCGTACCGCGTCCAGGTGAATTTCGCAGCCGTCTCGCGGGCCTCAGCGCCAACACTTGCAGGCGCGTCAAACAAGGCGCCGAGACGAAGCGCAACCTCGCCCACGTCGTCGGGGTTCTCGACTCGAAACCCGCGCATCGAGGGCGGAACCAACTCCGCAACGCCCGAGGACGCGCTGGTCATCACGGGCAATCCACTGGCCATCGCTTCCATTACGACGTTGCCGAATGGTTCGAACAGCGACGGCATCGCAAACGCGTCCGCCGCGTGAAAGATAGCCTCGACGTTGGGTTGTGGACCCGCGAAGACTACTCGAGCGCCGACGTTGAGGGCGCGAGCGCGGCGCGCGAATTTGCCGGCGGCTCGATCGGCGCCGACCACCAGCAAAAACGCTCCCCCCGCCAGCAGCGGCCATGCTTCGATGAGGAATCCCAATCCCTTGCGCGCGAAGCCATTGCCAACAAAGACGATCACCCGGGCACTGGCCGGAACTGCAAACTTCTGCCGGATAGCCGCCCGCTCGGACGGATCGGCGGCGGGCCGGAAGCGATCGAGATCGACGCCGTTGTAGATCGTAACCGCTTTTTCAGGCGCGAGGCCGAATTCCCGAATCAGATCGTCACGAACGAAATTCGACACCGCGATCGCGCGCTTCAGGCCGGGACTTCGGAAGGCCTGGCGCTCGACGAGCATCTGCACCTGATGATACGGGCTGATACGCATCGCGAACGCGCCGGGCGCGCCGCGCCATTTTCGCGCCGCGCGGATGTAACTGGCATGCGCGCCGCCGCCGGAGCGCATCACGTCTGCGCCGACGCATCGCGCGAAGCTCAGCACCAGCTCGGCTCCTGCGCGGCGCGCCGCAGGCGCAGCAGTCCATGCGAATCGCAGCAGGGACAGGGCGCGTCCGAGCCTTGGGCCGGCGCCGACGCGATGAACGTCCCAGTCGCCGGTCGCGGCGCGGATCTCGTCTGCGAAAATCGTAATTTGATGGCCCGCCGCGCTCAGACCTTGCGCCGTAACGATCAAATCACGCTCGGTGCCGCCGCCAGCGCTATCGAAACGGCGCGTCAGGATCGCTATCCGCATCGAACGACGCTCCGCGGCATTGCCGCCGAATGGGTTTTGCGCGCTGCGCACAAAAGATGCGCGGCCCCTTGCCGTGTGATAATTTCATCCACAGGATGTGAGGGGGTGGAATGATCGAAATTCAATGCACCAGTTGCCACACCCGGTATCGGATTGATGAGCGGGTCCTGCCCGACGATACACCGACCTTCAAGTGCTCGCGATGCGGCCACGTGTTCAACGCGGATGCGGTGCCTGCAAGAGTGCGCACATCGGCTCCACAAGCGGCCGAGAGTGAATCTCAGCCGGCGCGCACCATTCGCCCCGCGCGGCCGCGCGCAGGCGCGCTCAAGTCTCCGGTCGAAAGCGACGTAGTCAAACGCGAGCCTGGCGCGGAGCCGCGGCCAACCAATCCGCCCCAGCCGGAAGTGCGCGTCCAGGAATCGGAGCCGGACCAGCGCGAGCCTTTCGAGCGCAGCATGCCCGAAGCGCCGCCCCAGGAGCTCCAGGATCGATCCGAAAAAGTACGGAACGAACCGGAAGCCGACGATCCGCTCAATCGCTCCTTCGGCGACCGCGAGCAGAAAGCCGACACCGGCGAAAATCTGAAATTCGATTTCAGCGACGAGCGCAATGAAATCGGCGACGCGCCGCCGGAGCACGAGCTCGAGCGCCCCGAGCCCGACGACGGCGGATGGCAGGTGGGCGATGCGCCGTCCGAGTTCGAATCCGCGCCGATTCGCCAGGCCCCGACCATGATGGCCGAGCCCGAACCGGCTCCGCGCCCGGCGCCCAATCCGGTGCGTCGCGCGGCTGCGCCTCTGCGTGCCGCGGCGCCTCGATTCGCACCGCCGCCGGCGCCGGCGAAGCCCGCAGGGTTCCAGCTGGGTCCGGTCGGCGATGACAGCGCTGAATCGGCCGCGGCTGGCGCAACTCATGCCTCGGGATTTTTTCTCGCGATGTTTTTCTTCGTAGCGATCGTTTTCTTCGCTGCGAGCGCGCTCATCTGCGACGAGCCCGGCGCCAGTGCGCGCATTCTCAGCGAGGCTCCGCGAATCGGCGGTTACTTCGCGCGCCCAATCGTACCCGCGATGCTGGTGGCGCTGCATGACGTCCGTTCGGAGTATTACACGCTCAAGGGCGGCCATGTCGCGTTGGTGATAAGCGGCGACGCGCAGAACGTCGGAACGCGTCCGTTGCATCTGGTCGAGATCGACGCCGATCTGATTGGCGCCGGCGCGCATCCGATCGCCGGCCAGAGCGTCTATTGCGGCAACGAGCTCTCGGCCAAGATGCTTGGCGAGATGACGCCGCGCGAAATCGAATTCTCTCAGGGCTTGAGTCCGCAGAAGGCGTTCGCGATGGAGCCATCGGCGTCGGCTCCTTTCCTGATGGTGTTCATAAATCCTCCCGCCGGCGCCGGCAAGATTAGAATCTCGGTGTCAAAGGCCGTTGCGGTGGCGACCGCTCCCGATTCCAGCGCGAGCGCCCGGCCGCCGGCCTGAATCTCAGTCGCCGCGATTATTCCTTCTCGCGCGCGAGCAGCTCCGCGTATTCGTCGGCGTCCATCAGGTCTTCGAGATCGCTCATGTCCGTGATCTTCACCTTGATCAGCCATCCGTCGCCGTACGGGTCTTCGTTGACGGTTTCGGGGCTCTCAGGCAGGTCTTCGTTGATCTCGATGACGGTTCCGGTGACGGGCGCGTAAATATCCGAGACCGCCTTGACCGACTCGACGACGCCGAACGGATCGTCCTTGCTGATCTTGTCGCCGACCGCGGGCAACTCGATATACACGATCTCGCCCAACTGGTCTTGCGCGTGATCGGTGATTCCAACGGTCGCGACGACATCTTCGGTTGCGACCCATTCATGCTCTTTCGAATATTTGAGCCCCTGTGGGATCTCCATGACTCCTCCCAAAATCGTGAGCGGTGCGCGTTTTGCGGCCGCTTCGCGCCAAGCCGATCGCGATCACATCAATGCTCATGAAAGGCAGTGGAGTCAGTCTTGTCAAGTTCCGCTTCGCACCATCGCGAGGATCGATCATGCGCGCGACTCTTGACTGTTGCGCGCCGATCGCATTAGCGGTCGCGCCCGCCGCGATTGCCAGCCGCTCGTCATGCGCCGTATCGTCGATGCCAGGCGGATGAGATCGGCCGATCGCGCGGATACGGAGGACCTGTCTGCATGAATGTTGGAATTCCCACCGAAATCAAATCCGACGAGCAGCGCGTGTCGCTGACTCCGGCGGGCGTGGCCGCGCTGCGCGCGCACGGTCATCGCGTGACGGTCCAGGCCGGGGCCGGCATCGGCAGCGGATTTGCCGACGGCGACTATCGCAAAGCGGGCGCATCGATCGTAATCGGCGCGCCCGGCGTATGGCGCCGCGCCGACCTGATCCTGAAGGTCAAGGAGCCGCAGCCGCCGGAATATCCGCTGATGCGCCCGGGGTTGATTCTTTTTACCTATCTTCATCTCGCCGCGGACCGGCGTCTTTCGCGCGAGTTGATTCGCCGCCGCGTGACCGCGGTCGGCTACGAAACGATCCAGCTCGAAGACTTAAGCTTGCCGCTGCTCGCGCCGATGAGCGAAATCGCGGGCCGGCTCGCGATTCAGGCCGGCTCCTGGTGCCTGCAGGCGCGCAGCGGCGGCCGCGGCGTGCTGCTCAGCGGAGCGTCAGGCGTGCGCCCCGGCAAGGTGGTCGTTGTCGGCGGGGGAATCGCCGGGCTGAACGCATGCCGGGTTGCCGCCGGCGTCGGCGCTGAAGTGACGATCATGGATATCAATCCAACCAGGCTGCGCTATCTGAGCGACCTGCTTGGCGGGCGGGTGACCACCGTGATGTCGAATCGCGCGACCATCGATGAGGAAGTTACCAACAGCGACCTCGTGATTGGCGCGGTGCTGGTTCCGGGCGCGCGCGCGCCGCGGCTTATAAGCGCAAAGATGGTTGCGCGGATGCGTCGCGGTGCGGCGATCGTGGATTTATCGATCGATCAAGGCGGAATTGCGGAGACCTCCGCGCCGACGACGCACGCGCGGCCGACGTTCATTCGTGGCGGCGTCGTGCACTACTGCGTGACGAACATGCCCGCGATGGTGCCGCACACGTCAACCTACGCGCTCACCAATGCGACGCTGACCTATGCGCTGGAGATCGCCGATCACGGGATTCTCGGGGCCGGACTGCACAACCCCGCCATTGCCCACGGACTCAACACCTTCGACGGCCATGTCGCGCATCCCGCGGTCGCTCAGGCGCTCAAGATGAAGCCGCACTCGCCGTGGGAATAGCGCCGCTTAGCCGCGCGCGCATTCTAGGGAAGATCGAACAGGAGCACTTCCGCATCTTCGGGCGCGGCGAATTTCAAGCGCGACTCATCTGCGATCTTCGCACCGTCGCCTTCTGCGAGCGCGACGCCGTTGAGGTTGACCTTGCCGCGCGAGACGTGGACGTAGGCCTTGCGGCCGGCGGCGAGATCTTTGTCCAGCGACCGGCCACCATCGAGTGCGCCGATATACAAGTCGGCGTCCTGATGAATCCTGAGAGCGCCATCGCCACCCGCGTGCGATGCGACGAGGCTCAATCGTCCCTTCGTGCGATCGCCCAAAGTCTTCTGCTCATACCCGGGCTTGATTCCGGCCGCCTCGGGGAGAATCCAAATCTGAAGAAGATGTAGCGACTGCTTCGGCGACGGATTGAACTCGCTGTGCTGGATGCCGGTTCCAGCCGTCATTCGTTGCACATCGCCGGCCGGAATCACGCTCCGCGTGCCGAGGCTGTCGCGATGCTCGACCGCACCTTCCAACACATAGGTGATGATCTCCATGTCGCGATGGGAATGGGTGCCGAAGCCCTTCGCCGCCGCGATCCAGTCATCGTTAATGACGCGCAACACCGAAAACCCATTCTCCTTCGGATCGAAATATTCGCCGAACGAAAACGTGTGGCGGCTATTGAGCCAGTCGAGTTTGGTCAGCCCTCGCTCTGAAGCTTTGCGCAAGGTAATCATCTCGTTCTCCAAATCTGCCGCTATCGAGCCTGAACCAGCCGTCGCGCGATGTCGGCGACGTGGCGTCCCTGGAACTGCGCGATCTCGAGTTCGTTCTTCGACGGCTGACGGCTCCCGTCGGAGTTCGCCAGCGTGGTCGCTCCATAAGGAGTCCCGCCGGAAATTTCGTTCATGTTCGACAGTCCCTTCGCGGAATAGGGCACGCCGACGATGATCATGCCGAGATGCAGCAGCGTGGTATGAAAACTGGTGATGGTGGTTTCCTGGCCGCCGTGTTGGGTTCCAGTGCTGGCGAAAACGCTGCCGACTTTGCCCACCAGCGCGTTGCGTACCCATAGCCCGCCGCATTGATCGAGAAAGTCGCGCATCTGCGCCGCCATGTTTCCAAATCGCGTCGGCGTGCCAAAGATGATCGCGTCAGCATCTGGAAGCTGATTGACCGTCGCGATCGGAATATGCGCGAACGCGTCGCGGGCTTTCTTGGCGCCGCTCCTTTCGAGTACCGCGTCCGGCACCAGTTCCGGTACCTGGTAGAGGCTGACCTCGACGCCGGGCACTTCACGAACGCCGGCGGCGACCGCTTCGGCCATTTTGTAGATGTGCCCATACATCGAGTAGAAGATCACCTGCACTTTAGTTGCCATCGCTCCGACTCCTCTTGACCGGAATTTCCATTTTACCCTGCCAAATATCCACTCTTAGCGCGAATATAAGCGCCTTCATGGACCGATCTTGAGGCGCCTTGCAGCGCTCAAGCTTTCTACTGGATCGGGGTGAATAATCGCTGCAGAAAGCCGTGCAGCCGGGAATCA
>CALAOW010000059.1 GCA_937889395.1 uncultured Pseudomonadota bacterium | reverse complement strand
ACGGCTTGCGCCGGTTACGATTGCCACCTTGCCTTTGAGCTTGGCCATTTCCAGAGGATCTCCCTTCGTGATCGAGGGTCCGCGTGATTTTGCCATCTCGTCGCGGCCCGCATTTCTTATAGCCGGGAACGTAATCGAATGTGAAACCCGCCGTGGGTTTGCAGGGGTGACCCCTGCACCCACCGTTAAGGCCGCGCTCCGTTGTTGCGCGCGAGCCCTGCCAACGGCTTAATACTGCGCTGCCGTCGCCACGGCCGGGGTGACCCCTGCCGGTTTCGGAGCGGGACCACGACTGTTATTCTTGGCGCAGAAAAAAATTCTTCAGGATTATTTTTTTCGGACGACGCAACGTGCATCCTTTCGACATCGCGCTCATTCTGATTATCGCCGCCGGCGCCGGTTCGGGCCTGGTTTTCATTGAAGTCCTGATTCAGTGGAGCCTCCGCAAGGCGCGCCCGTCGCCTCCGCCCCGTCTGGAAGCGGAACTGCCGCAGGCTGCCGAGCTCGCGGCTGAACCAACGCCCGAAACCGCCGAGCCGGCCGCCGCTCAGCCGGCACAATACGTCGCGCCGCCTCCGACTGTTCGCGAACCGGTCAGAATTGGGTTGGGACTGCGCAAGACGCGCGAAAACTTTCTCGCGCGCATCAGAGCCGCGCTGACCGGAAGCGCAAAGATCGACGACATTTATGAGGGCCTCGAGGAAGCGCTGATCGCCGCCGACGTTGGCGTCGAGGCGAGCATGAAGATTGCCTCCGCGGTGCGCGCAAAGTTGGGCAACGACAATCGCCCCGACGCGATCCGCGACGCGCTCAAGGCCGAGATCGCCACGATCCTGATGTCCGCAGAGCGCCGGCCTGCCGACTCGGGCGATGCGCCGTTGGTCATCATGCTGGTCGGCGTCAACGGCGTGGGCAAAACGACGACGGTCGCGAAACTCGCGGCCCGGCTCAAGGCCGAGCGCGGCAGCGTGATCGTTGCCGCGGCAGATACGTTTCGCGCGGCCGCAATCGAGCAGCTCGAGGTATGGTGCGATCGCGCCGGCGCCGACATCATCAAGCAATCGCCAGGCTCGGATCCCGCGGCGGTCGCCTTCGATGCGGTCAAAGCTGCGATCGCGCGAAAGACGCGCACGGTCCTGATCGACACCGCCGGGCGTCTTCAAACCAAGGTCAACCTGATGGAGGAACTCAAGAAAATTGCCCGCGTAGTCGCGCGCGAGTTGCCCGGCGCCCCGCATGAGACATGGCTCGTGCTCGACGCCAATACGGGCCAGAATGCGCTCAGCCAGGCGGCGATTTTTGGTGACGCAGTACCGCTGACGGGAGTGGTGCTGGCAAAGCTCGACAGCACGGCGAAGGGCGGCGTGGTGGTGGCGGTCGCGGATCGGCTCAAAATTCCGGTGCGGTTTGTGGGACTGGGCGAGGCGATCGAGGATTTGCGCGAGTTCGATGCGCGTGAGTTTGTCGATGCGCTGTTTGCAAGTGACGGCGCAGTAGAGCAGAGTGCCAGCGGCTCTTATGCAGCTTGACAGGTCAGTTAATCGAAAATTAGACTAAATTAAACTAAAGGTAGAAGATTCTTTCTCATGGCGACAGATGTATTAAAGCAATTAGACGAGCGAATTCAGGCTTCCGTGGCGCGCATTCAGCAATTGCGCAAGGAAAATGAGCAACTCGCTCAGAAACTCGCGGAAACCGAAAAACGCTATGCCGACGCCGCCGGCCAGGTGAAGCAGTTGAACGCCGAGCGCCAGCAGCATGAAAACGAGCGCAACGACGTGCGAAGCAGGATCGAAAAGATCCTCACCCGCTTCGACGGGATCGATCTTGGCTGAAGATGAAGGGCGTCAACGTCCAGATCATGGGACAAAACCTGACGGTCGCCAGCGATGCCGGCGATGAGTGGGTCAAGACCTTGGCCGAGACGGTGGACGAAAAGATCAAGGATATCCGGGCCGGGAGCCAAACCATCAATTCAGTGAACCTGGCAATCCTGGCTGCGTTAAATTTCGCCGAGGAGCTCGAGCACCTGCGCCGGGAGCATCAGGAGCTGGTGGATCGAATCGCGGCGATGAATAAACGGCTGTCCGCGGCTATCGACGGCGAATGAGCATGAATCGTCGTGACGGCGCGTGGCATCCCAGAGGTGACCGGTTTCGGACGGGGGCGGGAATTGTGGATCTCGAAAGTGGCCTAAGCGCGGTGCTTACAAGCATGAGGCCCGTGCAGTATTTTTCAACCGCAACGAAGGCTTTCGCGATGGAACGTATCGCGGATACAGGCCGGCTGTCAGCCGGATCGAGAATGACAACGACAGGCACGCGCGACGGCGCGGCGCAATCGAGTAGTTGAGCCGCTCCCGCCATGGCAACGACTGTGGCGGACGAAAAGAAAAATCTACGCGCGATCATGATCGCGTGCCGCGATGCGCTCCCCGGCGAGCGCGCCGCTGCATGGTCCGAAATGATCGAGCGGCAATTGATCGCCAGCGGCTTCTACCGCGCCGCATCCGCGATCGTTCTCTACAAAGCTCACGGTAACGAAGTCTCGACCGACCGCATCCTGCCGGACGCGCTGGCCGCTGGTCGCGCCGTCTTCTATCCGCGCGTTGACGCGGCGGCGGGCACGATCATCGCGCGAAGGATTCGCGATCGATCCGAACTCGCCCGCGGCGCATATGGAATCCTGGAGCCGTCCGAGTCGGCCGAGCCTCTCGATCGCAAAAAGTTCGCGAAAATTCTCGTCTGTGTTCCCGGCGTCGCCTTCGGACTCGAAGGCACTCGACTGGGCCGTGGCGGGGGGCATTATGATCGTTTCATCGGCCAGATGGGCCGCGAAGCGATCAGCGTGGGACTCGCCTATTCATTCCAGCTGCTCGATCGAATCCCCGAAACGGGGCTCGACCGGCGGCTAAACATCATTGTGACCGAGTCCGCCGTTCATCGAGCCTGCGAAGCGCCACTGCCAGCTCGCGGAACGCGGACCAAGGAGGTAAACCCGGGTGGCTCTATTCACGGCAATCCTGGGATTCATAGTTGGTGGCGCGGTCTTTTTCATTTGGGGAATAACGAAACAGCGTAAGGACGCCGTTAACCTGCAGGCCGCGCGCGCTCAGGCCGAAGAAATAACCAAGGAGGCTCAAGCCAGGAACCAGCTGGTAGTAAAGGAGGCCGAACTCAAGGCAAAGGATATCGTGGTCGGCGCGAAAGCCGACGCCGAGCGCGAGATGCGCGATCGCAGGCGCGAAATAGCTGCGATCGAACAGAAGCTCGAAGCACGCGAGGAGACTTTCGAAAAGCGCCAGGAAGCATTCGAACGGCGCGAAGCCGATCTCAACCGGCGCGATCAAAGTCTGCGCTCGCGCGAGAAAACCCTCACCGATAAAGAAGAACTGCTGCAAGCCCATATCGACGAGGCGCGCACCAAGCTCGAAGCCGTCGCCGGCCTGACTCGCGAGGAAGCCAAGCGCTCGCTGATGGACGAGATGATCGGCCAGGCGCGCACCGACGCTGCCAAGCACATACGAATCGTCGAGGAAGAGGCGCGCGAGGAGGCCGACCGCCGCGCCAAACGAGTCATCGCAATCGCCATCGAGCGGCTGGCCGGCGAGTTCGTCGCCGAGCGCACGGTCTCGGTGCTGGCTCTCCCCAACGACGAGATGAAGGGCCGCATCATCGGCCGCGAAGGACGCAATATCCGGGCGATCGAGGCGGCCACCGGCGTCGATATAATTATCGACGATACTCCCGAGGCCGTGGTGATTTCCTGTCACAACCCCATCCGGCGCGAAATAGCGCGCGTCGCTCTCCAGCAGCTCATCTCGGATGGCCGCATTCATCCCGGTCGTATCGAGGAAGTCGTTCGCAAGGCCGAGCAGCAGGTCGAGGAATCGATTCGCGAGGCCGGTCAGCGCGCGATCATCGAGGTCGGCGTGCACGGAATCCATCCCGAACTGGTCAAGCTGCTCGGGATGCTCAAGTATCGCTACAGCTACGCGCAGAACGTGTTGATGCATTCGATCGAAGCCGCGTTCATCTGCGGCGCGATGGCCGCCGAGCTGGGGCTGAACGAAAAGCAGGCTCGTCGCGCTGCCCTGCTGCACGATATCGGCAAGGCGCTGACTCACGAGGTCGAAGGCTCGCACGCGTTGATCGGCGGCGAGATCGCCCGCAAATACGGCGAGTCGGCGAAGATCGTAAACGCGATCGCCGCGCATCATGAGGAAGTCAAGGCCGAGACTATTCTGGCGCCGCTGGTCGATGCGGCCGATGCGCTGTCGGGCGCGCGGCCGGGAGCCCGGCGCGAGGTGCTCGAGAGCTACGTCAAGCGGCTCGAGGATCTCGAAACGATTGCGAAGTCGTTCAAGGGCGTCGAAAAATGCTTCGCCGTGCAGGCCGGGCGCGAGATGCGCGTGATCGTCGAGCCCACCCAGATCTCGGACGAGGAAACCTCGATGCTGGCGCGCGACGTGGCGCGCAAAATCGAAACCGACATGACCTATCCCGGGCAGATTCGGGTCATCGTCATTCGCGAGACGCGCGCGACCGAGCTCGCGAAATAACAGTTGCGCAATTCCATCCGGAGGCCCGATCGCTCGAACGCGGTCGGGCCTCCGCGCTTTACCGCCCGCGAAGATAGAAGGTATCATCGGTCCACGATGCCCACGACGCGCGAAGTCCTCGATGCGACGATCGCATTGGAAAAACAAAGCATGGCGCTGTATGTGCGCTTCGCGAAGATCTTTGCGAGCGAACCGGGCCTGCAGGATTTCTGGTTCGCGATGGCGCGTGACGAAGCGCGCCACGTCGGCGCGCTGGACCTGGTCACTACCGTGCTCGATCAGGAATCGATGCTCGACAAGCCCAGTCCAATCTCGCTCGAAGACGCCACCATCGTGCGCCTGCGGGCGCTGCTCGAAAAGTCTCAGCGCGACGCAACCCCCGGAATCAAGCTCGAACGCGCCCTCGAGATCGCACTCGATGTCGAAGAAACCGAACTCGAAGACCTCGTCTCGGATCTGCTGAAGGCTTTGCAGGCGCCCGATGAGTACGAGCGATGCCTGCGCTTGCTGGTCCACGACCTCGGCGAGCTGAGCTACATGATCGAACGCCACTCGGCCAATCCGGCCCTGCTGTCGCGATGCGACGCGCTGGTCAATCGTCACGCCGAGACGCTTCGCCACACCGCAATCAGGTAGCATCGTACGCGGCGCCCGGTGGCGCGGGCGATGGCCGTTGGTTATATTTCAGGGCTGCGCTGAGGAGTGGCCAAATTGGTAAGGCACCTGACTCTGGATCAGGCGATTGCAGGTTCGAGTCCTGCCTCCTCAGCCAACGATTTTTGCAAAGCGCGCGCCGTCGGCGGCGCACGCGGCGATGGTCCCATCGTCTAGTGGTTAGGACACCGGCCTCTCACGTCGGGAACGCGGGTTCGACTCCCGCTGGGATCACCAATCAAATCAAAGGTTTTTCCGCGATCGGCTGCCGCCCGAAGGCGTTTGACAGCCACATTTGACAGCCACCGGATCCCAGACAGGCCGTAGTTGGGGAAACCGTGAGACTCTGCGCGTACTGTAAATCACCCGGCCCGCTGACCCGAGAAGAGATCTTTCCGAAATTTCTGTCAGAAAAGGTGGGGTACACTACCTTCGTTGATCAGACGCGAGACGGTGCCGTCCTTGGGCCTGTCACTGTGAGAGACGTCTGCGAACAGTGTAACGGGGTCCGTTTAAGCGCGCTCGACAACTATGTGACCAGCCTGTATCGCGAGTACTTCTCTAAGCCAGTCGATGCTCCCGTCGACATTCTGTTCCGGCACAGCTATCGCCTTCTGGTCCGCTGGCTCTTCGGTAAGGGCCGCTCTTCGGCCGGAGTGCATGTGTTGGGATGCCCCAGCTTGGCGGGCCGTTTCTGGCTAAGCGATCGCCTATTTCAACGGTTCCTTGCCGGTCGTTTTGAGGTGGCCACAACTCTCGCAAACAACGAACCCCTGACGCCACTCGAAAGGACCTTGACGAGCGCCTGCTCAGGAAGCTTTTGCCTTCCTTTCCGCCCAGCGCTTTTTCATCGCTTCGGACAGCCTCTTCCTGCCCGCGGGTGTGAGTCGCCCACGTGTCTTTGGCGCGGCAGCCTTAGCGGGCAAATTTCTTGCTCGCCGCTGCGCCCAACGTCTTTTCATCGCCAGTGACAATCGGCGTCGCCCTGCCGGGGTAATGCCGCCTTGTCTCTTATGCGCAGCTTTTCGAGTGGCGCCTTTGCCACTCACACCCGCGCTTCCGATTAGGGCAGCAATTGCCCGACCTATCCTCTCTCTTTCGCTCTTCAATTCTGCGATGATTGTGCTTAGGTCCAATATCGGTTCTCCTTGACTGAGCGGTTGAAACAGTATCGTGTCTGCACGAAGGAACTTCAATAGCTTCCGCCGTCGCTCAAACGTGCAGCGAAACGGAGTACATTCAAGCTGGCAGAGCAGGTACACTTTGCCGAAAGATCCAAAATGGAAATCCCGGATGAAAGACGTCGCCGCACGAATTTTAATCTTTGCAATTTTCTTATCTGTCGGTCTCGGCGAGATTCAAGCCGCGGCTGCTGCGCCCGCGACTGACCAAACCTACGCGCTGGCCACGACCCTGAAAGTGGGCGGTGATGGGGGATGGGACGACGTCACGCTCAACGCGGCGGGCCAGCTTCTATACGTCACCCGAACGACTCATACGATGGTGATCGACGTGTCGACGGGCAAAACGGTCCACGACATCCCCGGAACTTCGCGGGCTCATGGTGTGGTTCTGGTGCCGGATGCTGGCCGCGGGTTTATCAGCGATGGCAAGGGCGCTTCGGTGATCGTGTTTGACCTGAACACAGGAGCGACTCTGGGCAAAGTCCCTGCGGCTGAAGATGCGGACGGTATCATCTACGATCCGGCGAGTAAGCAAGTGCTGGTCTTTTGCGGCGACGCGCACCAGATGGTTGCGATCGCGCCGGACGTTGACCCCAAGGGCGGGATGGCATCGGCGACGATCGATCTCGGAGGTTCACCGGAGTTCGCGGTCGCCGACGGCAAGGGCCGGGTGTACGTGAATATCGAAGACAGAGACGAAGTGGCCGTGGTCGATACGCATGCGATGAAAGTGATCGCGCGCTGGCCGCTCGGCCCGGGAAAGCATCCTACGGGAATATCCATGGACCGGGTATCGCGAAGGCTATTTGTCGGCTGCCGGAACGGCAAACTGGTGATCATGAATGCCGACGACGGAAAGATCGTGGCGGATTTTCCGATTGGCGCGTTCGTGGACGCGACTGCATTCGACGATGGACTCTTGTTTGCGAGCTGCTTCGACGGAACTTTGACGGTGGTTCGGGAAGTGTCGCCGGACAAATTCGAGCTGGCGCAGACGGTAAAGACCGAGCTGGGTGCGCGGACAATGGCCGTCGATGGCAATAGCGGGACAATTTATCTACCGACGTCGGACCTGACCCCACCGCCTGCGGCGACCGCGGAAAATCCTCGTCCGCGACCGATGCCGGTTCCCGGGACCTTCAGGATACTGGTCGTGACGCGAGGTGGGACGCATTGAGATTGGCTTGCCTCTGACACGGCTGGCAACTGCACGGCCAGCCGCAGCGTTACATCCTGAGGCAGGCTTCCGCGGCCAGCGTGAACAGGCGCTCGCGGATCTGATGGCGACTCCAGACAGGTCACTCCCTCAGTCTCCCCCTCACATAACTCGCCGCGAAGCCCAGCGCCAA
>CALAOW010000058.1 GCA_937889395.1 uncultured Pseudomonadota bacterium | reverse complement strand
GCGCTGATCGCAATAGCTCATCCAAAATTTCGCGAGCAACTTCGTCTCGGCGCGCAGCAATTGGGCTACCTGTGAAGTACGTTGAGCGCGGGCATCAGAACTGGGTCGAGAGCCTCAAGCGCGTTGCCGAAGGCGGAGATCCGTCATAGCGATCGCCAAGCGTCGCTCTAGTCGTCCGCGAGGATAACTTCGAAGGCGATGCTGTTGTCGCGGATGATTCCGATCGACGCGAAAAATCGTCCCAGCCGAAGCAATCGTCCCAGCCGAAGTATCGGAATCACGAACCAGTACTTGCGCTCGACCAGGCCGTTCACTTTCTCGCGTTCCTGCGCATCCGTAATCGCGCGCACGTTGCCGTCGAAGACTTCGTCGCCGACCCGAAGTGAGATTGCGGGTCGCGCCTTCACATTGCGCACCCAGTTACGCGCGGCATTTGCCGAGACCAGGTATAGCCGGTCGTCATCGACCAGGTACCAGATAGTCACTTCGTAAGGGCGGCCGGTTTTGCGTCCATAATGAGTCAGACGTAGCGTCTGCCTGTCCCCGACCCGGCGCAGCCGTTTGAAGGATTTCGATGCCATCGTCATGTTCCTCGAGTTCGACGCGCAGCCTGACCAGTTCGCCCCGCATCCGGCTCCGCGGCGCGACTGTTATTGGCGCAGCCGGCTACTGAGTAACGGTTTCCATCACGCGTCCGCTCGCGCCGTCCACGAAATCGACTTCGACCGGCGATGAAATGTTGTTGTCTTTCTTGGCCTTGTGGATTTTCAACTTCAGCTCGGCCAGGAACGCTTCTTTCGCATTCGGAGGCATCTGGTCCATCGGAAAGCTGTCCATCAGGACCCTGGCCTTGAGTTGGCCGGGCCACTCGATGGAGCCGACCTTCGGTCCCGCGATTGGCAGGCCTCTCACCATCTCCTCGACAGCGCCGTGAAAATCCTTTTTTCCGGCCGTTGGCGCAGTCGCGGGCGATCCGGGTGCTTGTCCCGCCGTCGCTACAGACGCTGCCGGCGAGCCCGCCGCCGCTCCCGCCGAGGACGACGTCGCGGCAGATGCGGCCGCCATCGACGCGCTTGCGGCCGGCGCACCGGTGACCTTTGCGATCAGATCCTTCGCCTGGGCGCGTGACGTGTCGTCCGGCGCGAGCGCCAGCGCCTGCTTGAACGCGGCGGTCGCGTCATCAGGTTTATTCTCCTGCGTGTACGCGGCTCCCATGTTGAGGTACGCCTGGAAAAATCCGGGATTGGCGGCGATCGCTTTCTTGTACTGCACAACCGCCTGATCGGCGTTGCCCGTGTAGAGATACATCGTGCCGAGATCGGTGCGAACTTCCGGATCGTCCGGCTTCTTCTTCAGGTAATGCTCGTATGCGGCGATCGCTTCGTCGAAGTGCTGCTTGTCGTAGTCGAGATCACCGACACCGCGCAGCGCGTCGAGGTTGTCGGGCTCCAACTTCAGCACGTGGCCAAACGCTTCCTCGGCCTTGGCGTAGTAGGTTATATCGAACTTCGCCGCTTGCGTCGCGACTGCGCCGAATTTGCTCCATGCGGCGACGTCGCCGGGTTTCGCGCGCGCGTCTTTTTCGGTCTTGTCAACAAAAGCGCGAGCCTCTGCCGGCAGCTCGATCTTCGGATGTCCCGGCGGCAAACTGCCGTTCTGACTTCCACCCGCCGCCGGATTCGCCGTGACATTCTGCTCCGGTGCAGCCGCATTGGGCGCGGCAGCGCCTGGCGCGTTGGCGCCGGCGACTTGCTCGCTCACCGCTGCGGGCGTGCGTATCCTGATCCACGCGGCCGCCGCCAGACCCACCACGGCGATCGCGACGAACACAACCACGAACTGTGTTGTAATCGGTATATTGCGCCCGCGAGCCGCGCCGCCCCCGAGCTTGCCCGATTCGACCGCGCCCGATGCTGCTCCCGCGAGCGCGCTGCCGCACTCGACACAGAACTTCGCCCCAGCCGTCACCGGCGCACCACATTGCGGACAAAATCGCATGAGCAAATTCCTACATGACCGCTTCCCCCCAGCGCAACCCGCCCCGGATTTGAGTTCCCGCTTTCGAGCCGCCTGTTGTATAGTCCCGCCGAAGTCCATTTTTGCGGGGCAGCCAGCCGAGGAACGCGCCGAGTCCGCATATGCCCGGAAATTTCGAACAAGTAACCGCGCAGCTGACGGCCCTGGTCCGCGCGAAAACCGGTGACTCCCGCGCGCGAGCGCATTCGCTCGAATCACTGCCGGGTCACGCCGGCTTCAGCTACAGCTTCATCCTCGAGCGGATTGCGTCCGACGCGGCGCCGGCGGGGAAATTCGTCGTACGCATCGCGCCTCCCGGCGTCAAAATCTCAGGCCCCGCCGACATCGTGCGGCAGGCGCGCGTGATGGCGTCGCTGGCCGACACGCCGGTCGCGGTGCCGCCGATCATCTGGTACGGCGACGAGCCCGAGTTCTTCGATCGGCCGTACTTCGTCGCCGGCTTCGTCGATGGATTCAAACTCGGCGAATCCGCGCTGCCGGCCGCGCACTTGAAACGCCTGGCGCGCAAGGGTATCGCGACCATGGCTGCGCTGCACAACGTCCCGTGGGAGCCGCGCCGCGCCGCATGGGGCGAGACGTTCGCGCTCAGCGAAGAGCTCAAACGCCTGGACTACCTGCTCGACCGCCCGACTCTCGATCCCGCGGGCGCGCGCATCGGATGCGTCCACGGCGACTTCCAATGGTCGAACGTGCTGTTCAACGAAGAACGCGTCGTCGCGCTGATCGATTGGGAAATCTCGCTGGTCGGCGCAACGCTGCTCGACCTCGGCTGGATTTGCTTTTTTTCAGACCCCGGAAGCTGGGTCGGCGTTGACCCGGGGCGCGGCTCGCTACTCAACGCCGACGAAATCGTCGACGCGTACGCCGAAGTCGCGGGCTTTCCGGTCTCCGCGGCGGAAGCGCGATGGTTCCGCGCATTCGCGGGCTACCGGTTCGGCGTGATTACCTGTTTCAACCTGATGCTGCATCGACGCGGCAAGCGCCACGATCCCTTATGGGAAGCGACGGCGCTGTCGGCGCCAAGAATGTTCGAACGCGGCCTCGAATTGCTCGGCTGACCCGCGCGTACCCGCCGGCACATTTTCGGTTTGGCCTCCGGATGTCTTTGTGGTGCAATCGCGTCCTGCACTTTCGCGATCGGAACTCTTCGTGACCGGAAGCTGGAGGTGGCGAAATGGACAGTGCGGCCAAACGGCAGCCTGAAATTCAGACCCCCGACGAAAACCATCCCGCGCTCAACGCGATCTTCGGCGCCAATCCGTTCGTCGGCCTCGACGCCACCCAGGTTGCCGGTACCTTGACGGCCTTGCTGGCGCATCTCGCGTCGCGGCCCGCCACCGTCGCCGCGCGCGCGCTCGAACTGTGGCTCCAGCTGGGGCAGGTCGCGGCGGGCGTTTCTACCGTGGCGCCCGAGCCTGGCGACAAGCGCTTCGCCGATCCCGCCTGGTCGCTGCATCCGCTCTACAATCGCATGATGCAGTCCTACCTCGCGTGGCGCACCGCGATGCACGATCTTGTCGATCAGGATGACGGCGTCGAGTGGAAGCAAGCCGAGCAGCAGAAATTCGCGGTCACGCTGATGACCGAGGCGCTCGCGCCCACCAACGCGTTATGGCTCAATCCCGCCGCGCTCAAGCGCGCCTTCGACACCGCGGGGATGAGCCTGGTATGGGGACTGAGCAACTTCATCGGCGACCTGTGGAACAACGGTGGGATGCCGTCACAGGTGGACAAGCGGCCGTTCGAAGTCGGCAAAAATCTCGCCGTCTCGCCCGGCGCCGTCGTGTTCCGAAGCCCGGTCTGCGAGGTGATCCAGTACGCGCCCGCGACCGACAAGGTTTACGAGCGCCCGCTGCTTTTCATCCCGCCGCAGATCAACAAGTTCTACATCATGGATCTCGCGCCGGGACGCAGCTTCGTCGAGTACGCGGTCAAGCACGGACTTCCGATGTTCACGATCAGTTGGCGCAACCCGACTCCGCGCGATCGCAACTGGGGACTCGACGAATACGTGACCGCGTGCAAGGACGCCATCGCGGCCGCCTGCGAGATCACCGGCAGTCCCGATTGCAACGTGCTCGGCGTATGCGCCGGCGGCATCACGACTTCGCTCATGCTCGGGCATCTCGCGGCTTGCGGTGACAAGCGCGTCAACGCGGCGACGCTGCTGGTGACGACGCTCGATACGAGCCTGCCCTCGATGACCGGGATGTTCGCGACCGAGGATGCGATCAAGGCGGCGCGCGATCGCTCGGCTAAAAAGGGCGTGCTCGACGGCGGCGACATGGCGCGCGTATTCGCCTGGCTGCGTCCCAACGATCTGGTGTGGAACTATTGGGTCAATAACTATCTGCTCGGCAACGATCCCGCGCCATTCGACATCCTCTATTGGAACGCCGACCCGACCAATCTTCCAGCCAGGTTGCACGCGGGCTTTCTTGATCTGTTTCTCAGAAATCCGCTCACGCGCGGCGGCGGCGTCACGGTTCTCGGCACGCCGATCGATTTGGGCGCCGTGAAGAATGACCTCTACCTGGTTGCCGGGATGACCGACCATATCTGCGCGTGGCGCGCGTGCTATCGCACGACGCGGATGTTCGGCGGACGAATCGAATTCGTGCTCGGCTCCAGCGGCCATATCCAGAGCCTCGTTAATCCTCCCGGCAACTTCAAAGCCCGCTACTACGTCGGCGCGCGGCTTCCCGAAGATCCCGACGAATGGGCCAAAGGCGCGGCCGAGAACAAGGGCACCTGGTGGGATCACTGGATCAAGTGGATAGGCGCGCGCTCCGGCGGCGAACGTCCCGCGCCGAAGTCACTCGGCAGCGACCTATACAAAGCCGGCGAGCCAGCCCCGGGCTTATACGTCCACGAACGCCACTAACTCGCTGCTGGTGTCATTCTGAGCGAAAGCTGCTGTAGCGAAGAATCTCGACGGACGCTCCGGCGTACGGTGTCGGTAGCGAAAACTCACCGCGCCGCCAGCACTTCCGCCAGATGACGCACTTCGATCTTCTCGCCCGCGCGGCTCAAGCCCCCGCCAATCTGCATCAGACATCCGCAATCGTTGGCGACCACCACTTCGGCGCCGCTCTCCTTGATCCGCGCCATCTTGTCCTCGAGCATCGAGGCCGAGATATGCGGGAACTTCACCGAGA
>CALAOW010000057.1 GCA_937889395.1 uncultured Pseudomonadota bacterium | reverse complement strand
GCCCGCCACTTTAGACACTCAGCCGCATTTCGGCCAACGCCCGCGGCGCCGTCAGCGCTTGATTATCACAACCGTGCCGTCGGGAAGTAGCCACTAACAAGCGCCGAAGCATGCGCGTCATGCAGCGGCCGGGCGGGATCGGGGATGGAAGTCGTGAAGCGAAGTTGAACCGCCGGAACGATTAATTCGCCCCGGTGGTTTCGTCATCGGGATCGGTATAGCCCGGCTACAGGCTGGCGCCCGTGAGGCTGACGTTGTGCGGACTGGCCAGATCTTGTGCAACCCCGACGGCCAGTTTCGCGCTGCTGGTACCAATCGCGCAACCTGTTTTTTAGGTACTTTTCCTTGAGACGACGCTCTTGCTCGTCGAAGTGGACGTCCACGGCCGCGCATCCGATCGTCAATCCGACAAGCATCATAGTCGCGACTAAGGCAATCGCTATCACGGCCTACGCCCCTAATCGCGTCGCGCCTGGAGCGCCGGCGACGCCAAAGATTGCGACCGCGCCGATCCGTGCTTTTCCTGCGTACTTGTCCATTTGTGTCTCCTCCATGCTTGACGAGGAAATCATCCGGTACGACTTAAAGTATGCTAATACCTCCAGTATCCGCGATTAAGAATAGCTTATATCTATTTCGACAGAGTTGCGCAAGCTCTTTTTTGGTTCTGACAGAGATCGCCTTTGTCGATTCGCGCGACGCGGCGGGAGCGCGTCAGGGCTTGATTATCACTACCGTGCCGTCGGGGAGCAGCCGCTTCAGCTCTTCGACATCTTCGTCGTCCACCGAGATGCATCCGGTGGTCCAGTTGATATTGCCCCGGTTCAGGATCGGTTCGTCGCTGCCATGGATTCCGATTCTGCCGCCCACGCCGAGCGGATGGCCATCTTCGTCCGGCACCGCGCCGCCGTCGCGGAGTTCCTCGTAGCGGCGCCGGTCAAGCAGGTTTGGATAATTCAGCGTCAGGAACCAATCCCAGCGGCGGCTGGGATGCTTCTCGACGATTGTGTAAACGCCTTCGGGCGTGCGCCGGTCCCCTTCCCACAGTTTCGTGCCGGGCTCGAAGGTGCGCCCGAACACGGCATGGTAGTTCTTAAACATCCGGCCTTTGTAATAGAGGACCAGCTGGTGGCGCTTTTTGAAAATATTCACCGACCAACTGAGCGGATTCATGAAAGTTATGTCGCGCGTCGCTTTGAAGAGAAGTTGACCCGGAGTCGGCACGCGATCGGTCCGGACCCCGTCGATTTTCACCTGCGCGGGAGGAGTTGGCGTCGCGGACGGCGTCGGGGTGAGAGTGGCCCACGGGTCGGGCGGCTCGGGCGTCGGCATCCCCGGATCGACGTATTTCACCACGGTTGGATCGTAGGGCGGAGGCGGCGGCTCCGTGCCTGCTTTCTCCGCATCGAGGGCGGTGATCGGCGTGTCCTGCAACATGATCGCCGCCGAGGATTCGGCGCGCACGGGCTCGGCGGCACACATCGCTACCATGGTCGCGGCGACCAATGCGGCGGCGATCGATCCAACCATCCGGCCCATCAACTCCAGCAAAGCTCCAGCATCGCGGTCACATTGTCTATTTTGGGGACGCTTGGGGTCCAGGTCAATTGTAAAGTAGCGTCAATCTGCGCTGTTTTTATCGGCGAGCAATCCCGGCAGCCTGCGGGATTCGGGGCTTCTTTCCGCCGACCACGGAGCCTGCTATTTCTTCCGTGAACGAAGCGACCCACGGGAACCCGGTGCCAGGCCAACCAGAAGCATTTTCTCGAATCCTGATCGACAGAGCACTTGAGTTCAGCGAATGGGACCTCCTGAATCATCAGCAGGTTCAATTCGAACTCAATACCGCGAGTGGTCGAGCAGACTACCTCCTCAAAGACCGCCTTGGCCGCGTGCTCTGCATAATCGAGGCGAAGCGAGAAGACCTCGACCTGTATGACGCCAAGGAGCAGGCCAGAGGCTACGCCGAGAATCTGCACGCTCCATTTATCATCCTGTCCAACGGCCGCGAGCATTGGTTCTGGAACTACGAGCGCGCTGACCAACGCGACGCCTACCGGATAGAGAGGTTACCCTCGCAGGACGACCTTGAACGCCTCCGTCTCAGGAATCTCCAACCGCCGCGCGCTCTCGGCACTGAAATCATCAGCCCAGCGTATCTGCGCAAACTGAAACCCAACCTCACCCTGAGGCGATACCAGATCGAAGCAATGAACGAGGTTGCCCGCCTTTTCGATACCGAGGGCCGCCGTAAATTCCTGCTCGAAATGGCAACTGGGACCGGCAAGACCGTGCTCTGCGCCGCCCTGATTCGTCGCTTTCTCGTGACTCGAAATGCCGAACGGGTTCTCTTTATCGTGGACCGCATCGAATTGGCGAGGCAGACGATGGAGGAGTTCGCTGACGTACTGCCCGAGTTCAAGCCCGTCATCTACAAGACGGCTCGACGCACGGGACAGATGCTTGGCGCATCCGTTGTCGTGGCCACGATCCAGTCTCTCATGACTGATCGCCACTACCGCGAAGAGTTCACACCCTTCTACTTCGATCTGGTCATCAACGACGAGGCACACCGCTCGATCTACGGCGATGCCCGAGAAGTTGTCCAATTCTTTCAGGCGACCCGCGTTGGCCTCACCGCCACCCCCAAGGCGTATCTCAAGAACATCGACATCGAACAACTTGGCAAGGACAATCCGCGCGCACTCGAAGCGCGCCAACTGCGCGACACCTACAATTATTTCGGCTGCAAGCCGGGTTTTCCGACATTCCGCTATGACATCATTGACGCGGTCAAAGACCCTGAAGGGCCCTTCCTTTGTCTCCCGAAGATTTTTGACCTTCGTTCTGACATCACCACGAAGGCGCTGGCCGATTCCGGTTGGGCGGTTTTCGTGAACGAGCAGGAGGAGAACTTCAAAATCCAAGACCTGGAAAAGAAGATTTTCACTCCGGCTCGCAACCGCATCATGTGCGAAGCCTTTTTGGCACAAGCCCAAAAAGACCCGACCGGCAAAATCGGCAGGTCCATCATCTTCGCCGTAAACCAGACCCACGCGACCAACCTGACCAAAACTCTGAACGAATTGCAGCCGGGCATCGCTCTGACGATTACTTCGCGCATCCCGGAGGCATCGTCATTCGCAAAAGAGTTTCGAGACGGTAAACGCTCGGAGCGCATCGCCGTCTCCGTGGACATGCTCTCTACTGGTTACAACTGCCCCGAGTTGCTCAACATCGGCATCATGCGGCCCATTTTTTCGCCCACCGAATACATCCAGATTAAGGGACGCGGCACGCGCTTATACACTTTCGCCGTGGGCCACACCGAATACCCAAAGACGTGCTTCTATATGCTCGATTTCTGCGCCGTCGCCGAATATTTCGAAGAGAAGTACGACTATTCTTTGCCACTGAAATTGCCCATCTTCAGAAAACAGGCAGAATCAACGACTTCGCAGTCCTCCGGTGGAGACCAGCAAGGGACGAGCGAGCAAGGGCAATCGGGTCAGAAGCCGCCGCCTCCACCAAAGACGATTCCCGTCTGGCAAGGCACTGACACATTCGTCAGTCAGGAGGTCCGAATCGTCGGCCCCAACGGTGAAAAGGTGGACCGGATGACGTTCCGTGGCTGCTATGAGCGTGACATCAAAGAGTTTGTCGAAAGCACCCCGGACCTCGCAGCCGCCGTGGAAGCCGACGACGACGACGCCGTGGAGACCATCGTCAACGAGAGGTTCTATCATCGACCGGAGATGTTCTATTCACCGGATAAGCTTGTTCAGTCCTACGGTTTACCCGCAACAACGCCAGCTTTCGTGTACAACGCCGTGGGCCGTCACCCGCTGCCGACTCGCGAGAAGATTGTCAGCGACACTGTTGATTCCATCGCCGCGCGATTTAACCTTCGGTACAACGAACAGAAGTGGCTTGACGCTACCGCGCAGCTTCTAATTGAAGACCCGGATGCCCTGCATCGGTTCATGGATGGCGATGTAACAGTTTTTACCGGGAGTCAATTCAACCAACTCGGCGGACTCGCCGCACTCGCTGGATTCGAAAACCGCGACGAAGTGTTCGAAGCCCTCCGGCAATCAACACTCGCCCGCCAATCGTCAATTGCCGTCGAAGCGATAGGAGAATAAATGCGCTCAACCGCTGGTGTGGCAGAATCTGTTGCCGCCCAAACCTTGGCCACCCCGTTCAATTTCTTCTCCTCCGGGCTGCGCCAAAAAGTGGATCAGCTCATGGACATCCTCTATGCCGGGGGCGTCAACAACCCCATGGATTCCATCGAGCAGATTTCATATCTGCTTTTTCTGCGTCTGCTGACGGAAAAAGATGAACTCCTCGCAGGCCTGGATAAAAAGTACGAGCGCATTTTTTCGGGCAAATGGTCGCGGTATGCTTGGGGCAACTTCGTTACGCTGACCGGTGACAATCTCTTTAACGCTGTCCGCGATGCCATCGAAAGCTTCCACGAACTTCCCCGACTGAGCGAAACCGGCAAACTCCTCTTCAGCCGCGCGACGCTCAAGATTTACGACCGCCCCACACTCCGCGCGGTCATTCAAGGCATCCACCAATTGGATTTGTCCGCTCACGACGGTCGTGACCTGAAAGGGGACATGTATGAGTACCTACTAAGCAAGCTCTCGGCTTCCGGCACAAATGGCCAGTTCCGCACCCCACGCCACATCATTGATCTGATCGTGGCGCTCGTGAACCCAAAGCCCAGCCAGCGCATCTGCGATCCCGCATGCGGCACGGCGGGTTTCCTCATTTCCACCTTCACGCACATTCTCCGCCAGCACACCAAACCCGCCGATCTCCGGCGCGGGCTTGTGGATGGCGCGATGCTGAAGCCTGCGCAGTGGAAGTTCCTCGAAGAACAGGCGTTCACCGGCTTCGACAACGACGCCAACATGGTGAAAATCAGCATCCTCAACCTGTACCTGCATCAACTGGAAAAGGCTCAAGTGTCAATGTTGAACCCGCTCACTACGGGATTCGGCGGTGCATATCCGGGCAAGATGTTCGACTGCATTGTCGCCAACCCGCCGTTCGCTGGGAAAGTGCAAGACGAAAGCATCTTGGGGGACCTCAATTACAAACTGAACACGCGTGCTACTGAACTGCTCTTCCTGAAATGGTTCATTGACCACCTCGCTCCGAACGGGCGCGCCGGTGTCATCGTGCCTAGCGGCGTGCTCTTCGGCTCCACCAAAGCCGCGACGTCGTTGCGCGAACTGCTCCTCACACAGTGCGACCTGCAAGCCGTGATCAGCCTGCCCAGCGGTGTGTTCAAACCCTACTCGGGCGTTGGCACAGCAGCGCTCATCTTCCAGAAAGGCAAACCGACGGCCAGCGTGTGGTTTTACGACCTGACGGCGGATGGCTTCAGCTTCAGCGACACACGCGCGCCGATTGACGCCAACGATATCCCCGACGTACTCGCCAAGTGGCCCAATCGCGAAGAAGGAGCGAACAGCTACCGCGTGCCGATTGAAAAGATTCGCGAGAACGACTGGAGCCTCGCGGCCGGCCGCTACAAGCCCATGACCGCGGAAGCCGTGACCCACGACAAGCCCGCCGACATTCTTGGCGACGTGCTCACGCTGGAAAACGAAATCATCCGACGCGGCACAGCGCTGCTAGCCCAACTCGGCGAAAATAAATGAAACGCTGGCCGACAAAACCATTGGGCGAAGTCTGCGCCATCAATCCAAAGCTCGTAGCTTCGGAAATTCCTGGCACAAACACCGATGTCACGTTTGTCCCGATGGCAGCAGTCGATGAACTAAGTGGTAGCATCGCCCGGCCCGAACTCCGCGAATACAGCCAAGTTGCCAAAGGCTACACCCCGTTTCGAGAAAACGACGTTCTCTTCGCTAAAATCACGCCTTGCATGCAGAACGGCAAAGCCGCCATTGCTCGTGGCCTGCGCGGGGGGCTTGGTTTCGGCTCCACGAAATTTCACGTACTGCGTCCGACGGAAGGCTTGCTTCCGCAATGGGTGTTTGCCTTCATTCGTCAGCCATCGTTCCGCTCGGCTGCTGAAGCCAACTTCACCGGAACCGCAGGCCAACAGCGTGTGCCTGTGGATTTTCTCAAGAACTTTCCGATTCCTGTGCCGCCGTTGCCGGAGCAGGGCCGGCTTGTGAAGCTGCTGGACGAAGCGGACGAGTTGCGGAAGTTGCGCGGGCAAGCTGACCGCCGCACCGCCGTCCTCATCCCCGCTCTCTTCCACGAAATGTTTGGCAACTCGCGGTCGAAAGGCTGGCCCTCTGTGCGGCTGGGCGAAGTCGCTCCGATTGTTCGTCGCCCAGTACAGGTCGATCTTCTAGCCAACTACCCAGAGCTCGGGATTCGTTCCTTCGGTAAAGGTACGTTTCATAAGCCGTCGCTCTCCGGGGTCGAAGTCGGTGGTAAGCGGATATATCGAATTGAGCCGGGCGACCTGCTGTTCAGCAATGTTTTTGCTTGGGAGGGTGCCATTGCGGTGGTCAAACGTGAAGACAGCGGGCGCTTCGGATCCCATCGCTTCATTGCGTGCGTACCGAAAGCTGAGGTCGCAACCAGTGATTTTCTCTCCTTCTATTTCTTGACAGCGGAGGGCCTTGAAAAAATTGGAGAGGCTTCGCCCGGCGGAGCAGGTCGTAACAGAACTCTCGGACTCGACGCACTTTCTCGTATTAATGTGCCGCTTCCCCCGCTGCCGCTGCAAAAGGAGTTCGCCCAACGGGTGATCGATATCCGCGAACTCGAATCCGCACAAGCCGCCCGCCGCCAACGCTCGGACGATTTATTTCAGTCCCTTCTGCATCGCGCGTTTGAAGGTGAACTTTGACTCCCTCATCCAGCCCGGTCGCGCGGAAACGTCTTTTTTTGACCACGCAGGTCAATCTGCCGGGCTATCGCCTTTGACGGTCGGCAAAATCGTCTGATAGCATCCGCGCGCAGAGAGATTTGGATGGCAATCGAACCGAACGAACTGCGGCGCGTGATGGGTCATTTCGCAACCGGCGTTACCGTGGTCACGTCGCGTCGCAACTCGGGTGAGCTGCACGGCCTGACTGCCAACGCGTTTACCTCGGTCTCGCTGGTTCCTCCGCTGGCCCTGATTTGCGTGGACAAGAAGGCCGAGAGCTATCCCTGCTTCGAGGAGAGCAAAATCTTCACCGTCAATGTACTGGGCCACGACCAGGAAGCGTTGTCGCGCAAGTTCGCGGTCAGCGGCGGCAACAAATTCGAGGGCGTCAGTCACAAAATTGGCGCGAACGGCGCCCCGATCCTCGACGGTGCGCTGGCTTATCTCGAGTGCAAAGTGACCACCGTGATCGACGGCGGCGACCATACGATTTACATCGGCGAGGTCGAGCAGGCCGAAACGCCCCGCGAGGGCAAGCCGCTGCTGTTTTTCCGCGGCGGATACCGTGAGCTCGGCGACTAGATCGCCCATGCCAACGTGAGCTCCCCGGCCCGAATCCCCGCAATCAGCGTTTTCCTGCCGTCGCATAACGAGGAAGGCAACGTCGAGCGCGTCGTGCGCTCATACCTGGCCGAATTGCCACGCGTCGCAGACGACTTTGAGATAATCGTAGTTGACGACGGCAGCCGCGATCGCACCGGCGAAATCGCCGAGCGCCTCGCCGCGGAAGATTCGCACGTCAAAGTCGTGCGTCATCATGTCAACAAAGGCTACGGCGGTGCGGTGATCTCCGGAATTCGGGCCGCGACCAAGCAGTATGTACTGCTATGCGACGGCGACGGGCAATTCGATCCTTCAGATCTCGAGCGTTTGACCCCGTTTGTCCCCGAATACGACGTTGTTGCCGGGCACCGAGTGCGCCGTGCCGACTCTCTGATTCGCAGAATCAACGGCAAGGCGTGGACGATTCTGGTCCGTGTGCTACTCGGCATCACGATCAGCGATATCGATTGCGGCTTCAAATTGTTCAAGCGCGAGAAGCTCGAGGGGATGGATTTGCGGGCGCATGGCGCGATGATCTCGACGGAATTAATGGCGCGGCTGGCGGGCCGTAATGCAAAGGTAATAGAGGTGGAGGTGAAGCATCTGCCCCGGCTGACGGGCGAGCAGTCGGGCGCCAATCTCAAAGTGGTCGCGCGGGCATTTAAGGAGCTAATAGCGCTATATCGAGAGCTCAAGGATGAGCGCCGGGCGCGCGAATAGGGGGTCGGGGGGGACAGTGAAGGGAGACAAACGCAGACGCAAAGCGGATAGACGATACACCGATTGCGTCATTGCCGACCGGCCGGCCCCGGCAAAATGCCTTGTCGATCCGTGGGAATCCTGCCGTCACTCCGATGGCACGGGTATAGCAATAGCCCTAATAGTCACATTGCGGCCCATTAAGGGCCGCCCAGATCAAGGAGATCCAAGAGTATGAAGCGCACCCTTTCAGTCCTTTCCGCAGCTTTCTTCGCCGCCGCGTTGGCGATGCCGGCTTTCGCCCAGGATACCCCGCCTGCAGCTCCGGGCGCGACCGGCGCGACCGGCGCGACTGGCGCGACTGGCGCAACGGGCGCGACTGGCGCATCGGGAGCCACCGGGGAGACCGGCGCGACCGGAGCCACCGGAGAACCTGGCGCGGCAGCATCGCCGGCGGCGACCAACCATAAGCATCGTCACCACAAGAAGGCGGCCGAAGCAGGCGCGGCGGCTGGCTCAAAAGCTGGTGCTGAGGCAGGCGCAGCGGCAGGAGGAGCGGCAGGTGCAGCGGCTGGTGGCGCGGCGGTTCCAGAGTCCGCTCCGGCTCCCGCAACTCCGTAATTTCGCTCAGGCTTGATAACCACGAGGGCGGTTGCATTGGCTGCCGCCCTCGTTCGAATCGCTTAAGGTACATCGATCCATCCAGGATCGGGGGGCAAAGTTGGCTTTGCCTCCGGCGTCCGGCCAGCCGCGCGAACCCGGATTTATCCGGTCCGCGGCTGGCACGACGCCTTTTTTTCGTTTTTTCGTTTTTCGTTGGCTCGCGGCGTCAAAAACACGCTGCGCGTTTTTTTGTCGCGAACATTCCTGCTAGCATCAGATCTCTTCCTGCGGGGACGCGGGAGATAATAAGTTGTTGAGCTGTCGCCGTTCGAGCATTTGTCTTTTGGTTCTGATCGCGCTGGTACTCCAGTCGCCGATCGGCGCGCAGGCCAGCGCCAAAAGCAGTTCTTACGACGAGCAAGTTTGCGATCCGCTGGCGGACTACTTTCTGGGTATGGAAGATTACCCCGAGGCGATCCGCCGCCATCGCGTCGTTATCAGCGACGATCCCACCAACGCGCTTGCACATTACCACTTGGGTTTCGCGTACGGCGTCGTCGGACAGCATCGCCAGGAACTCGCCGAGTATCAGAAGGCGATCCGTCTTGGCCTCGATGACTGGCAGTTGTTCCTGAACCTCGGCCTGCTCTACCTCGAAAGCGGGCAGACTCGCGACGCGACTCAAGTGCTGCGGCTGGCGGCGCTGCTCGGACCGGAACGGCCCGAGACGCATTTCAACCTCGCACTCGCATATGAGCGGCGCGGAGCGCTCGCACAAGCCGAGCAGGAAGCGCTACTGTCGCTGCAAATAGATCCGAGTCAACCGGACGCGCGCAACACGCTCGGCGCAATCTACGCCGAGGAAGGCAAGTACGTCAGAGCGAGCCAGGAATGGAACGAACTGGTTGGTGAGATTCCCGATTACGCGCCGGCGCGGACCAACCTCGCGATTCTGCAACACGTCAAAAGCAGCGGCTCGAAGGGTGCGCCCGAAGCAAGCGGTTTCATACGCATTCCTTGAGCGCGGGGCGAATCGAATTACGGCAGAGGACAAACCGGTGGTGGAATTGGGCAGGTGGAGGCGGGCAATCGTTAATTTAAAATCTGCAGTCTTGTTCGGCTCGGCAGTGATGTTGAGCGCGGTCGTCGTGTTCGCGGCGTCGCCCGCGGGCGCGACCGCGCAATGGCGCCGGCTGCATAAGGCAGTTCATTCGAAGCGGGCGGCGAGGGCGGCCGCAGGGCCACTCTACAAGGGTGCGCTGCTCGAGGATGCCGACAGCGGCCGCGTGCTGATGGCGTACAACGCCGACATGGAGTGGCCGCCGGCCTCGATGGCCAAGATGATGCTCCTGCTGGTCGCGCAGGAGCAGATCAACGCCGGTCGTTTCAAGTCCGATGAGTTGGTCAGAATTTCCGAACGCTCCGCGCATACCGGCGGCTCGCGCGTCGGCCTCAAGCAGGGCGACGTTTATCCGCTGCGCGAGTTGATGAAGGCGGCGCTGGTCAAATCGGCAAATGACGCCGCGGTCGCAGTCGCCGAAAAGATCGGCGGATCGGTCGAGGCGATGGTCCGCATGATGAACGAGCGGGCGCGCGAACTCGGGATGACGCATACGGAATATCAGACCGTCGATGGACTGCCGCCGCGTCCCACCCATGATGCAGATCGCACCAACGCCTACGATCTCGCGACGGTGGGTCGCGCGATAATCCGCGAGACCAATCTGCTGATGTGGTCGAGTCAGGAGACGATGGATTTCGACAACGGCGTCTGCATGCTGCGCAATACCAACCATCTGGTCGGCCATTTCGAAGGATGCGACGGGCTCAAGACCGGATTCACGTTTCGGGCGGGGTTCAACGTCACGACCACGGCCAAGCGCGGCGGCATGCGGCTGATCGCGGTGATTCTCGGCGCGCCGTCGAATCAGCAACGCTTTGCGCAGGCGGCGAAAGTGATGGAGTGGGGCTTCGAGCAATTCACCTCGGTGCCGCTGCTCAAGTCCGGCCAGCCGCTTCCGGTCCAGGTGCAGGTCAGTTCGGGCCCGCTGATTCAACCGGTCGCGGCGAGCGATCTCAAAGTTGTGGTGCTGAAGGCCGATGCCTCGGCGGTCAAGCTGGTGTACGATGTGCCGGCGGCAATCGACGGGCCGGTTAGGTCGGGAGAAGCGCTCGGCCGAGTGCTGGTGCAGAACCAGGGGCAGGCGATGACGGAAGTGATGGCGATAAGCCCGGTCGCGTTCGCCGCCCCGCAGACAGGACCGGGCGAGGCGTACAACGCATCAGCGCCGCCGTCGTATAATCAGAACCAGGAGAACCAATGAAGGTAGCCTCGAAGCAGCGAAATCGGCGCAATCGCAAACTTGCGCGAAAGAAGAAGAGCGATCCGCATCAGGCGAAGTCACGGCTGCGCAAGATGCGGCGGACGCGAATTCGCGGCAAGTAGTTCGCGCGCGTCGCGATGTCTTTTCGATGGGCGGCCCTTAGCGGGTCGCCCGTTTATTTGTGGGTGTTGGTAATCGGCGCGCGCGAAATTGACAAAGGCTTCGGCGGTCGGTTACGTTCGTACGTGCCGCTTGGATCGATAATCTCGAACAGCGGAGAAAGTTTCTGGCCGACGTCTCAGTGATCGCCGTTGTACCGGCGCGGTACGCGTCTTCCCGCCTGCCCGCAAAGGCGCTGGCGGAGATCGCGGGGGTGCCGATGGTGGTCCGGGTGTGGCGGCAGGCGTCGAAGGCAAAGTCGGTTGCGCGCGTGATCGTTGCGACCGACGATGAACGAATCGCGGCGCCCGTGCGCGCGGCGGGCGGCGAAGTAATCATGACCTCGCCGGCGCATCAGAGCGGCACCGATCGAATCGCCGAGGTCGCGTCGAAGATCATCGCCGATGTCTATCTCAGCGTGCAGGGCGATCAACCGTTTATTGCCCCGGCGGATCTGGATGCGCTGGCGGCGGCGATGCGCTCCGACGCGTCGATTCAAATGGCGACGCTGGCGACGCCGATCGAAGACCTGGCCGAATGGACGAATCCGAGCAAGGTGAAGGTCGTGTGCGGCGCGGACGGGAACGCGCTATACTTTTCGCGAAGCCCGATTCCACACGCGCGTGACGGCGGTATGCCCAAAGAGGCGCTTCGCCATATCGGTGTTTATGCTTACCGGCGCGACTTCCTCATGAAATTTGCCGCTCTTCCGATGGGTGTGTTGGAGAGCTTGGAAAAGCTCGAGCAGTTGCGTGCGCTCGAGCATGGCTACACGATCAGAGTGGTTAAGTCGGTGGCGCCTTCGCTGGAAGTAGATACCGCGGACGACCTTGCGCGCGCCCGCGCGGCGGCGGCGGAATCAACTCGTTGAGGATGGGGAGGGATTCAACGTGGAGCGGAGAAAGACAAAATTTATCTTCGTAACCGGCGGCGTGGTCTCGTCGCTCGGCAAGGGCCTGGCCGCGGCGTCACTGGGCGCGCTGCTCGAGGCACGGGGGCTCAAGGTCACGCTGCTGAAGATGGATCCCTATATCAACGTGGATCCCGGCACGATGAGTCCCACCCAGCACGGCGAAGTGTTCGTAACCGACGACGGCACCGAGAGCGATCTCGACCTCGGCCATTACGAGCGCTTCGTGCAGACTCCGATGGGGCGGCGCAACAACTGCACCACCGGCCAGATCTACGACACAGTTATTCAGAATGAACGGCGCGGCGACTACCTGGGCGCGACCGTGCAGGTGATTCCGCATATCACCGACGAGATCAAACGGCGCATCCTCGCCGCCGCCGAGGGCGCGGACCTGATCATCGTAGAAATCGGCGGGACGGTCGGCGATATCGAAAGCCTGCCGTTTCTGGAAGCGGTGCGCGAGTTCCGCTGGGACCTCGGCCGCGAAAATGTCCTGTACGTGCACCTGACGCTGGTCCCGTTTATCCCCACCGCGGGCGAGCTCAAGACCAAGCCCACGCAGCACAGCGTCAAAGAGTTGACCGGCCTGGGGATTCAGCCCGACATCCTGCTGTGCCGATGCGATCGCCAACTCGAACAAAAGCTCAAGGCGAAGATCGCCCACTTCTGCAACGTCGAGGAGAACTGCGTGATCTCGGCGCCGGACGTGCCGACGATCTACGAGGTGCCGCTGCGTTTTCACGACGAGGGTTTCGATCAGCGCGTGTGCGAGAAGCTCAACATCTGGACCGGCGCGCCGAACCTCTCCAAGTGGCGGCGAATCGTCAAGACCGCGCAAAATCCCAAAGTTACCCTCAACGTCGCGGTGGTCGGCAAGTACGTCAACCTGCAGGATGCGTACAAGAGCCTGCACGAAGCGATCGCGCACGGCGCGATCAGCAATGAGGCCAAGGTCAACATCGACTACGTCGATTCCGAAGAGCTCGAAAAGCAAAACGTCGAGGAGCGGCTCGGGCATGCCCACGCGATAATCGTTCCCGGCGGCTTCGGCAAGCGCGGCACCGAGGGCATGATTCGCGCCGTCCGCTACGCGCGGGAAAACGGCGTGCCGATTCTCGGCATCTGCTACGGCCTGCACATGATGGTGATCGAGGCGGCGCGCGACCTGCTCGGCCTCAAGCGCGCCAACAGCTCCGAGAACGCGCCCGACTCGCCCGACCCCGTCATCGACATCATGGAGTCGCAGAGGGACGTCTCGAAAAAGGGCGGCACGATGCGCCTGGGCGCGTACCCGTGCATGCTGAAGTCGGGCTCGCTGGCGGCGTCGCTGTACCGCAAGGCGCGCATCTCGGAGCGCCATCGCCATCGCTTCGAAGTAAACAACTCATATCGCGAGAGGCTCGAGGAAGTCGGCCTCATCGCGACCGGCACTTCACCCGACGATAGCCTGGTCGAGATAATGGAGTTGAAGGGGCATCCGTGGTTTCTCGGCTGCCAGTTCCATCCCGAGCTGAAGTCGCGTCCGCTCGATTGTCATCCGCTGTTTCGCGGCTTGATTCGCGCGGCCGTACAGCGTCGCTCGGAGCTAGCGGTGAAGCGCCCGAAGGTGCGGGAGCTGAGATCGGTTTCGTGAGCGTGGCCCGGGTCAAAGCCGGCGAGGTTGTTTTTGGCGGGCCGGAACTTGTGCTCATCGCGGGTCCATGCGTGATCGAGAGCTACGAATCATGCATCCGCCACGCGACGCGGCTGGCTGATATCGCTCGTCGCGCCAAGCTGCCGTTGGTCTTCAAGTCTTCATTCGACAAGGCCAATCGCACCAGTCACAGCTCGTTTCGCGGCCCCGGCTTGACCGCCGGGCTCGAGATTCTGGCGCGCGTGAAACGCGAGGCGGGCGTGGCCGTGCTGACCGACATCCACGAACCGTCGCAAGCCGCGGCTGCGGCGCAGGTCGTCGACGTGATTCAAATTCCCGCGCTGCTCTCCCGCCAGACGGATCTTATCGACGCCGCCGCGAAGACCGGATGCGCCGTTAACATCAAGAAGGGCCAGTTCCTCGCCCCGTGGGACATGAAGGCGGTGGTCGCGAAGGCCGAGAGGGCAGGTACGCGGCGAATCATTCTGACCGAGCGCGGATTTTCGTTTGGCTACAATAATCTCGTCTCCGACATGCGATCGCTCGTGATAATGCGCGGCTTGGGCTACCCGGTCGTCTTCGATGCGACCCACTCGGCGCAGCTTCCGGGCGCGGGCGCCGGCGGCGAACGCTCGGGCGGTCAGCGCGAGTTCGTAGCGCCGCTGGCGCGCGCGGCGGCTGCGGCCGGAATCGACGGAATTTTCATGGAAGTGCATGAGGACCCCGACCGCGCGCTCAGCGATGGTCCCAATTCATATCGGCTCGACGACCTGCCGGCGTTGCTCGATACGCTCAAGCGAATCCATCACCTGTCCCGCGAGGCCGACTGATTTGCGCTAACCGGGCTTGTGTGAGGTTACGCGCGGCGGTTGCAAAGTAGTGAGCGCAAGTTCGCGGCGCTTCGCAAGTATGCTGCCGAATCGGGTAGTGGCTCATTTTGAGTCCGCGTCCAAACATGAAATCCCAATAATTAAAGATATTAACGGAGGGCGGGGTGAGTTTAGCTGAGGCCGAAGAAAATTCTGGTGGGGGTGATGCCGGAAGCCACGAGCGTGTTCTTCGGCGATCGGATCTTCAAGGCGTTCTCGCACTGTTGGACAAGCTCGGCGCTCCGAGGGGCGCTCGAATCCTGGAGGTCAGTTGCCGCCACGGAGAATTGTTGCGTGAACTAAACAGACGCGGCTTCGACGCGCGAGGTACGCGTTTCGAGACCAATCTTCCGCCTATCGGCGAGCTGGCAATTGACAACGGGGTCGATCTGATCCGCGGCTTGCCCTATCCCGACGGCAGTTTCGATGTAGTCATCATCACTGACGTCATCGAACATCTGGAACCTCACGCTCGCCTGATAAGTGAACTGGCCCGTATCGTCAAATCCGGAGGATACCTGATCATCAGCACCGTAAACGTGATGAGGCTTGATAGCAGACTGGCCTTCCTGCTCTCCGGGTTCCATAAAACCAAGCGCCGCGTGATGCCGTTCGACACTCCGCTCGGCGATGCGCGGTTATACCACAACCATCCGGTGATGTTCCCCTACCTTTATTACCTGCTCATCCGAAACGGCTTGGAGTTGACGGCTTTGGGGCGCAGCCGGGTAAAAGCCATTGCATATTTCCTCTACCCGCTATTCTTGCCCTTGGTGGCTCTCAACACCTGGTTCCTGCTGATGAAGCGCCAGCGCAGATATCTTGTTCGGCACAACCGCGCGCGGCCGTCGCTGGCCCTAAACCGGAAACTGCTCGGATGGATGCTGAGCCGGCAAGTGCTGATGCACGACCATTTGATCCTCGCGGCTCACAAGCTGAACAGCTAGCCTGCGCTGCTTTGGCCGTTGACTGGCTTCATTTTTCAAAATGACCGACTACCCCGAAGTGCTGCTCGGTTTACTTGGAAAAAAGCACTTGATACCGTGAAAGATGGGAGAGATTGAAGTTGAGTCCCAAGAGAATCGCCAAGGCGCTGGCGGGTTTCGGCGCGGCCGCGCTGATTATCCTGCTGATTGCGACCGTTTGGATCGTGCGCCATCGCTCCGCTACTCAAGTCTTGGAGACCGCGGCCGGGCTGGTACCCGGAACTCTCCTTCGTGCGCATAATTTTCACTGGACGCAGATGAAAGCCGGCGAGCGGCAGTGGGTGCTGACCGCGGGCGAAGCAGACTACACGGCTGACAAGACCACGCTGAAGCTGACCGACGCTGTCGTCACGATGGTCTCGTCGGACGGCAAGCCGGTGGTCGTCAACGCACCGCATGCGGATTTGACCTTGAACGGGAATCATGTGACGCGCGCGTATTTGACCGGAGGCACCATCATCCACTTCGGCGATTACGTTCTCACTACCGATTCTGCGACCTTTATACCTGACGATGACAAGGTCGAAGCGCCGGGTCTTGTGACGCTCGTGGGCGACGGACTGAAAGTGACCGGGGTGGGGCTGATCGGTCATCCCAAAACGCGTGTCTTCCAGCTTAATACGCAGGTGGAGACTGTAGTCACGCCGAAGAAAGATAGTGAAAAATCCAAGCAAAGTTAGTCGGGCGTCGCGTATCGTCGCGACTGCGATAGTCGCCATCGCGCTCGCATCGCCGGCGTGGGCTCAGGATGGCGTCAACGCGCCGAGGTCGTCGCCGGATTCAGGGCCTGCGATGGGTTCGGGGACGGTCGGTGATTCGATCCGCAACGAACCTGCGAATTCGGCGCCGCCAGCCGCGTCCGTTCCCCAAGCCGCCAACAGCGACGATTCAAGCGGCGATTCGATCAGCGTGACCGGCGGAGTGCCGGGCACGCCGCCATCTGCAGCCGCATCGGACACCAACGGCAGCGGCTCGCAGGCCCAACCCGCCGTGGCGACGGCTCCGGCAGAAGCGCCACCTTCGGCGCCCGCCGTCGCGAGCGCGCCTGCTCCGGCGCCGCCTTCGGCTCCCGACGTGCCGGTGACCGCAGCAGACGCTGCACCTGCCGCGGCGCCGTCAATTGCTACCACCACGGCCGCTCCGGGAGCGGTTGCCCCGGAATCAACGCCAGTAACGACCGCCGCGACAGCTCCACCGGCTGGCGCGATTGCGCCGCCGATGACGCTCGCGCCGGTGCCGGCTGATGTGGCCGCACCCGAACCGCCGGCTTCTGCGGCGAGCGCTCCCGCAGCCGCGACTCCCCCAGTGAGCGCCGCCACCGCGCCGGCCGAGGCTGTCGCGCCGCACAGGGCGCACAAGGCGGCCGGCGGCGGCACCAAGCTCGCGTCAAATCCTCCCCAACAAGGCGGTGCGTTTGGGGGGATGCAATTCGGCAACAACAAGTCCCCGATCGATATAAAGTCCGAGTCGATGTCGCTCGATTACCAGAATCATTCGGTCCTGTGGAGCGGAAATGTGCACGCTACCCAGGCGGACGCGCAACTTACCAGCGACCAGCTGCGCGTAAACTATTTAGACAAAGACTTCAAACAGATGAAGGACATGGTCGCGGACGGGAACGTTCGGCTCAGTCAGGGCACGCGATGGGCTACTGGCAAGCGCGGCGTAATGGACCAGACCAAGCACACCGTAGTCTTGACCGGCAGTCCGGTCGCGCATGACGGCAGCGATCAGATTACCGGCTGCAAGATCACGGTTTTTCTCAACACCAGCCAGAGCGTGGTCGATTGCGCTCATGCTGTACTTTTCCCTCATTCGGACGCATCCCCGGGTGCGGGCGCGACGCCGGCCGCTGCGACGGATTAGCAAACAATTCTTCGATGGCGCTGGAAGTAAAACTCGGACAGGATCTGCGGCTTCGCCAGCAACTGGTGATGACGCCGCAGCTCCAGCAGGCGATCAAAATTCTGCAGCTTTCGCTCCCTGAACTCGAAGCGATCGTGCAGTCGGAACTCGAACAGAATCCGATGCTCGAGCCGCTCGATCAGAGTCCCGCCGAAGCCGCTTCCGAATCCGAGGTGTCCGATTCCGAAGCCCCCGCCCAAGCCGACGGTGAACCGCTCCCGCCCGACGCCGACGCCGCCGCCGGCGCAAATTCCGATGACGATTGGGAAACCGGCTCGCGCGAGGAAAAACCCGCGCCCAGCGTCGAGACCGAAGCGCGTGACGCCGCGCTCGAACTCAAGGAGCTGAACAATCTCGAAAAGCTCGACTGGCGGGAATATCTCGAGACCTATTCGAACAACTGGCAGGAAAGCACGCCTCCTGACTCCGACGACGACCATCGAAGCGCGCTCGAAAACACGCCCCTGCGCCGAAGTTCGCTCGAAGACCACATGATGTGGCAGCTCAGGCTTTCGAACCTGACCGAATCCGACCAGCAGATCGGCGCGACCATCATCTACAATCTCAACGAAGACGGATACCTGGAAACTCCCCTCGATGAGCTGGCGGCGCAGCTCGAAGTTGCGCCCGCCGAAGTCGAGCGCGTGCTCGCGCGCGTGCAGCGTTTCGATCCGCCCGGTGTCGCCGCGCGCGATCTTCGTGAATGTCTGCTCGCGCAGTTGCAGAACCTGGGGATGGAAGAATCGCTGGCGGCGCGAATCGTCAGCAATCACCTGGATTTGCTCGAAAAGCATCGCTACGCCGAAATCGCCAAGGTTCTCGGCGTGCCGGTCGAAACAGTAGGGCAGTCGGCCAAAATAATCTCGTTGCTCGAGCCCAAACCGGGACGCGACTACGGCGGCGACGAGCCAACTTACGTGGTGCCCGACGTTTATATCCACAAGGTTGGCGAGGATTACGTCGTTACGCTCAATCGCGACGCGGTGCCGCGCCTGCGCCTGGCAGGTTACTACCAACGCGTGCTCAATGACGTGGACGTTGCGCCCGAGACGCGGGAATATCTGCAGGAACGGCTGCGCTCGGCCCGCTGGCTGGTCAAATCGATCTACCAGCGCCAGCAGACGATCTTCAAGGTCGCAACCTCGATCGTGAAATTCCAGCGCGCGTTCTTCGATCACGGCATCAGCCTGCTCAAACCGCTGGTGCTCAAGGATGTCGCCGAAGATATCGGGATGCACGAATCCACGATCAGCCGCGCGACCGCCAACAAGTACGCGCATACTCCGCAGGGAATCTACGAGTTGAAGTTTTTCTTCACCTCGGGGGTCAAGGGCGCCAGCGGCGAGGACGTGAGCGCCGAGACTGTCAAGGAACAGATCCGCGGGATGGTGACGGCGGAGGCTCCGCAAAATCCGCTGTCGGATCAGGCGATCGCGGAGATGCTGCGGACCCGGCAGATCAATATCGCGCGGCGCACGGTGGCCAAGTATCGACAGGCGATGGGAATCCCTCCGTCGGCAAATCGCAAACAGATCGGATGACAGATCCGGGTGCGGGCAACGAAAAACGAAAAACGAAAAACGAAAAAAGCAAGATGAGTAAAATCGACAAACAGGGCAAGCGCGGCCGGGCGACAACCCGAAAGGTGCGGCGCGCGGCGCGGATCGCAGACGCCCCGGCCACTCAAGTGACGGTGACGTTTCGTCACGTCGAGCCAACCGATGCGCTCCGGCTGTACGCGGAACGAAAATTCGCGCACGTCGGCAAGTTGATCAAACGCGCCTGTCAGGCTCATCTGATTCTCACGGTTGACAAATACCGGCAGCACGGCGAAGTTACCGTCAAATCAGGGCGCCTGTCGGTGAGCGCGCAGGAAGAAACCAAGGACCTTTACTCGGTGATCGATCTGCTCGCGGACAAGGTCGGACGCCAACTGAAGAAGCACCTGGAAAAATTCAAGGCGAAGAAAGTCAGATCGCCCTCGACCGGCGAGGTCCTTAGCGCCGACGAGGAAACTTGATTCGCGGCAGTGTCCTCCGGCTGCGAGTTCGCCAATCCGCATCCGCTTAGTTCACTTTTTCACTGGACCTGGACGACGAGATGAAAATTACCGATATCCTCAGTCCTGACATGGTCATTGCCGACTTGAAGGGCGCCACCAAGCCCGACGTCTTGAATGAACTGGCCAAAGCGCTGGCCGCCAAGTACCAGGAGATCAAGCTCGCTGACCTGACCGCGGTGCTCGCGGAGCGCGAGCGGCTGGGCTCGACGGCGATCGGCGACGGAATCGCAATCCCGCACGGCAAGCTGCGCGGCGTGACGAAGATAATCGGAGTGTTCGGCCGCCATACCCAGGGAGTCGATTTCGATTCGCTCGACGGCGGCCCGTCGCAACTATTCTTCGTGCTGGTCGCGCCGGAGGATTCCGCCAGCCTGCATCTGAAAGCCCTCGCGCGCGTGTCGCGATTGCTTAAGGACGGGTCTTTTCGAAGCCGCCTGCTCGCGGCCAAGGACAGCGCCGAGCTGTATTCCCTGATCAAGGAAGAAGACAACAAGTACTGAGACGACGAACCGCGTCCGCCTCATAGCGCGGCGCAAACCCACAGCCTGATGAGCTCGCCTCAGTCACCTCGCCTGATAATAGTTACCGGTGTCTCAGGATCGGGACGCGCATCTGCGATGCGCGTGCTCGAGGACCTCGGCTTCTACTGCGTCGACAATCTCCCGGTTGCGCTGGCGCCCAATGTCGCGATGCTCGCCGCGGGACGCGATCCCGCTCTACGGGGCGTCGCGCTCGGAGTGGACTCGCGCGAACGGCTGTTCTTCCCGCAATGGCCGCGGGTATTCGCGGAACTCGATGCCGCTGGAATCCATCCCGAAGTGATTTTTGTTGACGCCTCCGACGACGTGCTCGCGCGCCGCTACTCTGAGACCCGCCGGCCGCATCCGATGGCTGCAAGCGGAGCGACCGTCGCCGAGAGCATTCGCCGCGAACGTCTCGCGCTGGCCGAGATGCGCGAGCGGGCCGACCGGGTGATCGATACGACCGCGCTCACGGTCCACGAACTGCGCGAGGTCGTCACCGCGGCGGTGCTGGGCGCGGGCGCGGGATCCAGGATGTCGATATCGATCGTTTCTTTTGGTTACAAGTACGGATTGCCGGTCGGAATGGACGTCGTGCTCGACGTGCGGTTTATTCCGAATCCGTTTTTTGTCCCCGAGCTGCGGCCGCTCACCGGATTGGACCCGCGCGTGCGCGAATACGTGATGGCGCAGCCGGAGTCGGGTCGCTTTATCGACGAGGTCGGCCGTCTTTTTGACTTTCTGATTCCGCTCTATCAGCGCGAAGGCAAGAGTTACCTGACTGTAGGTCTCGGATGCACCGGCGGACGGCATCGCTCTCCCGTGCTCGCGCGTGAGCTGATGAAGCGGCTCGAGAGCGGCGGTTTCGAAAGCAGCGTGCGCGACCATGACATCGCGCGTTAGCTGCCGGCGCCGCACTTAGTTCATGATGCTGCCGCAATCGACGTTCATCGTCTGACCGGTGACTCCCGCCGACAAATCGAGCGCGAGGAATAGCGCGACGCGCGCGACCTCCTCCTCCGTCGCCATTCTGTTCATCGCCGCCTGCCCCACGAACTGACCGCGTATTTGCTCGTACGGTCGCTTGAGGGCCTCGGCCCGCGCGCGCATCACGCGTTCGATTCGTTCGCCCTCGATTGCGCCGGGGCAAATGCAGTTGCATCGGATTCCACGCTGACCCCATTCGCCGGCCACCGTTTGCGTCAGCCCGATCATTGCCCACTTCGCCGCCGCGTACGGCGAGCGCATCGGAAAACCGCGCCGTCCCGCGCCCGACGAGATGTTGATGATGTTGCCGGAGAGCTGCTTGTCCATCACCGGGATCACGGCGCGAGTTGCGAGCCACGTTCCGGTCAGGTCGATGTCGATCGTCTCCTGCCATTCGGCGAGCGACATATCGGTGATCCGCTTGGTCGGTCCCGAGATACCGGCGTTGTTGACGAGGATGTCGATGCGGCCGAATGCCTTCACCGTCTCGCCGGCCATCTTTGCGCAGTCGGCTTCCTTGGAGACGTCGGTGCTCACGTAAATCGCGCGGGCGCCGAGGCGCTCGAGTTCGGCGCAGGTCTGTTTCATCGGTTCGATCGAACGCGCCGCGATTACGATTTTCGCGCCGGCTGCGCCGTATTTCAGCGCGATCTGTTTGCCGATTCCGTAGCCGCCGCCGGTGATGATTGCGACTTTATCCGAGAGTCCGTTCATGGAAATGGTTTATTCCTTGGCGATTTCGGGAGGTCGATCGCTGCGCCGACTTTAATAGCATCGTGACGCGCCTACAACGCGCGCGCGCGAAGCCTTGTTTCAATCCGTTGCCGCCCAATATCATTGAGGACTCATGGCCGCCGTGAATCCAATCAGGACTCCAGCACCCAAACCGAGCGCAAACGGCTCGTGGCTGATGAACGTCGTGAAGATCGCGGTAATCGCGATCCTGTTTGGCGGCTCGATCTGGCTTCTGATTGCGCACTCCGAATGGTTCACCAATCCCGCCCTGGTCAAAGCCCAGGTGATTCAGTGGGGCGCGTGGGGGCCGGTCGTTTATATGCTGCTGTACGCGGTGGGGCCGTCGTTCCTGGTGCCCGGCGCGGTGATGACTATCGCGGGCGGACTGGCGTTTGGCACCAAATGGGGATCGGTGTACTCGCTCATCGGCGGAGATGTCGGCGCGCTGGTTGCGTTTGCGGCGGGAAGGTTTCTCGGCAAGTCGTTCGTCGAGCAGATCGTCGGCAAGCGCTTCGAGTCGATGCTGCGCAGAATCGCGAAGCACGGATTCCAGATAATCCTTTACCTGCGGATGGTCCCCGTGATTCCGTACAACGCGCTGAACCTGCTGGCGGGCGCGTCTCCGATCACGTTTCACGATTACTTCTGGGCGACGATGATCGGCATGATTCCGGGCACGATCCTGTTCGCCTTTTTGGGCGACGCGCTATGGCATCCGCTCTCGCTGAGGTTCTTCCTTGCGCTGTTGCTGATCGGCGCGTCGGTCGGATGCGGTGAGATCTACCGCCGCTGGTCGCGCGTCAAAATCGACGCATAGCGCGACTGCTCACTCGACCAGCAGCGCCTGTACTGATTATAGCCTTAGAGCTTGAACTCGGCTGAGCATTAGAGCGGTGCCCGTACTCAACATGACGACCGTCTATTTCGACACAAATGTCTTTCGTCATCTGACAGCAGATGAGGAGACAATCCTCCGAAAGGCGATAGACGCGAAGCAAATCTCGATACTGCTCAGCGCCGTCAACCTTGAGGAGCTTCTTGCCGCTATGGAGAAGTCCGCGGAAGACGAGGTGTTCCCAAGAATACGACGCCTCCTGAGGCTTGTTGATCGGAGTCGATTCCTAAAAGACACGAATATGCTTCTAAGAGATGATCTCGTTTCTTACGCGGAGTGTGGACGGGCCACGAGTCCAGTTTTGTCGGGCGAAGATTTGCTAACCGCATCAGCGCGGGTAGAGACGCTTCTGCTCAACAAAGCCGAGGAAAATCGTGAAGCACGATTATCGATGATTCAAGAGGCAAAGCATCAGAAGGAAAGCTTTCTTCATAGAATGATGAATCGACGTGCGGAGATGTGGCGCGATACCGAACAGATCAGGGGGATATCTTTTGAGTTCGTTTGGGAAAATCAATGCGTTCGGTTCGCCGAGAATTACGCGCGGCGGGTCGGCGTACTAGACGCCTGCAATCGGCGAGGCATCAACGGGCTGCTCAAGCTGAAGAGTGTCAGAATGGCGATTGGAATCGCTTTGTCGTATTTTCATGCGAAGGCTCTGCAAAAGCAGCCGCAAGAAGTAGACATCGGAGACTCAAGGGATCTACAGCATGCTATCCTAGCCGCCGCGCGAGCGGACGTTTTTGCAACGCGCGAAAAGCGGCTCAGGACATGGGCGGCTCGCGTCCCGATTGCGCAATTTCGGGTGTTGGCTTTCGACGACTACCTAATGGAATTGAGAAAGCCTACTGTCGCAAGCGCTGATGAAGCGTTGGCCGACCGGGGCTCGCCTCGAGCCGTGCGATCCATTTAACTAGTCTCGATTCTACTCGCGCGCGCCTGGACCTTGCGCGCGCTCGAATTGCATCAATGGCACCCAAGCATCCACATGACGCCGGACCGGTAACGCTCGCAAACGCGAGCGCGGCGGAAATGTCCACCGTCGAGCGCCTCAAGCATGCGAGCGAGGGACTCTTCTACGTCCAATCAACGCACGAGAGCCGTCATACGATGCGCTCGGAGATCGACGCGCTCAGCGCGCGCGAAGCCGAGACGATCAGCGAGCATGCCAAGGAGATCGCCAAGCATTTCGGCATCTACAAACAGCGCGAGCGCAACGAGAGCGGCAAGAAGGACGGCGACTTCATTTTCATGGTGCGGGTCAAGAATCCCGCCGGCGGCGAGCTTACGCCTGCGCAGTGGCTCGCGCTCGACGAGGCCGCCGCTCGCTTCGCCGACGGCAGCCTCCGCCTCACCGCGCGCCAGGGCGTGCAATTCCACTACGTGCGCGGGCACAATCTGCATCCGCTGATTCGCGACATCAATACCAGCTACAGCAATAACGGCTGCCAGCTCACCACGCTCGGCGCGTGCGGCGACGTGAATCGCAATACCGTTGCAAGCCCCATCGATGATCTGGACGCCGAGCTGCCTCTCGATTCGCACGAACTGGCTCACGCGGTGGCGCGCGAGATGACGCCGCGAAGTTCGGCCTACTACCAGGTGTTCCTCGCCGACGAGAGCGGGCAGCAGATTGCGCCGCTGAACTCGGAAGAGCCGATCTACGGCGCGCAGTACCTCCCGCGCAAGTTCAAAGTCGGCTTCGCGCACCCGCACGACAACAGTGTCGATCTGCTGACGCAGGACGTCGGCTTCATCCCGCGCGTCAGCGGCCGCGAGGTCACGGGCTATGACCTATACAGCGGCGGCGGCTTGGGCGCGACGCACAACCAGCCCGACACGATGCCCCTGCTTGCGCTTTTCCTGGGGGTCGTCCAACGCGACCAGGTGCTGGACACAGTGCTCGCGATCGCGGCGATCCAGCGCGAGCACGGCGAACGCCGCAACCGTCGCGTGGCGCGCTGGAAATACACGATTCGCCGCATCGGAGTGGCCGCGGTCAAAGAGACTCTGCGCCAACGCTTTGAAATCGCGCTCGAAGACGCCGAACCGGTCCCGATCCCGCCGGTGCGCGATCACCTGGGATGGTACCCGGAAGCTGGCGCCGGCGATCATCTTTACGCGGGGATCATGATTCCCAACGGACGCGTGCACGACGAGGCAACGGTTCGCTATCGGAGCGCCATCCGCCGCATCGTCTCGGAGGTGGAGGCAATCGGCGTGCGCGTCACGCCCAACCAGCATCTGATATTGGCCCACGTTCCGGCCGCGCGTCGCGAGTGGATCGAGCGGACGCTCGCCGAGCATGGCGTGCCCTTCGATGGCGAAGTGGCGCAGATTCGGCGACTCGCGATGGCCTGTCCCGCCAAGCCGACCTGCGGCCTTGCGATGACGCATGCGGAGCGCGTGCTGCCGCGCTATCTTGCGGAACTGGAGGCGGCGGGGCTCGGAGACATTGACGTGATAATCCGGATGGCTGGATGCCCGAACAGCTGCTCGCGTCCGCCGACGGCCGAGATCGGGATAATCGGCTACGGCAAGAATGACTACGTCTTGATGGTGGGCGGCGCCCGTAACGGCAGCCGGCTCGCGAGGGTGCTCTATCCGCGGCTTGGCGAGAGCGAGTTGATCGAAGCGCTGAAGAGCTTGGTGAGGGCGATCCGCGATCGCAATCCGCGTCGGTTGTCCGCCGGCGATTATCTCGATCAGACGCCTGACGCCGAGCTCAAAACGCGCTAGTCGGCGATCAAGCGGCTTTCAGCCTTTTGACGCGCCGAAGGGCCGGATTCTTTCGGGCGCGGTAAAGATCGTACTGCTGCTGCATGTTGAGCCAACTCTCGGGCGATGAATCGAAAGCGATAGCGAGCCGCAACGCCATCGAGGGGCTGACTCCCGACTTGCCGTTGAGCAGTTCCGACAGAGCCTTGCGTGTCACGCCGAGACTCCTGGCCGCCGCAGTAACAGAAATGCCAAGCGGTTGGAGGCACAGTTCGCGGATCACTTCGCCGGGATGCGGCGGATTGTGCATAGTCATTGCCGGACTCCTTCAATGATAGTCAAGGTAGTCAACGTCGAGTGCTTCGCCGTCTTCGAATCGAAAAATGACTCGCCAGTTTCCGCTTACGGACACGGACCAGAAGCCCGAAAGCCTGCCTGTCAGCCGATGAAGGCCAAGACCCGGTAGTGCCGCATCCTGAACTCTTACGGCGGCGTTCAGTACGCCGAGGATCAGCCGGAGTCTCTTGTTGTGCTCCGGCCTGATGCCGGCGTTGCTTCCGGTATCAAAGAAATCGCGCAGTCCCTTATGGGCAAAACTGCGAATCACGAAACTCACTGTAACCCATAACGTGATGGGTTACAATGCTGAAGTGCTGATTCGCCCGGCCCGCGCCGGCCGTCGCCGCGCGGCGTCGGCTGGCTAGGTGCCGGATTCCCAGCTTGCCAGGTATTTGCGCTGCTCGGCGGTCAGCGTATCGATCTTGAGGCTCATCGCGGCCAGCTTCACGCCGGCGATTTCCTCCTCGATCTCGACTGGCACCTCGTGAACCTTGACCGCGAGCTGCGCGCCCTTTGCCACCCATTCCGACGCCATCGCCTGCGTCGCGAAACTCATGTCCATGACCTGCGCGGGATGGCCTTCGGCGCACGCGAGGTTAACCAGCCGGCCCTCGCCGAGGAGATAGACGATGCGCCCGTTGGACAAATGGTACGCGTCGATGTTGCGGGTGACGTCGCGATCGACCTTTTTCGCGGCGTCGTTCAGGTAAGCGACGTCGATCTCGACATCGAAATGGCCCGAGTTGCTCAGGAACGCGCCATCTTTCATCAGGCTGAAATGCGCGGAAGTGAGAATGTGCTTGTCGCCGGTCGCGGTGATGAAAATATCGCCGACTTTCGCCGCCTCGACCATCTTCATCACGCGGAATCCGTCCATCGCGGCTTCCAACGCGCGTATCGCGTCCACTTCCGTGACGATTACGTCGGCGCCAAGCCCGCGCGCGCGTGACGCGATGCCGCGGCCGCAATAGCCGTAGCCCGCTACCACCACGACCGAACCCGCGATCAGAACCCCGGTAGCGCGGATGATGCCGTCGAGCGTGGACTGTCCCGTGCCATAACGATTGTCGAACAGATGCTTGGTCTGTGCGTCGTTGACTGCGACCACCGGAATCTTGAGCGCGCCATCCTTGGCCATCGCGCGCAGCCGGATTACTCCCGTGGTCGTTTCCTCCATGCTTGCCTTGACGCTGCCGGCATGGCTGGCGAACTCGGTGTGAAGCAGGCTGACGAGGTCGGCGCCGTCGTCCATCGTGATCGTCGGACGGCGTTCGAGCACGGCGCGCAGATGGCCGTAATAGGTGTCGCGATCTTCGCCGTGGATGGCGAAGGTGGGGATGCCGTACTGATCGACGAGCGCCGCCGCCACGTCATCCTGCGTCGAGAGCGGATTGGACGCGCAAGCGAGCACTTCGGCGCCGCCCGCCTTCAGGGCGCGCAGCAGGTTGGCGGTCTCGCAGGTGATATGCAGGCAGGCGCCCAGCCGCTGGCCCTTGAGCGGCAGTTCTTTCGCGAATCGCTCGCGCAGCCGGCGCAGCACGGGCATCTGTTTGTCGGCCCATTCGATCCGCTTGCGTCCGGCCTCGGCGAGTCCGAGGTCGTGCACGTCGAAGTCGCGGCCGTTTCCGTTGGCGCGGGATTTAGGGATTGCTTTGGCCTTTTTTGCCGTCGTGGCCATCGTCTTCAAGCTCCAAAAGTTTCTGTCTGGTTTGATGGAGAGCGCGGGGCGCTATCAGCCGCGGCCGTCGAGCCCGAACGCGCTGCGCAGAGTCTCGGCCATATCGACTCGCTCCCACGGGAACAGCCCGTCATGCGGGGTGCGGCCGAAATGCCCGTAGGCTGCGGTCGGCTGATAGATCGGACGCTTCAAGTTCAGCGTCTTGATGATTCCGGCGGGCCGGAAATCGAACAGCTCGCGCAGGGTGGATGAGAGTTTGTGCTGGGGCACGATGCCGGTGTCGAAGGTATCGATGAGTATCGAGACCGGCTCGGCGACGCCGATCGCGTAGGCAACCTGGATTTCGCATTTCGTGGCGAGTCCCGCCGCGACAACATTCTTGGCCACGTGACGCGCCATGTAGCAGGCCGAGCGATCGACCTTGCTCGGGTCCTTGCCCGAGAACGCGCCGCCGCCGTGACGGCCGTAGCCGCCGTAGGTATCGACGATGATTTTGCGCCCGGTGAGTCCGCAATCGCCATGCGGTCCGCCGATGATGAAGCTGCCGGTGGGATTGACGTGATAGACCGTGGCGCGCGTCAGATACTGTTCGGGAATCGTCTTCTTGATCAATTCCTCGATCACCGACTCGCGGATTTTTTCGTATTTCACGTCCGGCGAATGCTGCGTCGAGATGACGACCGCCGTCACTTCGACCGGCCGGCTGTCGGCGTAGCGCACCGTGACCTGGCTCTTCGAGTCGGGACGCAGAAAATCGAGCTGACGGCTTTTGCGCAGCTTGGTGAGATTTTCCATCAGCCGATGCGCCATCGCGATCGGCAGCGGCATCGCCTCCGGCGTCTCGTCGCACGCGAAACCGAACATCAGGCCCTGATCGCCGGCGCCCTGTTCCTTGTGCAGCCCTTGTCCCTCGGTGACACCCTGCGAGATATCGGCCGACTGCGGCTCGATGGCGGTCAGCACCGCGCACCGGTTGCCGTCGAAACCGACGTCGGTGCTGTCGTACCCGATTTCGACCGCGGTCTGCCGCGCGATTTTCACATAGTCGGGGCGTGCGCGGCTGGTTATCTCGCCGGCCAGCACGATAAGCCCGGTCTTGGCGAGCGACTCGAGCGCGACGCGCGAGTCGGGGTCCTCGGCGATGAGCGCATCGAGCACGGCGTCTGAAATCTGATCGCACATTTTGTCCGGATGGCCTTCGGAGACCGACTCGGACGTGAACAGGAAATCTTTAAGCGGCATTAGCGATTGCTCCTTGAAAAGCGCCTTCTCGGGTGGCCCGTCGCAGACCGGAATTCAACTTATGCGGTCGGCGCGCGGGACTGAGGAGTTCAATTGAGTTTTGTTCCAGAAGGGTCAGCATAGGCGCCTGCCGGATAGTGAAAAAAACGGCAGCGCGCCTCAAGATTTTCAGGTAGTGAAGGGTATAACTGACCAATCGGACAGAATCAAGACGGGCGCTATCCGGTTCGCCGGGACTGGTCGAATCTGCGCGCTCATTCCTCGCCGAAGCGCTCGTCGAACAGCGTCTGCACGGCTTTGAGAGCCTCGCGCGCGTCGCCCCCTTCTGCCCGCACCTTCAGCTTGGAGCCCTGCGCTGCCCCCAGCATCATCAGGCTGGTCATGCTCTTGGCGTTGACCAGGTTCTTGCCGCGGCCAATCATGATCTGCGAGGCGAATTTCGCGGCCGTCTGCGCCAGCGCCGATGCGGCCCGCAGATGAAGTCCGAGCCGGTTCTTGACCTCCACGGTCGCCTCCGCCGCATTCACGAGCATTACGATAAAGGTATCGCCGGCTTCGGTAAACGACCGCGCGCGATCAATCCGCTTCCGGAATTGTCTGGGCCGTGCGAGAAAGCTCGACGCCGGCCCGGCGCCCGCTCACTTCAGCGCCGGCATGATACTCCAGCGGGATGAAAAGCAGCGACGACATCAGCGCGAGAACTCCCATGACCACAAAGGCCGGCGTGAAATCATGCACCGACAGATGAGCCGAACTGCGCCCGCCCAGGCTGATGTGCAGCAGCATCGCGCCCAGCGCCACGCCCAGGCTCAGGAACAGTTGCTGCGCCATGCTCGACAGACTGCTCGCGCCGCTCATCGACGAGTTGGGCACGTCGGCATAGGCCAGGCTTCCCAGCGCGGTGAATTGAAGCGAGCGGAAGAATCCTCCGGTCAGCAGCGTCAATATGATGACGTAGTGAGATGTCGTCGAGCGGAACAGCGCGTAGCCCATCATGATGAAAGCGCTGAGCACGCCGTTGCCGATCAGCACCGAGCGGAAACCCAGGCGCCGGATGATTGGCGTCGCCGTGGCCTTCATGAACAAGGCGCCCGCGGCGCTGGCGAACGTCAGCATTCCCGAAGCGAACGGGGTGAGTCCGAAAACCACCTGCAGAAGCATCGCCAACAAGAACGGCAACGCGCCGATGCCCATCCGAAAAAGTCCGCCGCCCAGCGTAGCCGCGTTGAAGGTCGGGATTTTCATCAACCCCAGGTCGACGATCGGATAGTCGATGCGCTTGGCGTGAAGGATGTAGAGCGCCAGGCACATGCCGCCTGCGGCCATCACGCACATGATGATACCGGCAGGAATGACGCCGCGGCCGATCGACTCGAAGCCGAAGACCAGACCCGCCAATCCCAGGCCGGTAAGCAGAAAGCCGCGCCAGTCGAGCGGGACGACCGCCTCCTCGAGGATGTTTGGGATGTACCAGGTAACCAGCGTGATGCCGATCAGGCCGATCGGCACGTTGATGAAGAAAATCCAGCGCCACGAATAATAGGTCACGATGAACCCGCCGACCGGCGGCCCGACCACGGGACCCAACACCGCCGGCACGGTCAAATAGGACATCGCAGTTACCAGCTCGGACTTGGCGACAGTCTTCAGAACGATCAAACGGCCGACCGGGACCATCATCGCTCCGCCGAAGCCCTGCGCAATACGCGCGGCGACCAGCTGCGGCAGCGATTGCGACACTCCGCAGAGGATTGAACCGATCGTGAAGATCACGATCGCGGCGCGAAACACCGTGCGCGCGCCGAATCGATCCGCCATCCAGCCGCTGATCGGAATAAAAACGGCCAGGCTCAGCAGGTAGGAGGTGATCGCGAGGTTGAGCTTGATCGGATCCTCGCCCAGCGACTTGGCCATCACCGGCAGCGCGGTCGAGATGACCGTCGAGTCGAGCATCTCCATGAACAGCGCGCAGCCGACGATCATCGGCGCCAGAAATTCGAGCGGGGAAATTCTGAACAGCCTCGGACTCATCGGATCAGATCACACATCGGCGCCAATCACGATATGGAAATCGCCGCAACCGGTAAACCGCCCGCGGCGCGCCCGCATAAAGATTTACCTCGCCCGTTATTTTCACGGGAGAGGATGCCGGTCGCCTGGCGGCCGGTAGGTGAGGGTTCTGCTGACCCGGGAGCGGCGGTCGGTAGGTGAGGGTGCAGAAGGAATGCGGCGTGCGCGCGTCGAAGGTCGGCTCCGCCCTCATGGTTTCGAGGTCACATAAAGCTCGCGCGCGTTCTCCCAAAAGCCGAAGCCGAAAGACCTGAAGCAATCCCGACCAAAGAGTCCCGCCCAGACACGCTCGCGTAAATTGAGAAGTCCAATATCGCAAGTCGTAGCGACTCCGAGAAACTCTATGGTCTGATTCTTGGCGACACGGCCCCGGACCGTGCCATTTGCCGTATCGAACTCCGCATCTTCAACATCAGTACAGAACTGTTCATGATCCGCTCGTAAGGTGATCTGGGTGGCGCCCGTGTCGAACAACAACTTCAGCGGAATTCGCCGACCCGTCGGCTTGACAAGGCTAATCTCGACAATTGGAAACCATTCTTCCCCTTCCCCGGGGATGTACGTGAATTTGATGGTTTCTGTGAAGTCTTTGCTGAACGGTTTCACCGGCTACAGTATGCCGTTCTCCAACTAGTCGATGAAGGTGGAATCTTGGTTATGTATGGGCTCACGATACCCTGCTTTTCCGCAACCGTTTGCAACTCGGTTGGATCATCGGAAGAGTCAACAACGTCATTATTCTTGATTAATATCCATCGCCTGCCGTATCGCTTTCTAAGCATCTCTAGGTTGCGCGCAAACCAAGCCAAAGAATCATCTTTCGGTTCTTCAATTGTCGGCTCATCTACACACCCGAATGATAAAGGGTGATTCGTCGGGCCGGAGGGCTTCCCCATAGTGGGAATACTGGGGAGCCATGAATTGTAGTTCATTGCCTCGGTAGCTCCTCCGGCTTGACTTGGATTTAGCATGACAGATACTCCATTTGCATTATTCGAGAACTTCAAACGTACCGCTGGCGCAGGTCGCTTTCCCGATTCTTACAGAGCCGCCGACAAGAGGTATGCCGACATCAAAGCGGTAGTGATTAATCACTAGCCCGACCAAGAAACGCACATACTCAATACCTACAGATACAGGCATCAAGGAAATAGTATTTGGATACTCATATGTCGCGAGCAGGGCATTGATATCGGCTCGATTCTGTTCTGATAGAGCAGAGCCGTGAATCTTCTCGAATTGTTCAAGAAGAGAATTCAGGATTGGCTGCGTATAGCCCTTGTAGTAACGGTCGATCGGTTCGTAAAGACCAAACCAATTGGCGTTTAGTTCTCGCTGTCTCCGCATGACCTGCGGCTCGGAAACAGTTGGGACGAACACATGAAACACTTCAGGCAAATAGGCATTGGCTGAATAACCGCCTATAACAAAACCAAATCCGGGGCGTTGGTCCACTGGAATTTGGTCGAATGGCATCTTTCGAAAATCCTGTAGGAAAGGTTTTACGACTTTCTCGTAGAGATTTGCAAAGAATGCTCTGAGCCCTTCCGCGATTTGCTGGAGTGATGTTTCTCGGCTTAAAACTCCATCGGGGTCTTTGGTCACAAACTCGTGTAGATGACTGCGAATCGAGCGATCACCAATCATTGTAGTGCCATAAATGGCAACACCAACTGGCCGGTTTCCCAAGGCGAATAACTTCTCTGCGCCGTCGTAAGCCTTAATCGCTGGTCCCCGAGCCCATTCGATCACGTTTGCGGGAAGGGGGATATCCGCTCCCTTTGGAAGGCCCGGAAGTGACACGGTGCTATCCACACCCAAAATCACGGCATCCGGGACAGTCAGCGACACAATAATGCTCATGGACTCCCCAATATTGTAGCACGACAAACGAGCGCCAAGCCTGTCACGTCGGGGCTCAGATTAAAACCCCAACGAGTGATCAGCGAAGTATATTAATGCGCAAATTAGGACGCTGCCAACGCCGGCGCGCGGCGCGCGTCAGTTGCCATTGCGGCCGGGCGTGCTGCGAACCGCGCCATCGTCGGCCTCGCCCTTGATCCACGCGCTGAACAACTCGCGCAGCCGCGACTCGATTTGCGAGTCGCGGGTCGTCCCCTCGCGCCGCCGCCATGCTCGCAACGGGATCACCGCTTTGGCCATGTTGCGATGGCCGCCGGCGCTGCCGATATCGGCGAACAGATTCTTCACCGCCTCGCCCGCGTTGTCGCCGCTCATGCCATGGTTGCGCACACTTATCACCAGCTTGCCGCTGAGCTTGCCCGCGACCGCCACCCACGCCACGCCCTCGAACTGCAGGCAGAAGTCCGCCATCTGCACGATCAGGTCGTCGCGCTCGACGTGGCCGAGATTGAGCACGACCAGCCGATCCTTGACCACCATCCGTTTCATCGCGCGCGCCAGGATTTGCGCAAAACTAAGCGGCAGCTCGGGACGATCGATCTGCCGGAGCATACTGTAGTTGGCCAGCGGAACCAGGCGCGTGAACGCTTGCAGGTCGTCGTCGGTCACGCGGCGCGACAACGCCAAAGTGTCGCTGCGAATTCCGTAGAGCAATGCAGTCGCCAGCCGCTCGCTGATTTTTTCGTCCGCCGTCACCAGGTACTCGGTCATGATCGTCGCAGTCGCGCCGTATTTCGTACGCACGTCCTCGAACGCAGCGGCGCCGCCGGGGTAGCCGGTATGATGATCGATCACGATATCGGCGCGCGGAATTTTCTCGCCGAAGTACGGCGGCTGAACATCGACCATCGCAATCTTGTCAAACGCGCGCAGCTCCTCCGTATCGGCCGGCTGGATTTCGATCTCCAGCAGATGCTCCATCGTGCGATTTTCCGGTCGCGTGACCGGCTTGAACGCGAACAGCGGCGTGGTCTGCTTGTTGCGCCCGAGCAGCGTACGCAGCGCCATCGCGCTCGCCATTGCGTCGGGATCGGGATCGTCCTGCAGCACGATCGCAACGCGATCGCCTTCGCCGACCATCGCGCGCAATTCCTTGATTTTCTGCCTGGTGAACGCCTGATCCATAAGATGAAATAGTCCCGCGCCGCCTCGAGCGACGACGGGTGTAGTCGTTGGTTTAGCCGCGGATAGCTCGAATGCGGGCGTTTGGGGCGCGATCGGCTCGAATAACGGGACCGGCGGTCCGAAAATGCAACCGGTCCTCTCGATCCTGGCGAACCGTGGAAGAATTCATGGGTGGTCGGGAAATACCACAGCGCAAAGAGTCGAAGCAATGATATAGAATAACACCCGCCTATGGATTCCACCGATTCCCATTCCAATCAATTTCACTGTGCGATCTGCCGCCGCGCATTCACCGAGTGGTTGCTCCGCATTTCCGTCGAAGATACCGCGGGCTTTCGCCAGCAGGCCTTTATCTGCGGCAACTGCGCGGTTAAACTCCGCCTCGCCTCGGAAAAAAATCGCGACCTGCAGATCGATCCATGGATACACGAGGCGGTCGCTAGCGTGCTGCGCGGCAAGAATCCCGACAAGCCGGAAAGCTAGGCGGGCAGGCCAAGGAAGAAAACCAATCGATGGCGGACGCATCGAGATCCGGCCGGCCGGATAAATCCGATTCCCAGCCCGGCAACGCGGCCGGTGCGGAACTATGGCCACGTGAAGAAGCTCGGCGGCTTGCACAGCGCGTCGCGGCGTACGAGCCCGCTCGTCCGGTAATTTTCGCGAGCGGCTTCGGGCCGTCGGGATTGCCGCATCTGGGCACGATGGCGGAAATCCTGCGTCCGTCGTTCGTGCGCAAGGCGTTTGCTCTGATCGAGGCGTCACGGCCGTCGCGGCTGATCGTTTTCATCGACGATCTCGACGGACTTCGCAAAGTGCCGGAGAACGTGCCGAACCGGGAGGCCACCGAGCAGTACCTCGGCATTCCGGTTTCGAAGATTCCCGACCCGTTCGGATGCTGCGCCAGCTTTGCCGATCACATGATCGGGCTGCTCGGCGGGTTTCTGGCGCCGGTCGAGGTCGAGTACGAACTGATGCGCTCGGCCGAGATGTATTCGTCGGGGCGCTTCGACGAGGGGCTGAAGCTGATCCTCGACAAGCACGCGGAGATCACCGCGATCATCGCGCCGACGCTGCGCGAGGAAAATCGCGCGGGATGGTCGCCGTTCATGCCGATTTGTCCCAACTGCGGGCAAGTCGTCGAGCGAACGGTGTCGGCGTACCACCCCGAGCGCGCATCGATCGAGTTCATCTGCGAAAAGAGCGCGGGTGGCAGGTCGGGATGCGGTTTTCGCGGCGAGCAATCGGTGCTCGGCGGCAAGGCGAAGGTGCAATGGAAGGTCGATTGGGCGCTGCGATGGTACGTGCTCAAGGTCGATTACGAATTGTACGGAAAGGATCTCACCGACTCGGCGCGGCTCTCGGGACAAATTCTCCGCGTGATGGGTGCGCAGCCGCCGCTGGGATTTCCGTTCGAGATGTTTCTCGACGAGGAAGGCCGCAAGGTCTCCAAGTCGGTCGGCCGCGGCGTGACCGTTGAACAGTGGACGCGCTACGCGCCGATCGAGGTGCTCAAACTTTTCCTGCTGCTCAATCCGCGCCGCGCGCGTAAGTTGTTTCTCGAGTCGATTCCGCAATACGTCGACGAATATCTCGACGCGTTGCGCGCCTACGCGGCGGCGTCCGATGAACAGCGGCGCGAATCGGTGCTCGAATTTGTCATCCAGAGCACGACGCCGAGGCGATTCAACTCAGCGCTCAGCTTCGGGTTGATGACGAACGTGGTCGGCGCGCTGGGTACTTCGGATCGCGACCACATCTGGGATTATCTGGTCCGCTACGACGCCTCGATCGCGGGCGATGCGGAAACGGAAGAAATGGGCCGTGCGCTGATGGAATGCGCGCTCAATTTCTACCGCGATTTCATCGTGAAGGAGCCCTACACGCCGTCGGATGCGGAACGCGCGCAGCTGAAAAGTCTCGCGGCGTATTTGATTGAAAATCAGGGTGCCGGCGCCGAAGAGATCGAGAAGAAGATTTACGATCTTGGCCGCGAAAATTACGACAAGCCCGGCAAGATTTTCCCGCTCCTGTATCGATCGATTCTCGGCCAGGAGCGCGGCCCGCGCTTGGGCGCGTTCATCCGGCTTGCCACGCCGGCCCGCATCGTCGAACTGCTCGACGCAACGATCGGGCGCGCCGCCTAGACGAACTCTGCGAACACGGAGTCGGCCATTTCCAGGCCGCGATCGGTCAGTTTGATTCGGCCGCGATCGAGCGTCAGCAACCCGTTGTTGAACAGCGCAGTGGCGACGCCGCCGAAGATGCATTCGAAGTTGCGGCCGAAACGCTCGTGAAAATCGGCCAGCGCGAAGCCTTCGCGCAGCCGCAGATTCAGGAACACGAATTCACTTTGCGCAGTGGACTCATCGATCGTCTCGGCACCGGCCTCCGCATTCGCGCGCTCTTCGATCGCGGAAATGTAACGCGCCGGGAGCTTTTCATTCCACCATCGCTTTCGTTGGCCGCCGCGTCCATCACCTGCATAGCTATGAGCACCCGCGCCGATTCCGAGGTACGTCTGCGCGCGCCAATACGTCAGATTGTGGCGCGCTTCGTGGCCGGGCGCCGCATAGTTCGAAATTTCATACATCGCGTAGCCGCGCCGCGGGATTTCTTCGCGCACCGCTTGATACATCGCGGCCTGCTCGTCAGTCGCGAGCTGTTTGATTCGTCCGCGCTTCAAGTCCGTGAAAAAGGCGGTGCCTTCCTCGAAGGTCAGGTTGTAAGCCGAGATGTGATCCGGTTCGAGCGCGGCCACCGATTCGATGTCGAAGAGAACATCGGCAACCGTCTGTCCCGGAACCGCGAAGATCAAATCGAGATTGAGGCGATCGAAGCCGGCGCGATGCGCCATTCTTGCAGCTGCGCGGGTTTCGTCGGCGCAATGAATCCGGCCGAGAAACTTGAGCGTCGCGGCATTGAACGACTGCGCGCCGAAACTGATTCGATTTACGCCCGCCGCGCGCATCCCGCCGAGTTTCGCCAGGTCGATCGTGCCGGGATTCGCTTCGAGCGTTATCTCCGCGTCGGGTTCGATCCCGCAAACGTGATTGGCGGCGTCGATAATCTTACCGATGGATTTGGGATCGAACAGCGATGGCGTTCCACCCCCAAAAAAGATTGTCCGGATGCGCTGGCCTGAATACGACGGAGTGCTCGCCCTGTACTTGAGCTCCGAAATCAGCGCGCGGGTATATTGCGCTTCCGGCCATGACGATGCCGCGTGCGAATTGAAGTCGCAGTACGGACACTTCGATTGGCACCACGGAATATGGACGTAGAGCGAAAAGCTCACACGACGATTGTAGCGCGCCTTGAGGTCCGCGCGAACGCCCGCTACTACGCGGCTGCGACGGTCGCTATACTCCCCGTGCCAGAGGGAACTTGTCCGAAATCGCACCCAATCGTCAGGATCGCAACGAACCGCGCGTCGCGGCGAGCCCCGGCCCCGCCAGCGCGATCGGATCGGGCGCGAGCCGGGCCGGCACGATCGCCGCGGGCGTGTTGCTCAGCCGGATTGCCGGCCTCATCCGGGACAGCATCTTCGCGCATTTCCTCGGCGATTCGGCCACCGCCGACGCGTTTAAGGCGGGGTTTCGCATCCCGAACATTCTGCAGAACCTGTTTGGCGAGGGCGTACTCTCCGCGTCGTTCATCCCGGTTTACGGAAAATTGCTTGGCGAGGGCGACAATGAAACCGCCGACATGGTCGCATGGGGCGTTGGCGCGATTCTGACTCTCGGCGTGTCGGTGCTGGTGGCGATCGGCGTGCTGGTGACGCCGTACCTGATTGACGTGATCGCGCCCGGCTTCGAGGGCGACAAGCGCGACTTGACGATTCAGATCGTGCGCATCCTGTTTCCCGGCGCGGGATTGCTCGTGATGTCGGCGTGGTTTCTCGGCGTCCTGAACAGCCATCACAAATTTTTCGTCTCGTACACCGCGCCCGTGGCGTGGAACGTCGCCATGATCGCGGCGCTCCTCTATTACGGGCCCCGCCGCTCGCAGGATGGGCTTGCGATCGCGATCTCGTGGGGGTCTGTTGTCGGCTCCGCTTTGCAAATCGCGGTGCAGGTTCCGCAGACGCTGGCGCTGCTCAGAAAGCATCGCATCGACTTCGCGCGCATCGCCGCGCCTCTCCGATCCGTGTTCCACAATCTGACGCCCGTGGTCATCAGCCGCGGCGTCGTCAACCTGAGCGCTTACGTGGACAACATGCTGGCGAGCCTTTTGCCGACCGGCGCCGTCGCAGCGCTCAATTACGGCCAGTTGCTCTACATGGTGCCGATCAGCCTGTTCGGATATTCGGTGGCCGCGTCGGAGTTGCCCGCGATGTCGCGCGCCGCGGGTGCGATGCCCGAGCAAATGAACGCGATTCTGCGCGCGCGGCTGAACCGCGGACTGCGCCAAATCGCATTCCTCGTGGTTCCGTCGTCGGCGGCCTTTTTGATTCTCGGCGACGTGATCGTCGCGATGATTTATCAATCCGGTGCGTTCACCCGGGCCGACGCCGTTTACGTGTGGGCCGTGCTGGCGGGTTCCGGGGTCGGGTTGCTCGCAGCCACGATGGGCCGGTTGTACAATTCGGCGTTCTACGCGCTGTTCGACACCCGCACCCCGCTGCGATTCGCACTAATCCGCGTCGTGCTGACCCTGGTGCTCGGCTATCTATGCGCGATTCCATTACCGCCCATGCTCGGAATCGCGCAGAAGTGGGGCGTTGCCGGACTGACGGTGTCGGCGGGCGTGGCAGGATGGGTCGAGTTTGTGATGCTGCGATGGGCGCTGAACGGGCGCATCGGATGGACCGGGCTCGAGCGTTCGTATCTGGCGAAGTTGTGGGCGCTCGCGGTTGGCGCCGCCGCGCTCGCGTTCATCTTGAAGCTTCGGATGGCGGGATTCGGTCCGCGCATCCAGGGGTTGGCGATTCTTTCGACTTACGGCGGGCTTTACCTGTTCGGCGCCTGGATGCTTGCGATGCCGGAACTCAAGCAATTCACCGACCAAATCACGCGCCGTCTTTTCCCGCGTGCGGCTTCGAACTCATCCGATCAATAGTCGCGCTGGTGGAGCGTCCTCCCAGGATCGGCGCCAGCGCCACCCTTCCTCCGTGCGATTCGACGAACGCCTGGCCGTCAACCCGCTTGCCGCGCCAATCCTCGCCCTTGATCAAGACGTCGGGTTTAACCGCGCGAATAATTTTCTCGGCGCGCGTTTCGTCGAACACAACTACGTAATCAACCGCTTCCAGGGCCGCGAGGATTCTCGCTCGCTCCGCCGCGGGATAGATGGGGCGCGCGTCGCCCTTGAGCCGCCGCACGCTGCGATCGCTGTTGAGTCCGACCACGAGCAGGTCGGCCTGCGCGCGCGCAAACGCGAGCATCTGGATATGCCCGGCGTGGATCAGATCGAAGCATCCGTTGGTGAATGCGATCCGCCGGCCGGCGCGCCGCTCGCGCTCCAGCGCCGCCTTGAGTTCGTCGATCGAATGGATCTTGCGCTCGTAGCTTAAGTGAGCGGGGCTCAGTGCGCGCGCGAGGTCCTCGCGCGTGATCACTTCCGTGCCGATCCGGGTCACCTCGATACTCGCGGCCAGGTTCGCGATCGTCGCCGCCGACGAGAAGCCCAGTCCCGCGATCGAAAACATCCCGAACACGCTCAGCACCACGTCGCCCGCTCCCGTCACGTCGTAAACCTCGCGCGGCGCCGTCGATATGTAGGTGTCTTTGCCGCCGCGTTCCGCCAGATACATCCCGTCGCGGTCGAGCGTTATCAGGCACGCCTCCAGGCCAAGCTTGCGCACGAGAGTTTCGGCCGCTTTGCGCCACGCGACGCGGTCGGTGAGGTGCATCCCGGTGGCGACTTCGGTTTCGTGACGATTGGGCGTGAGCGCGGTGGCGCCGCGATAAATCGAAAAGTCCTCCGTCCTGCGCGGATCGATTATCACCGGGATACCGCGCGCCCGGCCTCCGTCGATCAGCGCCCGCAACACGGCCGGAGTCAGCATCCCCTTGTCGATATCCGAGATCAGCACGCCGTCGCAGTTGCGAAGCTCGGACTTGACGCGCGCAATCAGCTCGCGTTCGCGCGCGGGCTTGAGCGGACTGGGGTCTTCCTCATCGACGCGCAGCAGTTGCTGGGTCGCGCGATGGGCCGCCTGCACGGAACCGAGCATCCGGTCTTTGACGATGGTGGGGCGGTCGGGATCGATCAGAATCGAGCGCGTATCGATTCCGAGGTCGGCGAAAATCTCGCGCAGCAAACCGCCGTTGCGATCCGCGCCTACCACGCTGAGCGCGCTCACCTCCGCGCCGAGCGCGCGCAAGTTCGCCATCACGAAGCCCGCGTTGCCGGGCTTTTCCTCGCGGCGCTGCACGCGCAGGATCGGAATCGGCGCTTCGGGCGAGATTCGCGCGACGTCGCCCCACAGGTAACGATCGAGAATTACCTCGCCGGCCACCAGTACGCGCAATGGTTTGAGCGCCGGCAGGCCGTGCTCGTGACGCGCTGATTCAGGGTGAGCGGAAGAGGGCGTTTTGCGTCGAGTCATGATGCGGCATCTTACGCCGCCGCGCCGCCCGCGTTAAACAGTTGAACAGTTAAACACAGTTAAAAACGCGGGCGCTCCTTCTCACCTGATCGCGTAGCCGCCATCGACGTACACGATCGATCCCGTTACGAAGTCCGACGCGCGCGAAGCCAGAAACACCGCCGCACCCGCCGTCTCCTCGGGCTTGCCGAAGCGGCCGGCCGGCGTGCGCGTGATTATTTCCTCAAACCACGGGCCGCTCTGCGCGATCACCGTCATGTCGGTTTCGATCCATCCCGGCAGGATCGCGTTGACCTGGATGTTGTGCGGCCCGAGCTCGATCGCCATCGTCTTGGTCACCTGCACCAGCGCGCCTTTCGCCGCGGCGTAAGGAATTATGCCCCGCGCGCCGAACACGGAATATTCGCTCACGATATTGATTATCTTGCCTTGCTTGCGAGCGGCCATCGATTGCGCCGCGATCTGCGAAAGGAAAAAGCACGAGCTCAGGTTCGTTTCGATCACTCGATCCCAGTCCTCGGCCCTGAAATCCAACGCACTGCTCATGATCGCGATTCCGGCGTTGTTGACGAGAATCGAGATGGGCCCCAGCTTGCGCTCGACTTCCTCCATCGCCGGGCGCAGGTCGTCGCGCCGCGTCACGTCGAGCGGTATCGCTATAGCAGGTACGCCCGCGTTGGCGAGCTCGTCCACCACGGCGCGATTCTTCCCTTCGTTGCGCGCAAGGATCGCGACCGCTGCGCCGGCTTGCGCCAGGCCGAGCGCGATTCCGCGCCCGATTCCTCCATTTCCGCCAGTGACCACGGCGACCTCGCCGCTCAAATCGAACATCTTTGGACTCGCCATAATGCTTCTCCTACCCGAGCAGTTGGACAGCGAATGCTCAGCGCTTCTATATTGGCGTTTCGCACCCGCCGCAACCGAAACGCCATCAGCGGCGCGTTTGCGGTTGGCGTTGTGCCGGTGGCATCAATCTCCGACGAGGAAAAATCACGACGATGGGACTACGGACGGCTGAACAGTACAAAAGCTCGCTGCGCGACGGCCGCGCGGTGTTTTTTCGCGGCGAAAGGGTGGCGGACGTAACCGCGCATCCTGTTATCGGAATAGCAGTCGAGCACGCGGCGCTCGACTACCGGATGGCTCACGATCCCAAGTATCGCGAACTCGCCGTCGTGAAAGAGGGCGCCGACGAGTACAGCCGCTACTACCATGTTCCGCAAAATGGCGACGACCTGCTTAAGCGCAGCGCGCTGATCGCGGCCGCGACCCGCGAGGGCGCCACGCTGGTGGTGTTGATCAAGGAAATCGGCACCGACGCGCTGCTCGCGCTGCATATTATCGGCGAGCGGCTCGCGGCTGCCGGCAAGCCCGAGTACCGCGAGCGCATCCACAAGTACTACCGCAATTGCCGCGACAACGATCTCGCCGTCGCCGTCGCGCAAACCGACGCCAAGGGCGATCGCGCGCTCGGGCCCACGCAGCAGGATCATCCGGACTACTACGTACGAATCGTCGAGGAGCGCCCCGACGGCATCGTCGTGCGCGGCGCGAAGGTTCACACCAGCGTCGCGACCAATACCAACGAGGTTATAGTCCTGCCGACGCGTGCGATGCGCGCCGAGGACAAGGCCTACGCCGTCGCGTTCGCATTGCCGATCAACACGCCGGGACTGAAGCTGCTCGCGTCGCCCCACGGAAGCTCGCATAAAAATGATTTCGAGCATCCGATCAGCGCGCGGCACAAGATGATGGAGACGCTGACGGTCTTCGACGACGTGTTCGTGCCTAAGGAGCGTGTGTTTCTGCAAGGCGAGATCGAGTTCGCCGGGTTGCTCGTGCTGACTTTCGTGCGATTCCATCGCTTCACCGCGGTGTCGTACAAATTGCCGCTGCTCGAACTGATGGCGGGCGCCGGCCATGCGATCGCGGAGGCCAACGGAATCTCACGCGCGGGTCACGTGCGCGACAAGCTCACTCATCTCGCGGCGTATCACACCATCGTGCGCGGACTTATCGAGCATGCCGCACGCACCTGCACGCTCGAGGACGGCGTCGCGGTGCCCAATACGCTGCTCACCAACGTCGCGAAGTATCACTTCGCTCACAACTACCATCAGGCGGTGCAAATCGTGCAGGACCTCGCCGGCGGTCTGCTGGTGACCGGACCTGCGGCTGAAGATCTCAGCAGCGAGGCGACGCGCGCCTACGTGCTCAAATACATGGGCGGCGCGAAAGGCTTCGATGCCGAAGATCGGCTGAGATTGATGAACCTGATTGGCGATCTGACGTCGTCGGATTTCGGCGGCTACCAGGAAGTGCTGGCGGTGCACGCAGAAGGCGGCTTCGAAGCCGAGAAGTTGCAGGCTTATCGCGAGTACGACTTCAAGACGGCGGCCGCCTACGCCCGCAAGCTGGCGAAAATAGATTGAATGCGAAAGCAGGGGTGACCCCTGCACGCCAAGGAAGAATCACCTGCGCGGTGGGCGGCAGGGGCTGCGGCCCCTGCACCCGCAGTGAGAAGACGCGAAAATCTGCGCAGCGCATCTTTTCGCGACTACGCGATGGAAGAGTCGAGGGCGCGCGGCCTCGTAATACTGGCCAGCCGTGCCAACGGCCGGGCTTCGCCCTGTTAGAAGGGTAAGGGGGGAAGGTCGAGGCGAGGGTCGCTCTTTTTTCGTGTCGTGTTTTTTGTGTCATTCTAGAGCGAAGCGAAGAATCCCGGTTCCTTCCTAGCCTCGCCCTGTTAGGGAGAGGATGAAGGTGAGGGTCCGCGTACAGCGCGCGACTCTTTTCGCGCGCGATTCAAGATTCTGCCTCTGTATTCTTCACCCCCCGCCCGCTTGCTATCTTTGTGTCATCCCGAGCGAAGTCGAGGGACCCCGGATCCGCTACATTCGATATACCCGGCAGAGGTTCCGAGAAGGCTTGCTCGCAGGGGGACTTGCTTCCCCCGGTCGGGAAGGGGCAAGAGATGTATGTGATCTTTGGGGGGAAATGAAGATACAGATACTATCTAAGCCGGAAGACGTCGCCAGCCTATCTCCAATCGTCCAGAAACATGCTGACGCGAATAAACATTCGCTGGGTTTTCTGCCAAAACGCGTTTACTCAGAAATGGCGCTTCAGTCCAAGCTTCTGGTAGCCGTTGAGGACAGAACGAGAAAATACGCGGGCCACTTATTGTTTGGAGGCATTCCGCCGCGGGGGCGCGTCTTCCAAATTTTCGTGTTGCCGCGATATCGGCAACAGGCAGTTGGCCAGCTTCTTCTCCGTCATTTGGTGGCAGACATGGAGCGATCCTATTACCTAAGCATCACTGCGCATGTAGCCGCCGACCTGATTCAGGCGAACGCGTTCTGGGAGAAGATGGGATTTACACTAGTCCAAACGAAACCGGGCGGGGCAAGCAGAGGACGCATACTCAACATCCGGGTTCGAGACCTGAACACGCCGAACCTTTTCAACTTCCAAGACTTGGTCACCTCTGGAAGAGCGGCCGATTTGCACTTGGTGGACCGCCTATTCGCCCAATCTCCGGTATATCTGATCGATTTGAATGTTCTGTTCGACGTGACGAAGCAGCGACTGCGGGCCAAGGAATCTGGATTGGTGATGAACGCGGGTTTTAGGAATCTAGTGCGCGTGGCGGTGAGCGAGGAATTTGTGCAGGAGCTACGCCGTACGTCGATTCCCAACACTGCCGATCCTCTGTTGGCGTTGGCTCTGGAACTTCCACGGCTGAGCCCACCCTGTAAAACCGTTCAAGATAAGATCGTTGAAGAGCTGGCTACTCTTGTGTTCCCGCATCGTGGCGAACACAGCGCACTCACCATTCAGGACTGTTCCGATCTAGTGCATTTGGCTACGGCTATACACCACAAAGCAGCGGGATTTGTGACGGGAGAGAAGTCGATACTGCGTGCAAGAGAAAATTTGCGACAAAGGTACGGCATCGAGGTCGTGGGAGTCGGCGAGTTCGCTGAGACCATGGTTTCTTCCGACGCAAGTAGCGGCGTGTTGCGCGGGAAATTAGAGGGGATTCAGGTCTGCGCTGCAGAGGTCAATGAAGAAAATCGGTCATCGGTTTCGGACTTCTTAACCAAAATGTACGTTCCGGCGCAGCAAGTTCTCGAGGCATCGATGGGCACGCCGGTCGATGTGCCAGTTCGCCGGATGATCATTACTGCGGGCGGACAGACGATAGCTTTCGGTCCGTGGACATTACCGCCCGGACCAAAGCCAGTTTCCGAAGCATTTCTGTGCTTGGATCAGGATCACCAGTCAGCGGAATCTGCGGCCGAATATTTGGTCGGCAAGATTTGCAAAGAATGTAGCCGGGCGGCACCGGCGCTGATAAAACTGCGTCAAATGCCGGGCCACTCGGTGACACTACGGACAGCCATGGCGCACGGCTTCCGGGCAACGGAAGGCTTTAGCCAGACTGAAGGGGTCCTTCAGAAGATTGCTGTCGGGCGACCCATTCACGACTCCAATTGGGGATGGGTGAGAACCGAATTGCAATCATTGGCAGGGGTCCTGCTGCCGGAATCTATGCCGACGGATGTCCTGAGCGATCGGATTTTCGTTAGAAGTCCAAACCGTAAGAGAGTTCAGGCGACGCTAAATGACCTAGAGACGCTGCTTTCGCCAGTCTTGTTCGTTTCGAGCCAACGAATAGGCGCCATTGTTCCCGTAAGAAAGAAATTTGCTGATCTCCTGCTGGAGTCTCGCCAATTTCGAATGTTGGAATCGCCAGAAGCCACCTTTCTGAACGAGAGGACGTATTTCAGTAGTCCGCGCACCGCCTCGATCATATTGGAAGGAAGTTGTCTGCTGTTCTACGAGTCAGGTAAGAGTGGCGGTCAGTCGGCGGTGGTCGCCGTCGCCCGGGTGCTTCGGGTCACGATTGAACTGAAAGAGCTGGTATCTTCTGCCAGCCAGCGGCGCGGCGTCCTCGATGTCAAAAGTTTGAAACGATTGGGCAGCGACGAAAAGATTGCAGTGACGAGATTTGACAATCTGATCATGCTTCGGCGCCCGGTAAGCCTCGCTCGCCTTCGAGAATTGGGTTGCGCAGATCGCTCTAACTTTGTGACGGCCAAACGCTTGGACGGGAAGCAGGTCGTGGCGATTCTCAAAGAGGCAGCAGCCGGTGCCTGAAAACATTTTGATTTCGGTCGAAGCAAGACACGCGAAAAACATTCTTGAAGGCAGAAAAACCGTCGAGTTGCGGCGGCGACGGATCCCACTCAGCCGGGGAGCAAGAGTGTGGATTTACAGCAAGGTTCCTCGCGGACAGGTCGAGGCGTTGGGAATTGTGAAAAAGGCGGTTGAGCGCCGCCCAGACCAAATTTGGCGAGAGTATGGGCGGGCGAGTGGCCTCTCAATGGAGGAGTTCTATAGATACTTCGATGAAGTGGAGGTTGGTCATGTCATTGTTTTCCAGGAAGTCCGGCGTCTGCGGCCCATCTTGCGCTTGAACGATCTGCGTCAACGGGTAAAGGGTTTCCATCCGCCCCAGTTCTTCAAGCGCCTCGCGGCCGATGGGCCCGAATTGTCATTTTTTCGTTCAGCACTAATCTGAGTTTTTGACCAATGTCAGTCGTCTCTGGATCCAAGGAAATAACCCGCTTTTTTGGGAAATCAGCCGTAATTGCGACGGCATCGGATAGGGACGGTCCAAAGAAAAAGATCCGGGGTCCCTCCGCTTCGGTCGGGATGACACAAGAGAGTCAGCATGATCCGCCTGCACCCTCACCTACCGGCCGCAAGGCGGCCGGCCGCCTCTCCCGTGAAAATAACGGGCGAGGTATCTCGGACGCAGAACAACCGACTCTTCTCCCCCTTACCCTTCTAACAGGGCGAAGCCCGCATCCCTTCCCCCCGTTTTAATACTGCAGGAAGTCCGAAACCCAGTTTGGGTTTCGGGAGGGTGCAGGGGCTCGCCCCTGCTCTACGCGCGCGCTGCTAATGCAGTTCGCCGCCGCCGGCGACGTTGATTGTTTCGCCGGTGATGTTTTCCGCGCGGCACAAATAGACCACCGCCTCGCCTATATCGGCCGGGGTCTGCTCGCGCTTGAGGAAGGTGTTGTGCGCGATAAATTCGTTGAACGCCGCCTCGCGATCCATCCCGTACTGAACGCCGATGATCGGCCCGAGCACGTCGGACCACATCGCAGTGCGCAGATACCCGGGGCATACCGCGTTGACGCGAATGTTGGCCGGGCCAAGCTCTTCGGCGAGCGCTTGGGTGAAGCCGACAATGGCGAACTTGCTGGCGCAGTATGCCGACAGGTCGCCGTGGCCGGTCTTGCCCGCCACCGACGCGATATTGACGATCGCGCCCTCGCTCTGCTTGGTCAGGTGCGGGATACAGGCCTTGGCGCACAGGAACGCGCCCTTGGCATTGACCGCCATCACGCGGTCCCACGCTTCTTCGGCAAGAGTACTGACGGGACCGAACGCGATGATCCCCGCGTTGTTCACGAGGATATCGATCGCGCCGAGTTTCGCGACCACGTCGGACGCCATCCGCTCCAGGTCGGCGAACCGCGTCACGTCGGCGAGGATCGGGATAGCCTTCACGCCGAGCGCCTTGACTTCCTCGACCGTGCGATTGAGTTCAGTTTGCGCGCTTAGATTGTAGGTAAGCGCGTGGTCTGCCGGACTGCCGAGATCGACGAGCGCGAGGTTTGCGCCCGCCGCCGCCAGCTTGAGCGCGATTCCGCGGCCGATTCCCCGCGCCGCGCCGGTGACGATTGCATTCTTGCCCTTGAGTTCCATCCGATTTTCTCCCTGCTCTGCGTGTTATCCAGCACGACGGCCGCCGATGGCGGTAAGCGCGCTTGCGGGCGTTTACTCGAACGCGTTCTCGCCCGTGATGTCGCGGCCGAGGATCAACGTATGCACGTCGAAGGTACCCTCGTAGGTGTTCACCGTCTCGAGGTTCAGCATGTGACGGATAACAGGGTACTCGTTGACGATTCCGTTGGCGCCGAGCATGTCGCGCGCGTCGCGTGCGATCTTCAGCGCCTCGTTGACGTTATTTCTCTTTGCGAACGACACGTGCTCCGGGCGCATCTTGCCCTGGTCCTTGAGATGAGCCAGCCGGAGGCAAACCATCTGCGCCTTGGTGATCTCGGTCAGCATCCTCACCAGCTTTGCCTGCACCAGTTGATAGCCGGCCAGCGGACGCGAAAATTGCTTGCGGGATTTCGTGTAATCCAGCGCGCAATGGAAACACGACCGCGCCGCACCGATCGCGCCCCACGCGATTCCGTAGCGCGCCTGCGTCAGGCATCCGAGCGGACCCTTCAGCCCGCGCGCTTTTTCCAGATGAGCAGTCCGGGGAATTCGCACGTCCTCGAAAATCAGTTCCGAAGTGATCGACGCGCGCATCGAAAATTTCCCGTGGATATCGCGCGTCGAGAATCCCGGCGTCCCCTTCTCGACGAGGAACCCGGTTATGCCCTCGTCGACCTTCGCCCACACGATCGCGACGTCCGCGATCGAGCCGTTGGTGATCCATCGCTTGGTCCCGTTGAGGATCCACCCGTCGCCATCGCGCCGCGCCCGCGTTTCCATCCCGCCCGGGTCCGACCCGTGGTCAGGCTCGGTCAGACCGAAGCATCCGATCAATTTTCCCTTGGCCATTTCCGGCAAGTAGCGCTGCTTCTGTTCCTCGCTGCCGTTTGCATAAATCGCGTACATCGAAAGCGCGCTTTGCACGGACGCGAACGAGCGCAGCCCCGAGTCTCCCGCTTCGAGCTCCTGCATGATCAGGCCGTACGCGACGTTATTCATGCCGGCGCATCCGTAGCCCTTGAGATTAGCGCCAAACATTCCAAGCTCGGCCATTTGCGGTACAAGATCCATCGGGAAGGTTTCACTGGCAAAATGGCGCTCGATCTGCGGCAAAATTTCGCGATCCACGAAACGTTTGGCCGTCTCGCGGGCCATCCGTTCTTCATCGGTGAGCAGTTCGTCGAGGTGAAAAAAATCGAGATCTCTTAATAAATCCGGCATTTTGCGCTCCATGCGATTTTTGAAATGTGTTTCACTGTGAGATTGCGGACGCAGATCGCCGCCAGAGTCCGGCCGGGTCCAGCGATCTTCCGGATGAGCGAAATCATGCCCCCCGCTATCGTGCGCTTTTGATCCACGCGCGTTCGTTCCGCACGCCGATTGAGGGCCGAATTATCACGGCTACTACTTGCGTCCAATTTGACTATCACGTAGCCTTATACACCAAGTTGGCAACATGCATATAGAAACGCTAAAGGTCTTCTGCGACATAATCGAAAGCGGAAGTTTTTCTTATGCCGCATCGCAAAACTTCGTCACTCAATCGGCGGTCAGCCAGCAGGTCCGAAGCCTGGAAGAGAAGTACGACTGCCGATTGA
>CALAOW010000056.1 GCA_937889395.1 uncultured Pseudomonadota bacterium | reverse complement strand
ACGGGACGGTAAACTTGCCCGCCATCTCGGTCTCGGCGGCGTAGTCCGGTTTCCCTTTGGCGCGCGCCGCCTTGATGTCGGCGCGCAGTGCCGGGTACGTCATTTCGCCCGGATCCTGCTCGCTCATGTCCAGCGCCGATTCGGGGCGCACGCTGAGATCGTAGGTCTTGAAGCTGGTCACGTGAGTCACGTTGTTGGCGGGCTCGGCGCCGAAGATCGAACCGTCGGACAGCCGCAGCGTGATCGACTTGTCATGCGGGTCGGGCACTATCATTCCATGCTTGGCGATTATCGTGTTCTGGTTGCGCGGATCGCGCGCGTCCGAGATCATGACGCCCTTCAAACTGGAATCGGTTTCGGACATCTCGTCGACATAAACGACCAGGCCGGGGAAATTGCTGTTGAAGACTTTTTCCTTCAGCCCGACGCTGGTCCGCGTCTGGCTGAGTTCGTAGAGCTTGTTGCGCAGATTAGAATTCGCCCACGGCCGCAGCGAGAATGCGAAGTAGCTCGAAAGCGCGTACACGCCCAGCGCCACAATCATCACGGGCACCGCCAGCCGATACAAGCTGATGCCGCAGGCGCGCGCCGCGGTCATCTCCTGGTCGCTCGACATCCGCCCGAATCCCATCAACACTCCGAGCAGCACCGCCATCGGAAACGTGAGTTCCAAAAAAGCCGGCATGACGTACCCGATGATCCCCATCACCTCGCCGAGGCTCACCCCGTGATTGATGACCATGTCCATCAGCTTCAGCAACTTGCCCGTGACCAGCGCGAAGGTCAGCAGGCCGACGTCGACCGCGAACGGCGCCAGCACTTCGCGCGCGACGTAGCGGTCGATAATGGCAAATCCCGGGATTGCTAGTCTCATTGTTCGATCCCTGCCAACGGCAAGGGGTCGCGCCCAAGTTTAGACATCCCCGCGCGCGATTGAAACTTGGCGTTTCGATTTTCTTCTCGCGGACCGGGACAGCTACTTGCTCGACGCTCTGATAGTATCGCTCCCGATGAGAGACTTTCGCGACAAGGGCCGCAATCCACGCTTCGACCGCAACCCGCCGGCTCCGCCGCGCCGCCATTCGCCCGCGCCCAATCCCAAACCTGCCGCGGCGCCGGCCCCTGCGCGCGATTATCGGCGTGCGGATGCGGGCGAGCGCGAGACTCGGCGCGCCAGCGGCAACGATCGCGAAATAGTTTATGGCGTCGAGCCAATCCGCGAGTTGGTCGCCGCCGCTCCCGGCTCGATTCGAGTGCTCTACGTGAAATCCGGCGACGAGCGGCGCTTCGTGGCTGAGATCGACCTCGTCAGAACCGGCGGAGGCCGCGTCGAGTTCGCCGATGATGCCGGATTGGAGCGATTGGCGGGACCCGCCGCCCGCCATCAGGGGATCGCGGCCCTGATGCGCGAGTACGAGTACACGCCGCTCGAGCAGATTCTCGCCGACCAGCCCGATCCGATCGTGCTCGTGGACGGCGTCACCGATCCGCGCAACCTGGGCGCCCTGATGCGCTCGGCGGAAGGCGCCGGCGTCGGCGCGATCGTTCTCGCGAAGGACCGAACCGCGGGCATCACGCCCGCGGCGGTCAAGTCGTCGGCCGGTGCATGGATACATCTGAAGATCGCGCGATGCGGCAACGTCGCGCGCACCATCGAGCAGTTGAAAGCGGCGGGCTACTGGACCGCGGCGCTCGCGCCCGGCGGCGATACGTCGATCTACGCGCTCGACACCTCGCGCAAGCTCGCGATCATCGTCGGCTCCGAGGGGCGTGGCGTTCGCGACATCGTGAAGAAGGGTGCGGATTTTGTCGTGGGCATCCCGATGCGCGGGATGGTCGGCTCGCTCAACGTGTCGGTTGCCGCCGCGGTGGCGCTGTTCGAAATCGCCCGCCGCCGCTCCGCCGCGAAGCAGGCAGATTAGCACCTAAGAACTTTGCGATTTGCTCGTGGCGGTTTTTTCTGACGCCGGCCTGGCTCGAGTCGATTTGCGCTGGGCGAAACCCGGACGCTTCCTGGCCAGCGCCTTCTTGATAGTGTCCACCCATTTGGATTCGAACTGGCTCGCGATTTTTCTCATCCCGCCAACCTGCCGGCTGGCTTCCTTCATCTGCGCTTTCAGAAGCGTGGTTCCCTTGGCGATATGCGGGTGCATGCCATGCACGTTGAGTTCCGACAGCGTCTTGGCAAGCAGCTTCAGTTCGCCCTTGATCCGGTCCGCGTAAATCCTGGCCCATTCGAGATCGATCAGGGTGCTGCTGGCAGGAGGCTTGAGTTTCGTCATGCCGAACACTGTCCCCGTCGACACCCGCAATCGCAAGTATTGCGCTGTCACCTGGGGAACAGTGAGGCTGATTTTTCCCGCCGCAATTGTCAAACGTGACCCGCCGCGCCCGGTTGCCGGGATGCAAGAAGCAGACCCTGAAATCCGCTTTCTGCTTGACAGTCGCCGCGGCGGCGAATAGCTTTTTCCTCTTAACGTCGTTCGCCGATGTAGCTCAACGGTAGAGCACCTGATTTGTAATCAGGTGGTTGCGAGTTCGATTCTCGCCATCGGCTTGGTCGGCACGATAGCCTTGGGAGGAGAGGTTCCCGAGTGGCCAAAGGGAGCAGACTGTAAATCTGCCGGCTTATGCCTACGGAGGTTCGAATCCTCCCCTCTCCACCAGTATAATAATGAATTCGACGGGGAGAGCGGGAATAGCTCAGTTGGTAGAGCGCGAGCCTTCCAAGCTCGGGGTCGCGGGTTCGAGTCCCGTTTCCCGCTCCAGACTTTTCAGTGAATCGAATCGAGGCGCGAGTTTTGTTGCGAGTGTTTTTTATCGATTGTTGAGATTGAGCATTGCACGGATGCCCATGTAGCTCAGTCGGTAGAGCACTTCCTTGGTAAGGAAGAGGTCACGGGTTCGAATCCCGTCGTGGGCTTTCCAAATTTGCGCCGCTCGGGCGGCGGAAAAGTTTTTCGAGGCGGATTACTTTTTAGAGGCGATTTATAATGAGAGATTTGATTTCGCTTTCGTGCGACGGTTGCAAATCGCGCAACTACACCACGACCAAGAACAAGAAGACGCAGACCGACAAATTTTCAATCAAGAAATTCTGTCCGAAGTGCCGCGCGCACACCGTGCACAAGGAAGGCAAAATTTCTTGACGGGTCCAGGTTCGAGTGAGCTTACGTTCGCTGGTACATTGAAAAAAATGGGTTCGGGGTCGACTGAGCCTCGACGCTCGACAGTACATCGAAAGAAGGGTCAGTAGCTCCAATTGGCAGAGCATCGGACTCCAAATCCGAGGGTTCCAGGTTCGACCCCTGGCTGGCCCGCCAAAAATGACAGCGGTCAACCGAATTAATGCGCGGTTCTTGATTTAGGCACGAAATATGGATAGTTTAAAAAGTTACTTCAATCAGGGCGTAAGTTTCGTCACCGAAGCATGGACGGAGCTTGCCAAGGTTCATTACCCCTCGCCCAAGGCAACCATGCAGGCCACGATTGTGGTTGTCGGTCTGACGTTTGTGATGGCTTTGTGGCTCGGAGTGATCGACTTTTTCGCGGTTCGCGGCGTGCAGATGCTGCTCCGCTAGGGGACCAACGACGGGACGCGGAACTGCTGATTCCAATGAAGACTGCTCATTCAAATGACTGAACCGATTACCGAGACCGCCAAGCCCGCGATGAAATGGTATGTCGTCCATACCTATTCGGGCTACGAGCACAAGGCCAAGGCCGCGCTCGAGGAGCGGGTGCGCTCGCTTCACAAGGAAGACAAAATCGGCAAGGTGCTGGTGCCGATCGAGCGCGTGCAGGAACTCGGCAAGGGCGGCGCGCGCAAGGTTTCCAGCCGTAAGTTTTTCCCCGGATACATCTTCGTGCAGATGGTGCTCGACGACGAGACCTGGCACGTCATCAAGAACACCCCGAAAATTACCGGCTTCGTCGGGCATTCCACCAATCCGCCCGAAGTTCCGATTTCCGAAGTCGAAGAGATCCAGCAGCAGATGGAAGAGGGGGCGCTGCGGCCCAAGCCCAAGGTGCTGTTCGAGGTGGGCGAGGCGATCAAAGTCGTTGACGGCCCTTTCCAGGACTTCAACGGCACCGTCGAGGAAGTCAAGCCGGAAAAGGGCAAGGTGCGCGTTCTGATCTCGATCTTCGGCCGCGCAACTCCGGTCGAACTGGACTTTGTGCAGGTAGAGAAGGCCTGAAACGACCATAAAACACTCGATTCGCCGGATGCGCGCGGCTCGCGCGTGCAAGCGGCGTTCGCGACTGAGCAACCAGGAACGATTTTAAAGTGGCTAAGAAAGTAGTCGGATCGATCAAGCTGCAGATTCCAGCCGGCGCGGCGAATCCCTCGCCGCCGGTGGGCCCCGCGCTCGGACAGCGCGGCGTCAATATCATGGAGTTCTGCAAGGCCTTCAACGCCCAGACCCAGAACATGCAGGGCCTGGTCATCCCGGTGATAGTCACCGTCTACGCCGACCGCTCGTTCACCTTCATCACCAAGAGCCCGCCCGCGTCTATTCTGCTGCTGCGCGCGGCGGGAATCGAAAAGGGCTCGCCGATGCCCAACAAGAACAAGGTCGGCAAGGTCACGCGCGCGCAGGTCGAGGAAATCGCCAAGACCAAGCTCAAGGACCTGACCGCGGCCGACCTGGCTGCCGCCGTCAATACCGTTTCGGGCACCGCGCGCAGCATGGGCATCGACGTCACGGATTAAGGCTAAAAAAGATGGCAGGCAAGAAATACAAGGAAGCGGCCAAGAAGATCGATCGCGAAAAGCGCTACACGCTCGAAGAAGCGGTCAAGCTGGTCGTCGATAACAAGGTCGCCAAGTTCGACGAGACGGTCGAGATTGCAGTGCGGCTCGGCGTCGATCCGCGCCAGGCCGACCAGAACGTGCGCGGCACTATCGTGCTTCCGCATGGAACCGGTGCGGTTGCGCGCGTGCTGGTGGTCGCCAAGGGCGAGAAAGAGCGCGAGGCGCGCGAGGCGGGTGCCGACTTCGTCGGCGGCGACGAGATCATAAAGAAGATCCAGGAAGAGAACTGGCTCGACTTCGACCGCGTCATCGCCACGCCCGACATGATGGGCCAGGTCGGACGAATCGGCAAAATCCTTGGACCGCGCGGCCTGATGCCCAATCCCAAGGTCGGCACCGTCACGTTCGATGTCGCCAAGGCGGTCGCCGAGATTAAGGCCGGCAAGGTGGACTACCGCGTGGACAAGGCCGGCGTCGTGCACGCGCGGGTGGGCAAGCTGAGTTTCGGCGAGTCGAAGCTGCTCGACAACGTGCGCGCGATCCTCGGCGCGATCGTTCGCTCCAAGCCTGCCAGCGCCAAGGGAAATTACGTTCGCAGCGTCGCGATTTCCTCGACGATGGGCCCGGGAGTCCGCGTCGATACGGCGCAGGCGGCGCCCAAGGCGCTCGCGGCCGCCGCATAAGTTTTCGTTCGTTGGAGCTGGGTCGGTATAATTAGATGAACAAATCAGAGAAAACTGCGCTGGTCGAAGATCTTAACCAGAGTTTTGGCCGCGCCAGTATTGCCCTCGTGTCCGAATACCGCGGGATGACGGCGGCGGAATCGACCGAGATGCGCAAGCGCTTGCGCGCCGTGCGCGGCGAGATGCGCGTGGCCAAGAACACCCTTGTCCGCCGCGCTATCAAGGGTACCGCGTACGAGGCGCTCGACAGCAACCTCGGCGGACAGGTCGGGCTCATCCTCAGTTACGAGGATCCGGTCGTACTGGCCAAGACCTTCGCGGCGTTCGGGCCGCTGGGCGACAAGCTCAAGCTTCGCGGTGCGGTGCTCGACGGCAAGCCGCTCACGCCCGCGCAGGTCCAGGCGCTGGCGGCCTTGCCGTCGCGCGCGGTGATTTTCGGCCAGTTGCTCGGCCTGTTGAATGCGCCGGCGACTCAGTTGGTCCGCCTGCTCAACGAGCCGGGTTCGTACCTGGCGCGCGTGATCGACGCGATTGGGAAAAAGAACGGCGCCGGCGCGCCGCCTCCGGCCGCAGCTTCATCGGAACCTGCGCCTGAAGCAGCGGCGCCCGCATCTGAGGGATGATTAGAGACTGCTGATTTTGATTCATGAACAACGCCCGGTAGAGGTTTCGCTGAAAAAGCACTCCCACATCTCCCCGGATGCGTGAACAAGGAGAGAAGGTAACATGGCAGAAGCACAACTCAGCCGCGATCAGGTGAAGGATTATCTGAAGAACCTGAGCCTGATCGATGCAGCGGCGCTGGTTAAGGAACTCGAGACCGAGCTCGGCGTATCTGCCGCGGCTCCGGTCGCGATGGCTGCCGCTCCGGCAGCCGGCGGTGCGGCCGCGGCGGCGCCCGAGAAGGAAGAGTTCAACGTCGTGCTGACGGGCTCGGGCGACAAGAAGATCCAGGTGATCAAGGTCGTGCGCGAATTGACCGGTCTGGGCCTCAAGGAGGCCAAGGACCTGGTCGATGGAGCGCCGAAGGCGGTCAAAGAAGGCGTCAACAAAGCCGAGGCCGAAGAGATCAAGAAGAAGCTCGAAGCGGCCGGCGGCAGCGTGGAGCTGAAGTAGGAAGGTCTTAGCCTTTTTGACGCACAACAAAGGGTCGGGAAGTTCACGAGGCGCGGGACTTTTATGCGCGCGCGGATTTCAAACGGTCTTTATCGATGAAGCCGTGGGCACCGGGGAAACCCCTGCGCCCGCGTCCTCTATTGCTTCACGGCGCGCCGAAGTCTGTGGCGCACGCACGGTGAGGTAGCTGATGGTCCAAGTTCATGTAACGAGCAATCTTCGCATTCGCCGCTCCTTCGGCAAGATCAAGAAGATCATCGAGATTCCGAATCTGATCGAGATTCAGAAGCGCTCGTATGACGATTTCCTCCAGGTTGGCGTTTCGACCGAGGACCGCGCGGACGTAGGTCTGCAGGCGGTCTTCAAGTCGGTCTTTCCGATCAAGGATTTCAACGAGACCGCCTCGCTCGAATTCGTCGCCTACGAGCTCGGCACGCCCAAGTACGACGTCGAGGAATGCCATCAGCGCGGCATGACCTACGCGGCGCCGCTGAAGGTCAAGATTCAGCTCGTCATCTGGGACGTCGAGAACGGCCGCCGCTCGATCAAGAACGTCAAGGAGCAGGAAGTTTACTTCGGCGAGATTCCGCTGATGACCGGCAACGGCACCTTCATGGTCAACGGCACCGAGCGCGTCATCGTCTCCCAGTTGCATCGCTCGCCCGGAGTATTTTTCGAGCACGACAAGGGCCGCACCCATTCCACCGGCAAGCTTTTGTACTCGGCGCGAATCATTCCGTATCGCGGCAGTTGGATCGACTTCGAATTCGACCCGCGCGACGTGCTCTACGTCCGCATCGATCGGCGCCGCAAGTTTCCCGCCACCGTGCTGCTGCGCGCACTCGGCATGACCACCGAGGATCTCCTCAACTACTACTACCGCAAGGACCTGATCGTCCTCGACAGCAAGCAGTACACCAAGCAGTTCGTCGCCGACCATCTGCTCGGTTCGCGCGTCAGCCGCGACGTCAAGGATCCCAAGTCGGGCGAGGTTATCGCGCGCGAGGGCCGCAAGTTCAACAAGGCCATCGTGCGCGCGATGGAGCAGGCGAAGATCAGCGAAGTTCCGATCGCTCTCGACGAGATTGTCGGCCGCGTCTCCGCCCACGATATCGTCGATTCCACCACCGGCGAGGTGCTGATTGGCACCAACGAGGATCTGACCGAGGAAACCCTCGACAAGCTCAAGGCCCACGGCGTAAAAAAGATCGAAGTCCTGTTCACCGAGGACGCCCCCGGCGGCGGTCCGCTGCGCCTCACGCTCGCGCAGGACAAGCTCGGCACGCCCGAAGAAGCCGTAATCGAAATCTACCGCCGCCTGCGTCCCGGCGATCCCCCGACCCAGGAAACGGCGACCACTTTCTTCAACAACCTGTTCTTCAACGCCGAGCGTTACGACCTCTCCAAGGTCGGCCGCCTCAAGCTCAATCACAAGCTCAAGATTGACGTGCCGCTCGAGCAGGGCACGCTGCGCCGCGAGGACATCCTCGAAGTCGTCCGCTACCTGATGGATCTCAAGAACGGCAACGGCCAGGTTGACGATATCGACCATCTCGGCAATCGCCGCGTGCGCGCGGTCGGAGAGTTGGTCGAGAACCAGTTCCGCATCGGGCTGGTCCGCATGGAGCGCGCGATAAAAGAGCGCATGAGCCTCCAGGACATCGAGACCCTGATGCCGCAGGAGCTGGTCAACTACAAGCCGGCTTCCGCCGTGATCAAGGAGTTCTTCGGCTCCTCGCAATTGTCGCAGTTCATGGATCAGACCAATCCGCTCAGCGAAATCGCGCACAAGCGCCGCCTCTCCGCGCTTGGTCCCGGCGGTCTTACCCGCGAGCGCGCCGGATTCGAGGTCCGCGACGTTCACCCGACCCATTACGGCCGCGTCTGCCCGATTGAAACGCCCGAGGGCCCCAATATCGGACTTATCGCGGCGCTCTCGACCTACGCGCGCGTCAACGAATACGGCTTTATCGAGACGCCCTACCGCGAAGTCGAAAACAATCGCGTCACCGATCGAATCGTCTATCTGTCCGCCCTCGACGAGGAAGACAAGGTCATCGCACAGGCCAACGCGCAGCTCGACTCGCACGGCCGCTTCACCGCCGACCTCGTCTCGGCGCGCATCGGCGGCGAGTCCACCGTGGTCCGCGCCGAAGACGTCCAGTACATGGACGTGTCGCCCAACCAGCTCGTCTCGGTGGCCGCGTCTTTGATCCCGTTTCTTGAAAACGACGACGCCAATCGTGCCCTGATGGGATCGAACATGCAGCGCCAGGCCGTGCCGCTCCTCAAGCCCGACGCGCCCCTGGTCGGCACCGGCCTCGAGGGCACCGTCGGCCGCGACTCGGGCGTTACCGTGATCGGCAAGCGCGACGGTATCGTCGAAAGCGTCGATGCCGAGCGAATAGTCGTGCGCGCCGACAAGCAGACCAAGGACCTGCGCGACGCCGGCGTCGATATCTACAACCTGATCAAGTATCAGCGCTCCAATCAGAACACCTGCATCAACCAGCGCCCCATCGTCGTCAAGGGCGAGCGCGTCAAGTCCGGCGACGTGCTGGCCGACGGACCGTCCACCGACATGGGCGAGCTGGCGCTGGGCCGCAACGTGCTGGTCGCGTTCATGCCGTGGGGCGGCTACAACTTCGAAGATTCGATCCTGATTTCCGAGCGCGTGGTCAAGGAAGACCTGTTCACCTCCGTGCATATCGAGGAATTCGAATGCATCGCGCGCGACACCAAGCTCGGACCCGAGGAAATCACCCGCGACATTCCCAACGTCGGTGAAGAGGCCCTCAAGGACCTCGACGCCAGCGGCATCATCCGCATCGGCGCCGAAGTCCGCCCGCAGGACATCCTGGTCGGCAAGATAACGCCCAAGGGCGAGACCCAGCTTTCTCCCGAAGAGAAACTGCTGCGCGCCATCTTCGGCGAAAAGGCCGGCGAGGTCCGCGACACCAGCCTGCGCGTGCCGCCGGGCGTCGAGGGCACCGTTATCGACGGCCGCGTGTTTGCCCGCCGCGGAGTGGTCAAGGACGAGCGCACCCAGGAAATCGAAGTGCTCGAGGCCGAACGTCTCAAGCAGGACGAAGCCGAAGAAGTCCGAATCATCCGCCAGGAAACTCTGCGCAAGCTCAAGAAGTCGCTCGCCGGCAAGAAGCTCGCCGGACGCGTGATGTCCGACGAGCGCAAGGAGCTGCTCAAGAAGGGCGACACGCTCAGCGCCGAGGAACTCGAAGAGTTGCCGCCCACGCTATGGGGCCAGGTCCGCGTCGAGAACGAATCGGCGCAGGAGGAAGCTGCCCAGGCTATCGCCGCGATGAACGCGAACGTCGAGGCCGTGCAGAATCATTACGGCGCCAAAGTCGAGCGCCTCAAGGCGGGCGACGAACTCGCCCCGGGCGTCATCAAGATGATCAAGGTCTTCGTCGCCATCAAGCGCCGCCTCCAGGTCGGCGACAAGATGGCGGGGCGCCACGGCAACAAGGGCGTGCTCTCGCGCATCCTGCCTGAGGAAGACATGCCGTGCATGGACGATGGGACCCCGCTCGATATCGTGCTCAATCCGCTTGGCGTGCCGTCGCGCATGAACGTCGGCCAGATTCTTGAGACCCATCTGGGATGGGCCGCGCGTGAACTCGGCCACAAAATCGAGGAAGACTTGCGCAGCGGCGTCAGCGCCGCGCAGCTGAAAAAGCGGCTCAAGGATATCTACCCCGAGAAGGAAAGCCACCAGTTTATCGACGAGCTCGCCGAGCCCGATATCTTCAAGCTCGCGGCCAAGGCGCTGGCAGGCGTGCACGTCGCCTCTCCCGTGTTCGACGGCGCCCGCGAAGAGGAAATATTCCAGTTGCTCAAGCGCGCCGATTTGCCCGAGACCGGACAGGCTACCCTGCACGACGGACGCACCGGCTTGCCGTTCGAGCAGCCGGTCACGGTCGGCATCATGTACATGATGAAGCTGCATCACCTGGTCGAAGACAAGATTCACGCGCGTTCGACTGGTCCCTACAGCCTGGTTACCCAGCAGCCGCTGGGCGGCAAGGCTCAGTTCGGCGGGCAGCGGCTCGGTGAAATGGAGGTGTGGGCGCTGGAAGCTTACGGCGCCGCCTACACCTTGCAGGAGATGCTCACGGTTAAGTCCGACGACGTGGCGGGGCGAACGCGGATGTACGAAGCGATCGTCAAGGGCGAGAACACCCTCGAGCCCGGACTGCCCGAGTCGTTTAACGTTATGGTCAAGGAGCTCCAGTCGCTGTGCCTGAACATGGAGCTGCTCGAGCAGCCGCAAAGGGCTTAAGGCCAGGGAGTTATTAAAGAGATGGAAGATCTCTTCGGCATTTTCGAGAAGCCCAAGAATCCACTGGCGTTCAACGCGATCCGGATTTCGATCGCGTCGCCCGAAATGATCCGCTCGTGGTCGCACGGCGAGGTCAAGAAGCCCGAAACGATCAACTACCGGACCTTCAAGCCGGAGCGCGACGGGCTGTTCTGCGCCAAAATTTTCGGGCCCACCAAGGACTACGAATGCAACTGCGGCAAGTACAAGCGCATGCGTCATCGCGGCGTGGTCTGCGAAAAGTGCGGCGTCGAAGTCATTCAGTCCAAGGTCCGCCGCGAGCGCATGGGGCACATCGATCTCGCCGCCCCGGTCGCGCACATCTGGTTCCTGCGCTCGCTGCCGTCGCGAATCGGCACCCTGCTCGACATGACCCTCAAGGAACTCGAAAAGGTCCTCTATTTCGAGTGCTACATCGTAATCGACGCCGGCGAGACTCCCCTCCAGTACAAGGAGCTGCTGACCGAGCGCAAATATCGCGAAGCGCGCGAGCAATACGCCGACGGCTTCAAGGCCGAGATGGGCGCCGAGGCGGTTCGCTCGCTGCTGGGACAACTCGCGCTCGACAAGCTTGCCGGAGAGCTGCGCATCGAGATGAAAGCGACCGCCAGCGAGGCGCGTCGCAAGAAAGTTTCCAAGCGCCTGAAGGTCGTCAACGCGTTTCGCGACTCGGGCAACAAGCCCGAGTGGATGATTCTTACCATCCTGCCGGTGATTCCTCCCGACCTCCGTCCGCTGGTGCCGCTCGACGGCGGCCGCTTCGCCACTTCGGATCTGAACGATCTCTACCGCCGCGTGATCAACCGCAACAACCGGTTGAAAAGGCTCATCGAGCTCAACGCCCCGGACATCATTATTCGCAACGAAAAGCGGATGCTCCAGGAAGCCGTCGATGCGTTGTTTGACAACGGACGGCGCGGCCGCGCGATCACCGGACCGTCCAAGCGTCCGCTCAAGTCGCTCTCCGACATGCTCAAGGGCAAGTCGGGCCGCTTCCGCCAGAACCTGCTCGGCAAGCGCGTCGATTACTCCGGCCGCTCGGTCATCGTGGTCGGCCCCGAACTCAGGCTGCATCAGTGCGGGCTGCCCAAGAAGATGGCGCTCGAGCTGTTCAAGCCGTTCATCTACAACAAGCTCGAAGAAAAGGGCTACGTCACCACCATCAAGAGCGCCAAAAAGATGGTCGAGAAGGAGGGCAAGGACGTTTGGGATATCCTCGACGAGGTTATCCGCGAGCATCCGGTCCTGCTCAATCGCGCGCCCACCCTGCATCGGCTCGGCATCCAGGCCTTCGAGCCGGTGTTGATCGAAGGCAAGGCCATTCAGCTCCATCCCCTGGTATGCGTGGCGTACAACGCCGATTTCGACGGCGATCAGATGGCGGTGCACGTGCCGCTCTCCATCGAGGCGCAGGTCGAGTCGCGCGCGCTCATGATGTCCACCAACAACATCCTGTCGCCCGCGTCGGGCAAGCCGGTAATCGTCCCGACCCAGGACATGGTGCTGGGTCTTTACTACATGACCCGCGAGCGTCCGCTGGCGCACGGCGAGGGCAAGAACTTCGCCAACGTCGAGGAAGTGCGAATCGCGTACGATCACGAGGAAATCAGCCTGCACGCGAAAATCACGGTCCGGATGTCGCCGCTGCTCGCGACCGGAATCGTGCCCGCAGCGCCCGAGACCAACGGGCATCTTCGCAGCAAGAAGGATCGCGCCGCCGCAGCCGCCGCGGCCGCCGCCGCGATGCCGCGCTACGAGCGCGTCACCACCACCGTCGGCCGCGTGCTGTTGTACGAAATCGTGCCGCCCGAGATTCCGTTCACCGAGCTCAACAAGACGATGAAGAAAAAGGAGCTCGGCAACCTTATCGACATCGTATATCGCCGCGCCGGCGACAAGGCGACGGTCATCTTCGCCGACCGGCTCAAGGACATCGGCTTTGAATTCGCCACCAAGGCGGGAATCTCCATCTCGATCAAGGATATGACGATTCCGCCCCAAAAGGCCCATCTGCTCGACGGCGCACAGAAGCAGGTCAACGAGATTCAGCAACAGTACAACAACGGCGTCATCACCGACGGCGAGCGCTACAACAAGGTCGTCGATATCTGGGCCGAAGTTCAGGACCAAATCGGCAGCGCCGTTATCAAGGGCCTCTCCACCCAGGTCTTCGGCAAGAACGACAAGGGCGAGACCATCACCGGCCCGTCGTTCAATCCGATCTTCATCATGGCCGACTCGGGCGCCCGCGGTTCCGAGCAGCAGATTCGCCAGTTGGCTGGCCTGCGCGGCCTGATGGCGAAGCCGTCGGGTGAAATCATCGAGACTCCGATCACCGCGAACTTCCGCGAGGGCCTCACTGTCCTCCAGTACTTCATCTCGACCCACGGCGCGCGCAAGGGCCTGGCCGACACCGCGCTCAAGACCGCCAACTCCGGCTATCTGACCCGGCGCCTGGTTGACGTCGCGCAGGACTCGATCATCAGCGAGGACGATTGCGGCACGCTGGACGGAATCGAGATGTCGCCGCTGGTCGAAGGCGGCGAGATAATCGAGGGTCTCGGCGATCGCGTGCTCGGACGCGTCGCGCTCGAAGACATCCGCGACGCGTTCACCAACGAAGTGCTGGTGCAAGCCAACGAGATGATCGACGAGGACAAGGTAAAGCGAATCGAAGACGCCGGCGTCGAGCGAATCAAGATTCGCTCGGTGCTGACCTGCCAGTCGCGCCAGGGCGTGTGCGTCAAGTGTTACGGACGCGATCTCGGCCGCGGCCATCTGGTCAACCGCGGCGAATCGATCGGAATTATCGCCGCCCAGTCCATCGGCGAGCCCGGCACCCAGCTCACGATGCGCACCTTCCATATCGGCGGCACCGCCAGCCGGCGCGCCGCCGATACCACCCTCGAGGTCCGCAATGAGGGCGTGATGCGCCTGCATGGCGTCAACACGGTCAAGAGCCGCGACGGCAACTTGGTCGTCATGACCCGCCACGGCGAGGTCGTTATTGCGGCCCAGGTCACCGACGAAGGCGGCCGCGTCCGCGAGCGCGAACGCGAGCGCTATCCCCTCGTCTACGGCGCCAAGCTGCGCAAGGCCGAGGGCGACAAGGTCAAGCCCGGCGAGCTGATCGCGGAATGGGATCCTTACACCACCCCGATCATCACCGAAGTCGGCGGCACGGTTAAGTACGGCGATATCCTCGAAGGCAAGACCATGGAGGAGCGGGTCGACGAACGAACCGGCGCGCGCTCCAACGTTATCGTCGAGTTCAAGGACCTCGACGTACGCCCGCGTATCTCGATCAAGGACGCGTCGGGCAAGACCGCCAAGCTGCCCAGCTCGAACAACGTCGCGCGCTACTTCCTGCCGGTCGGCGCGTATATCACCGTGGCCGAAGGCGCCGCGGTCGAGCCCGGCGACGTGATCGCGAAGATCCCGCGCGAGACCACCAAGACCAAGGACATCACCGGCGGTCTGCCCCGCGTCGCCGAATTGTTCGAAGCGCGCAAGCCCAAGGAATTCGCCGTCATCTCGGAAATCGACGGACAGGTTTCGTTCGGCAAGGACACCAAGGGCAAGCGCAAGGTCGAAGTCACGCCCGAAATCGGCGAGAAGCGCGAATACCTGATCCCCAAGGGCAAGCATATCGCGGTCCACGAGGGCGATATCGTCAAGGCCGGCGAGCCGCTGATGGAAGGCTCGTCCAATCCGCACGACATCCTGACGATCCTCGGCGAAAAGGCGCTGGCGAAATACCTGGTTGACGAAATCCAGGAAATCTACCGGCTCCAGGGCGTGCGCATCAACGACAAGCACATCGAGGTGATCGTGCGCCAGATGCTGCGCCGCGTGCGTATCAAGGAAGTCGGCGACACGCCGTTCCTGGTCGGCGATCAGGTCGAGAAATGGCGCTTCGACGAGGAGAACGGCCGCGTGCTTACGCGCGGCGGAGAGCCTGCAATCGCGGAGCCGCTGTTGCTCGGAATCACCAAGGCGTCGCTGTCCACTGAGAGTTTCATCTCGGCGGCGTCGTTCCAGGAAACCACGCGCGTGCTCACCGAGTCGGCGATCAACGGCAAAGTTGACAGGCTGGTCGGACTGAAAGAAAACGTGATCATGGGACGCTTGATTCCGGCCGGCACCGGCATGAACTTGTACAACCGGATGGTGGTCAAGGTCGAAGGCGCCGCGACCGAAGAAGACGCACAAAAACCGGAGCTGGCGGCCGCGCCCCCACCCGGCGGAGATTGACACGGCGGGTCTGGTCCCGTACATAATGATGTTTCCCCCAAGGGCATAAGTGTCCTTGGGGGGTTTGTTTGAACACCGCGTCCCACTAGAGGCAATCCGGCGTACCGGGCTGGCGCGATGCGAGCGCCGAGCGGTCTCAAGAGTCGGCGAACGTCCAGTGGATACGCTGGTCGAATGGGTACGCTGGTCAAAATGGAAGAAATGGAAATTATAACGTGCCGACGATAAACCAGTTGATCCGACAGGCGCGCGTGAAAAAGCGCTTCAAGGTTAAGGCGCGCGCGCTCGAAGGCTCGCCTCAGAAACGCGGCGTGTGCACGCAGGTGAAGACGACTACGCCCAAGAAGCCCAACTCCGCGCTGCGCAAAGTCGCGCGCGTGCGGCTCTCCAACGGGATCGAGGTGAATACCTATATCCCGGGCGTTGGACACAACCTGCAGGAGCATTCCGTGGTGCTGGTTCGCGGCGGTCGCGTGCGCGATCTGCCGGGCGTTCGCTATCACGTGATTCGCGGCACCCTCGACTCGATCGGCGTGCAGGAGCGGCGCAAGAGCCGTTCCAAGTACGGGTCGAAGAAACCCAAGTAGAGTTATATGTCTCGCAAAGGACAAATTCGCGTCCGCGAAATTCCAGCGGACCCCAAGTATCACGACCGCACCGTCGCGAAGTTCATGAACGTCGTGATGGAACGCGGCAAGAAGTCGCTCGCCGAGCAGATCTTCTATCACGCGCTCGATCTCGTCGCGGAACGCTCGAAGGAAGACGGCCTGGTCGTCTTCAAACGCGCGCTCGACAATGTTCGTCCGGCGGTCGAGGTTCGCTCGCGCCGGGTCGGCGGCGCCAACTACCAGGTGCCGAGCGAGGTGCGCCCGGTGCGGCGTAATTCGCTGGCGATGCGATGGCTGGTTGCGGCGGCGCGCGCGCGCGGCGAGAAGTCGATGGAAGAGCGGCTGGCCGCCGAAATCCTCGACGCGGCCGCCAATCGCGGCGGCGGGGTCAAGAAGCGCGAAGACACACATCGAATGGCCGACGCCAACAAGGCGTTCGCCCACTACCGCTGGTAATCACCGAGTTTTTTTAGATGGCTCGTCAGACACCAATAGAACGGGTGCGCAATATCGGCATCATGGCGCACATCGATGCCGGCAAGACCACCACCACCGAGCGTGTGCTCTTCTATACCGGCATCAACTACAAGATCGGCGAGGTCCACGAAGGCACCGCGACGATGGACTGGATGGTGCAGGAGCAGGAGCGCGGCATCACGATCACCTCGGCGGCGACCACCTGTTTCTGGCGCGACAACCGCATCAATATTATCGACACGCCGGGACACGTCGATTTCACAATCGAGGTCGAGCGCTCGCTGCGCGTGCTCGACGGCGCGGTCGCGGTGTTCTGCGCGGTCGGCGGCGTCGAGCCGCAGTCGGAAACCGTCTGGCGCCAGGCCGATAAGTACCGCGTGCCGCGGGTTGCATTTATCAACAAGATGGACCGCGTCGGCGCGGAGTTCGAGCGCGTCGTGCAGGAGATGCGCGACAAGCTCAAGGCCACGCCGCTGCTGTTGCATCTGCCGATCGGCGCCGAGGAAAAGTTCACCGGTCTGATCGATCTCATCGATCAGAAGGCGCTGATTTGGGACGAGGATCGGCTCGGCGCGGAGTATCGCGTCACCGAGATCCCCGCCGATTTGAAAGAGCAGGCCGCGGGATATCGCGACAAGATGATCGAGTCGCTCGCCGATCACGACGAGCACATCATGGAACTTTATCTCGAGGGCAAGGTGCCCGAGCCGGCCGCGATTCGCGCCGCGATTCGCGCCGCCACGCTCAAGATGGCGATTACGCCGGTGATTCTCGGCTCCGCGTTCCGCAACAAGGGCGTGCAGCCGATGCTCGACGCGGTCGTCGACTACCTGCCGTCGCCGCTGGACCTGCCGCCCGTCGTCGGCAAGGTCGGCGACAAGATCGAAGAGCGATGGCCGCGTGACGACGCGCCGTTCTCCGCGCTCGCGTTTAAGATAATGAACGATCAGCACATGGGGACGCTCACCTTCATCCGGGTTTATTCGGGCAAGCTGGAAAGCGGCTCGTCGCTGCTCAATTCGACGCGCGGCAAGCGCGAACGAATCGGCCGGATGCTCAAGATGCACGCGAACAAGCGCGAGGATATCACCGAGGTTTACGCCGGCGACATTTGTGCGGTCGGGCTTCGCGATACGACCACCGGCGACACGCTATGCGATCCGGCCGCGCCGATAGTGCTCGAGTCGATCGAGTTTCCCGAGCCGGTCATCCAGATCGCGATCGAGCCCAAGACCAAGGCCGACCAGGAGAAGCTCGGCGAGGCGCTCCAGAAGCTCGCCAAGGAAGACCCGTCGTTCCGCGTCAGCGTCAACAAGGAAACTTCGCAGACCCTGATTTCGGGGATGGGCGAGTTGCATCTCGAGATCATCGTCGATCGGATGCTCCGCGAGTTCAAAGTTGACGCCAATGTCGGCAAGCCGCAGGTCGCGTACCGCGAAACGATCAAGCGCGCGGCTGAAGCCGAGGGCAAGCTGGTTCGCCAGAGCGGCGGTCACGGACAATTCGCCGTGGTCGAGCTGCGAATCGAGCCGCTCGCCAAGGGCGGCGGCTTCGAGTTCGAGGACGGCACCAAGGGCGGATCGATCTCGCGCAACTTCATTCCGGCGATCGAAGACGGCGTGAAAGAGGCGATGGAAAATGGCGTCGTCGCCGGCTATCCGATGGTCGATATCAAGGCTATCGTGATCGACGGGAAGGAACACGATGTGGACTCGTCGGAACTCGCGTTCAAAATCGCGGGCTCGATGGCGTTCAAGGAAGCTTGCGAAAAGGCCGAGCCGATTTTGCTCGAGCCCGTTATGGATGTCGAGGCCGTCACCCCGCAGGAGTTTATGGGCGAAGTGATCGGCGATCTCAGCGGGCGGCGCGGCAAGATTCTCGACATGGAAAATCGCGCCGGCGCGCAGGTCATCGAGGCCCGCGTCCCGCTCGCCACCATGTTCGGTTACGCCACGCGGCTGCGCTCGATGACCCAGGGCCGCGCAACTTACACCATGCAGTTCGGCGCGTACGAACCCGTGCCGCGAAATATTTTTGAAGAATTGACGGCGCTCAAGCGCGCATCATAGGGACTTGCGAGCAAGGGTCTCAATCGGAGGTTACTTAAATGGGAAAGGCTAAATTTGAACGCACCAAGCCGCACGCCAACGTCGGCACCATTGGTCATATCGATCACGGCAAGACCACTTTAACCGCCGCGATTACCAAGGTCCTCGCGTCAAAGAAGCTGGCCGTCTTCACCGCTTTCGATCAGATCGACAAGGCGCCCGAAGAGAAAGAGCGCGGCATCACGATTTCCATCGCTCACGTCGAATACGAAACGCTCAAGCGCCACTACGCGCACGTCGACTGCCCCGGACACGCCGACTACATCAAGAACATGATCACCGGCGCCGCGCAGATGGACGGCGCAATTCTGGTGGTCGGCGCCAACGACGGCCCGATGCCGCAGACGCGCGAGCATATCCTGCTCGCATACCAGGTCGGCGTGCCGTCGATCGTCGTGTTCATGAACAAGGTCGACATGGTTGACGACCCCGAGTTGCTCGACCTGGTCGAGCTCGAAGTGCGCGACCTGCTCAGCAAGTACAATTACAAGGGCGACGACGTGCCCGTCATTCGCGGCAGCGCTCTCAACGCGCTCAACTGCGGATGCGGCAAGGCCGACTGCCCCAACTGCAAGCCGATTCTCGATCTCATGGATGCGGTGGACAACTTCATCCCGCAGCCCAAGCGCGAGACCGACAAGCCGTTCCTGATGCCGGTCGAAGACGTGTTCTCGATCTCGGGCCGCGGCACCGTCGTCACCGGCCGCGTCGAGAAGGGCAAGGTGAAGGTCGGCGAGGAAGTCGAAATCGTCGGCTTCAGGGATACCACCAAGACGGTGGTCACCGGCGTCGAGATGTTCCGCAAGCTGCTCGACGAAGGCCAGGCGGGAGACAATATCGGCGTCCTGCTGCGCGGCCTCAAGCGCGAAGACGTCGAGCGCGGACAGGTGCTCGCCAAGCCCGGGTCGATTACGCCGCACACCAACTTCGAGGCCTCGGCGTACATCCTGACCAAGGACGAAGGCGGCCGCCATACTCCGTTCTTCACCGGCTATCGCCCGCAGTTCTATTTCCGCACCACCGACGTGACCGGAGTGCTCACGCTGCCCGAGGGCACCGAGATGGTGATGCCGGGCGACAACATTAAAATACTTGGCGAGCTGATCACGCCGGTCGCGATGGACGAAGGGCTGCGCTTCGCCATCCGCGAGGGTGGCCGCACGGTCGGCGCCGGCGTCGTTTCGAAAATTCTGAAGTAACGGACACCGAACAAGGGTGCGCAATCGAGCGGAGATGGAGCGGAGCGCTTAACGAATCGGGCGCGGTATACCTGGATGAACGACAAGATACGCATACGCCTCAAGGCGTACGACTACCGCCTGCTCGATCAGTCGGTTCGCGAAATCGTGGACACCATCCGGCGCACCGGCGGCCGCGTGGCTGGCCCGATTCCGCTGCCGACCCGCATAGAGCGCTTCACCGTCAACCGCTCGCCGCACGTGGACAAGAAGTCGCGCGAGCATTTTGAAATTCGTACTCATAAACGTCTGCTCGACGTCCTCGAGCCGACCCAGCAGACCATCGACGCGCTGGGCAAGCTCGACCTGGCCGCGGGCGTGGACGTCGAAATCAAGCTCGAGTAGGGCCGATGCTGACCGGATTGATTGGAAAAAAAATCGGAATGACCCAGATGACCGACGCCGCCGGCCGCGTGCGCGCCGCCACCGTGTTGACGCTGGGTCCATGCACCGTCTCCCAGTTGAAGACCGCGGCGACTGACGGCTACGAAGCCGTGCAGGTCACCTTCGGCAAAAAAAAGCTCAGCCGCGTGACCGGCGGCGAGCGCGGACATTTCGCCAAGGCCAACATCGGGGCCGGAATCAGATCGGGCGAGTTCGAACGCCGCGGCGAGGGCGAGTTGAAGCTCGGACAGCCGATTGCGGCTGCCGACGTGTTCAAGGTCGGCGATCAGGTGGACGTAACCGGCGTCTCGAAGGGCCACGGCTACGCCGGCGTCATCAAGCGCCACCATTTCTCCGGCTTCCCCGGCTCCCACGGCACCCACGAGTATTTCCGCCACGGCGGATCGATCGGCAACCGCTCGTATCCCGGGCGCGTGCGCAAAGGGATGAGGATGGCGGGGCAGATGGGCAATGAGACCGCCTCGATCCTGAATCTCGAAGTGATCGAGATACTTCCCGACGACAACGCAGTCGTCGTGTCGGGCGCGGTGCCGGGACCCGACGGCGCTTTGCTCGTCGTCCATCACGCGGCCCGCCCGCGCCGCCGCTCGAACGCCAAGGTGACGGCCAATGCCTGAGCGGAAAGAAAATCTATCGCCGGTCAAGCTGCCGCTGTACTCGGCCGCCCATGAAAAAGTCGGCGAGCTCGAAGTCGCCGGCGCAGTTTTCGGCCGCGACGGCGATCTGTCGCTGCTCCACGAGGCGGTCCGGATGCAGCTTGCCAATCGGCGCTCCGGAACGGCGTCCACCAAGACCAAGGGACTCATCTCCGGCGGTGGCCGCAAGCCGTGGCGGCAGAAGGGAACCGGACGCGCGCGCGCAGGATCGACCCGATCGCCGATATGGCGTCACGGCGGAACCATCTTCGGCCCGCAGCCGCGCGACTATTCATACAAGATGCCGAAGAAGGCGTGGCGCGCCGCGCTCTGCCTCGCGATTTCCGATCGCGCCCGCAACGGCAAACTGTTTGTCGTCGAGTCGCTCGATCTGCCGGAGCCGAAAACCAAAGCCGCCAAGGCCGCGCTCGACAAGCTCGGCCTCGAGCACGCGCTGATACTGCTGGGCGAGGGCGACGGCAAGTTTCTTCTCGCCGCGCGCAACCTCGCCGCGCACAAGGTGCTCGCGCTGGAAGGGCTTAACGTTTACGACGTGCTCAATTACCGGGAACTCGTGATGACCAGTCGGACCGCCAAGGCGATCGAAGCCCGATTTGCCGGAGAAGCGAAATGAGCAGCCCCGAGAGCCTGATTCTCGCGCCCATCATCACCGAGAAGGGCACCATGGCCAGCGAAAAGGCCGGCCAGGTGCTGTTCCGCGTGCGCCCCGGGGCGAGCAAGGACAAGATCCGCGAGGCCGTCGAGCAACTGTTCAAGGTCACCGTCCTCAAGGTCCGCACTTCGAACTTCATGGGCAAGGAACGGAAAAAGGGCGCAATCAAGGGCCGCCAGATGGACTGGAAGAAGGCCTACGTAACCCTCAAGGAAGGCGACAAGATCGAATTCTTCGAAGGTCTGTAAGCGGCAGAGCGCGATGCCTGGACGAGAGCTGGTAGCTAGACAGAAGAGATACTGAGAAAAGAAGAATGGCAGTCATACAATTAAATCCGCGCACCCCCGGCCAGCGCTTCATGCAGATAGCGGATTTCTCCGGGGTCACCAAAAAAGAGCCCGAGAAAAGCCTGCTGGTCCCGCTCAAGCGCACCGGCGGGCGCAACAATCGCGGCCGCATGACCTCGCGTCATCGCGGCGGCGGACACAAGCGCCGCCTTCGCCTGATCGATTTCAAGCGCAACCGTGACGGTATTTCGGCCGTCGTCTTCGCGCTCGAATACGATCCCAATCGCTCCGCCAATATCGCGCTGCTCCACTATGCCGACGGCGTCAAGACCTACATCCTGGCCCCCGACGGGCTCAAGGTCGGCGCCAAAGTCGAGTCGGGCGAGAACGCCGACATCAAGCCGGGCAACGCGCTCATGCTCAAGAACATCCCGCTCGGCACCGTCGTCCACGCCATCGAGATGAAACCGGGAGCGGGCGCGAAGCTCGCGCGCGGCGCGGGTGTGCAGGCTCAGTTGATGGCGAAAGAGGGCAAGATGGCGCTGCTCAAGCTGCCCTCGGGCGAGCAGCGGATGGTGCAGGCCGATTGCCGCGCCACCATCGGCCAGGTCGGCAATCTCGACCACGAAAATATTTCTATCGGCAAGGCCGGACGCTCGCGATGGCTGGGCAAGCGCGGTCATGTGCGTGGAGTCGCGATGAACCCGGTTGACCATCCGCACGGCGGTGGCGAGGGCAAGTCGAAGGGAAACCATCCCCAGTCGCCGTGGGGCCAGCCCGCCAAGGGATACAAGACGCGCAAGAAGCAGCCGTCGGACAATCTGATCGTCAGCCGCCGGCCGCGCGGGAAGCATTAATCGTTATGGCCAGGTCACTCAAAAAAGGTCCCTTCGTTGACGGGCATCTGCTGAAAAAAGTCACCGCCGCGACCGCCTCGGGCGACAAGCGAATCATCAAGACCTGGTCGCGGCGGTCGATGATAACGCCGGACATGATCGCGCTGACGTTCGCCGTCCACAACGGGCACAAGTTCATCCCCGTGTACTGCACCGAGAACATGGTCGGCCACAAGCTCGGCGAATTCGCGCCGACCCGGACCTTCCACGGTCATGCCGGCGATCGCAAGGGCGAAGTGAAGTCGGCCGCCGCCGCTCCCGCCGCACCGCCTCCGGCCGCGGCCAAGGCGTAAGCGGGGAAGTTGTAACAGTCATGGAATCCGTATCGCGAACCCGCTTCATCAGGATCTCGCCGCGCAAGCTCAAGCTCGTGTGCGAGCTGATCGCGGGCAAGAAAGTCGATCACGCGCTGTCGATCCTCGAGTTCACGCCCAAGAAGGCGGCCCGGTTCGTCTCTAAAACTTTGCTTGCCGCAATCGCCAACGCGCGCGATCAGCAGAACGTGGACGAGGACAAGTTGTTCGTAAAACGCGCGACCGCCGACACCGGGCCGACCTGGAAGCGATCGCTCATGCGCGCACATATGCACGCGACGCCAATCCACAAACGCACCAGCCATCTCACGGTAATCGTGGACGAGCGGGCGTCCTGAGGTCTTCGATGGGACAGAAAGTACATCCGCGCGGATTTCGCCTCGGCATCATCGAAAGCTGGGACTCCAGATGGTACGCCAGCCACGACTACGCCAAGCTGCTGCACGAGGATTTGAAGCTGCGCGATTTCATCAAGAAGCGGCTCTACCACGCCGGCATCTCGCGGATTGAAATCGAGCGGATGGCCAACAAGGCCAAAATAAATATTTACACCGCGCGCCCCGGCATCGTCATCGGCAAGAAGGGCGCCGAAATCGACAAGCTCAAAGTAGATATCCAGAAGCTGATGAAAGGGCGCGACTCGTTTATCAATATCCACGAGGTGCGCCGCCCCGACCTCGACCCGCAGCTGGTCGCCGAGAATATCGCGCTCCAGCTCGAGCGCCGCGTCGCCTTTCGCCGCGCGATGAAGGAAGCCGTCACGCGCGCGATGCGGATGGGCGCGCAGGGCATCAAGGTCCACGTCGCCGGACGCCTGGGCGGTGCGGAAATCGCGCGTCAGGAATGGTACCGCGAGGGTCGCGTGCCCCTGCAGACGCTGCGCGCGGACGTGGCTTACGGATTTGCCGAAGCGCGCACGACCTACGGCCAGATCGGCGTGAAGGTCTGGATTTTCCGCGGCGAAGTCCTCACCCGCAAGGATGCGGACGCGAAACGCGCAGGCACGCCTGCGCAGGCGAATTGAAGAAGTAGGATGCTCGCACCAAAAAAAGTTAAATGGCGCAAAATGATGAAGGGCCGCGTCCGCGGCGCCGAGTCGCGCGGTCTCACCCTCGCGTTCGGCGACTACGGACTCAAGTCGCTCGAGACTTGCCGCATCGATACCCGCGCGCTCGAAGCCGCTCGTATCGCGCTGACCCGCCATATCAAGCGCGGCGGCCGCGTCTGGATTCGCGTCTTCCCCGACAAGCCCTTCACCAAGAAGCCGGCCGAAACCCGCATGGGCAAGGGCAAGGGCTCGCCCGAGGGATGGGTCGCGTGCGTCAGGCCCGGCAGGATTCTGTTCGAGATGGAAGGCGTCGATTACGCCACCGCAAAAGAAGCGATGCGCCTGGCGGCGCACAAGCTGCCGATAAAAACAATTATGATCCAGCGCGAGGAGGGCGGCCTTGGAGCTTGATGAACTAAGGCAGATGACCGCGCCGGATTTGCGCGTCAAGGAGCGCGAGGCGCGCGAGGAAATTTTCCGGCTGCGGCTCAAGCTGCGCACCAATCAGCTGGATAATCACGCCGGCTATCGGCGCGCGCGCCGCGAGTTGGCGCTCATCATGACTTTGCTCGGCGAGAAGACGCGCGGTGTGGCCGCGGCGGACAAGAAGGTAGCCAATGCGGGAAAGAATTAAACGTCGTGAGGGCACTGTCGTGTCCGCCAAGATGACCAAAACCGTCCTGGTCAGGGTGGACCGCATGGTTGAGCATCCCCTCTACGGCAAGCGCGTGCGCCGGAGCACCCGCTTCATGGCGCACGACGAACGCGGCGAGTGCAAGGAAGGCGATCGCGTGCAGATTATCGAGTCGCGCCCGCTCTCCAGGAACAAGCACTGGCGCGTCAGCCGCATTCTCAAAAAGGCCGCGGGGTAGGGCGCGATGGTACAGGTACAAACGGTTCTGGATGTCGCCGACAACTCGGGCGCCCGCAAAGTGATGTGCATCAAGGTGCTCGGCGGCTCCAAGCGCCGATACGCGTCGGTCGGCGACGTGATCGTGGTCGCGGTCAAAGAGGCGATTCCCAACGCCAAGGTCAAAAAGGGCGACGTCTCGCGCGCGGTTATCGTGCGAACCGCCAAGGAAATCAGCCGCGACGACGGCAGTTACATCCGCTTTGACGGCAACTCGGCCGTGCTGCTCGACAAGGATCACGAACCGCTGGGCACCCGCATCTTCGGCCCCGTGGCCAGGGAACTGCGTGCGAAGAAATTTCTGAAAATAATCTCGCTCGCGCCGGAGGTGCTGTGATGGCGTCGGCGAAGTATAAGATCAAGAAGAATGATACCGTGATGGTCGTCACCGGCCGCGACCGCGGCAAGACCGGCAAGGTGATGCGCGTGCTGCCGGAGCGCGGACGCGTCGTCGTCGAGCGGCTCAATATCGTCAAGCGTCACAGCAAGCCGCGCGGTGCGCAGAGCCCCGGCGGTATCGTCGAGAAGGAAGCGCCCATCGCCATCTCGAACGTCATGATTTTTTGCGATCGCTGCAACGCTCCGGTCAGGGTCGGGGTCAAGGTTGCCGATGACGGCGCCAAGAGCCGGGTCTGCCGCCGCTGCGGCGAAGTGATAGGTAACGACTGATGGCCGACAAAAAGGAAAAGCCCGACAAGGCCGAGCAGGCCGCCAAGGCCGAACAGACCGCCAAGTCCGACCAGGCTGCCAAGGCCAAGCGCGAAGGCAAGGCCCGCCAGGCTCAGCAGAAGCAGGCGTCCGAAGAAGCCAAGGCCGCGGCTGCGGCGCCGCTGCCGCCCGAGCCCAAGCTGCCGGCCCGCCTGCACGTTCGGTTCGACAATGAGATCGCGCCGGCGCTGATGCGCGAGCTCAAAATAGACAACCGGATGCGGGTGCCGCGCCTCCAGAAGATCACGATTAACATGGCGCTCCAGGAAGCGCGCGACAACGTCAAGATCCTCGACTCCGCGCTCGAAGAGCTCAAGGTAATCGCCGGGCAAAAGCCGGTGCTGACCCGCGCGCGCAAGGCGATTTCGAACTTCAAGCTGCGCCAGGGGATGCCGATTGGCGTGATGGTGACGCTGCGGCGCGAAAAGATGTGGGAGTTTTTCGACCGGCTGGTGAATATCTCGCTGCCGCGCGTGCGCGACTTCCGCGGGGTCAGCGACAAGGCGTTTGACGGCCGCGGCAACTACTCGCTCGGGCTGAAGGAACATACGATTTTTCCCGAACTCAATCTCGACAAGGTCGAGAAGGTGAAGGGTTTGACAATTTCGATCACGACCACGGCGCGCAGCGATTTCGAGGGGCTGACGCTGCTTCGCGCGCTCGGGATGCCGATGCGGGGAGCGGCGGAGCGCGAGGCGGAAGCGGCCAAGGCGGCAGCCGCCGTGCAGGCCCACGCCGCCGCCAGGGCTGCGGTCGCGGCTGCGGCAACGCCGCCGGCGCCGGAGCAGGGAGCATAAGGATAGTTGAATGGCGAAAACGTGCCTGCGGGTTAAGGCAACCCGCAAACAAAAATTCAAAGTGCGCCAGTACAACCGCTGCCCGCTATGCGGACGCGCGCGCGCGTACTATCGGCGTTTCAAGATGTGCAGGCTTTGCCTGCGCAAACTGGCGCTCGACGGCAAGTTGCCGGGCGTGATCAAGGCGAGTTGGTAAGAGAGACGAATCATGTCGCAGACCGATCCGATTGCAGAACTGCTTACGCGAATCCGCAATGCGATGCGTGCGCGGTACAATGAACTCACTATTCCTCATTCACGGCTGCGCGAGGCAATTTGCCGCGTGCTGATGGCCGAGGGTTTCCTCGGCGGCGTCGAAGTCGGCGGTGAAGTGCCCAAGAAGATGCTGGCGCTCAAACTTCGTTACTCGCCGACGCGCGAATCCGTGATCCGCGGAATCGACCGCATCAGCAAGCCGAGCAATCGGCGCTACGCGGGCGCTGCGGAGATCGGCAAGGTGCGGGGTGCGATGGGCGTACAAATCGTATCGACGCCGCTCGGCGTGATGACCGGACGCGAGGCGCGGCGCAGAAAAGTCGGCGGCGAAATCCTCTGCAGGGTTTGGTGATCGGCGATGTCGCGGATAGGAAGACTGCCGATTCATCTCGATAAGAGCGTCAAGGCGTCGATCGCCGGCGGGACGCTTAAAGTCGAGGGCCCCAAGGGCAAGCTCGAGCTCCGGCTTCATCCCGGCTTCAGCGCCGAGATCAAGGACTCGGAAATCGTCGTGAAGCGGCCGGGCGATACCAGCGAAGAGCGCTCCATTCACGGTCTCATGCGCAAGTTGATCGCCAACATGGTCGAGGGCGTCGGCAAGGGCTTTACCCGCGTACTCGAGATAAACGGCGTCGGCTACCGCGCCGAAGCCAAGGGCAATCAAGTCAACCTGACGCTCGGCTATTCGCATCCGATCGTCTATCAGCTTCCGCCCGGGGTCACCGCCAAAGTCGAGAAACTGGTGACCGTTACCCTCGAGAGCGCCGACCGTCAGTTGCTCGGCACGGTCGCGGCGCAGATTCGCGAACTCAGGCCGCCCGAACCGTACAAGGGCAAGGGAATCAAGTACGCGAGCGAAACAATTCGCCGCAAGGCCGGCAAGGCCGCGGCGGGCTCCACATCGGCATAAAGGTTAGTTGCGATTATGGCTGTTGAACGATCGGAAAAACGCAAGCTGCGCCAGAACCGGGTGCGGCGCAAGGCGGTCGGGGTCGACCAGCGGCCGCGGCTCTCGGTCTTCCGCTCGCTGCATCATATTTACGCCCAGGTTATCTCCGACGAGAGCGGACGTACGCTGGCCGCGGCTTCGACCGAAACCGCCGGCGTGCGCGAGGGGCTCAAGAGCAAGCGCAACCTGGCGGCCGCCAAGGCCGTGGGCAAGGCGATCGCCGAGCGATGCCTTCAGAGCGGGATTTCGACCGTCGTCTTCGACCGAAACGGATTTCTCTATCACGGCCGCGTCAAGGCGCTGGCCGATGCGGCGCGCGAAGCGGGGTTAAAATTTTGAACGGCAGGCAACGAACGCTAAGAGAAAGCGCGGTCACGCAACGAATCGATCCGCAGGGCCTCGAGATCAAAGAAAAGGTCGTGCATATCAACCGCGTCGCCAAAGTCGTCAAGGGTGGACGGCGCTTCAGCTTCAGCGCGCTGGTGGTCGCGGGCGATCACAACGGGCTGGTCGGATTCGGGTTGGGCAAGGCCAACGAAGTGCCCGAGGCGATTCGCAAGGGCGTCGATCGGGCCAAGAAAAGCCTGGTGCGTGTGCCGATTCAGGACGGCACGATTCCGCACGAAGTGGTCGGACGCTTCGGCGCGGGCCGCGTTGTGCTGCGGCCGGCTGCCGAGGGCACCGGAGTGATCGCGGCGGGCGGTGTGCGCGCGGTGGTCGAGCTGGCGGGAATCCGCAATATTTTGACCAAGCGGCTGGGCTCGTCGAATCCTCACAACCTGGTCAGAGCGACGCTCGAGGCGTTGGGCGAACTGCGCAGCATGCAGGATATTAATCGACTTCGCGGACGCACGCCGGATCATCCCGAAGCTGCCGCGTGACCCATTGGCACGGGAGGCCAGAGAGGAAAAATGAAGCGACGCTCAGGTTACGCAAGGCTCTGGTGATAGAGGAATACGATGTCCGATAAAATTCGCGTGAAGCTCGTCGGCAGTCCGATCAGCACCAATCGGCGCGTGCGCGAGACGGTCAAGGGCCTGGGCCTGGGCAAAGTCGGCAGCGTGCGCGAGCTCAAGCGCAGCGCCGCGGTCGAAGGGATGGTCAAGCGTCTGAAGCATCTGGTGGTCGAGCTCAAGGATTAGGCTCAGTCATGGATTTGAAGGATTTACAACCGTCTCCCGGTTCGACGCATCGCAAACGCCGCGTCGGCAGGGGAATCGGCTCCGGCCACGGCAAGACTGCCGGCCGCGGGCATAAGGGACTGGGCTCGCGCTCGCACGGCAACACGCCGCGGAGTTACGAAGGCGGCCAGATGCCGCTGCAGCGACGCTTGCCCAAGCAAGGTTTTCGACGCACGCTAAGGGCCCAGGCGCGCCGCGACGAATTCGCAATTGTGAACCTGTCGCGGCTGGGCGACTTCGCCGACGGCGTCACGATCGATGCGGCCGCGCTCGCCGCGCGCGGACTGATTCCCGCCGGCCGCAAGGTCAAGGTTTTAGGCGACGGCGATCTGAAGAGCAAGATTAAAGTGCGCGCCGATGCGTTCTCGAAAAGCGCGATGGACAAAATCGCCGCCGCGGGCGGCGTCGCGGAGTTGGTAGCGCCGATCGCAAGCTAGATGCTGGACGGGTTTTCAAACGCCTCGCGCATCCCGGAGTTGCGCCGACGGTTGGTCTTCACGGCCATGATGCTGGCCGTGTACCGCATCGGCGTGGCCGTGCCGACTCCCGGCATCGACGGGCAGGCGCTCGCGTCGTTTTTCGACGCGGCCAGCGGCACGCTGTTCGGATGGGTCAACCTGTTTTCGGGCGGCGCGCTCGAGCGCTTCTCGGTCCTGGCGCTCGGCATCATGCCCTACATCTCGGTCGCGATCGTCCTTGACCTGCTGAAAATCGCGTCGCCCTATCTCGACGAGCTCTACAAGGAAGGCGAGGCGGGCCGCCGCAAGATAACCCAGTACACGCGCTACGGCACGGTGGCTCTGGCGCTGTTCCAAGGCACGATGATCGCGTTCTCGCTCGAAAAGATTCAGGCGCCCGGCGGCGGCAGTATCGTTTACAATCCCGGACCGGGGTTTATCGTCATGACGGTGCTCACCGTCACGGCGGGCACGATGTTCCTGATGTGGATCGGCGAGCAGATTACCGAGCGCGGAATCGGCAACGGCATCTCGCTGATCATCATGGCGGGAATCGTGGCGCGTCTGCCCAGCGCGATCGGCACCACGGCGCAGTTCGTGCGCGAGGGCGAAATGAGCATCTTTTTGCTCATCTTCATCCTGGCAGTCGCAGCCGCGGTGATCGCCGGTATCGTCTATATCGAGACCGCCCAGCGGCGCATCCCGATTCAGTATGCGCGCCGCGTGGTCGGGCGCCGGGTTTACGGCGGTCAGAGTTCGCATCTGCCGCTGAAGATCAACACCTCGGGTGTCATTCCGCCGATTTTTGCGTCGGCGCTGCTGGTGTTCCCGGCGACGCTGGCGACCTTCGTTCCATTTCTGAAACCGTATTCGAGCTACCTGACGCCGGGTGGCTTCTACTACGACCTGGTTTACGTCGGGCTGATCGTCTTCTTCTGTTACTTCTACACGTCGGTGACTTTCAACCCGGTGGACGTCGCCGACAATCTGAAAAAGTATGGCGGCTTTATACCGGGAATCCGGCCCGGGCGTTTCACCGCCGACTATATCGATCGCGTGCTGTCGCGAATCACGCTCGGCGGCGCGATTTATGTCAGCGCCGTGTGCGTGCTGCCGACGATTCTGATCGCGCGCTTCAACGTGCCGTTTTTCTTCGGCGGCACCGCGCTGCTGATCGTCGTGGGGGTGGCGCTGGACACGGTTGCGCAAATCGAAACCCATCTGCTGACCCGCAACTACGAAGGCTTCATGCGCCGCGGACGGGTCAAGACCAAGGGGAGCGCCTAGGCTGGTGCGGCTCGTGCTGTTGGGCCCGCCGGGTGCGGGCAAGGGTACGCAAGCGCAGGCGCTCGCTGCGCTGTGGGGCATCCCGCAAATTGCCAGCGGAGATCTGTTGCGTGCAGCCGTGCGCGAAGACTCGGAGCTTGGCCGCGAGGCGGCCGGCTACATGGAGTGCGGGCACCTGGTCCCCGACGAGTTGGTGTTGAAGCTGATCGCGGAGCGGCTGCAAAAAAAAGACGCCCGCGGCGGGTTTATCCTCGACGGATTCCCTCGCAACGTAATGCAAGCGGAGCGGCTGGCGGTGGGACTCGAGCGCGTGGGGCTGAAGCTCGACAAAGTTGTCGCGGTGATGCTGCCGGACGAAGAGGTCGTGAAACGGATTTCAGGACGGCGCACCTGCGAGGATTGTGCGGCGATGTATCACGTAGTCTTCGAGCCGCCGGCCAAAGCCGGCGTGTGCGATAAGTGCGGCGGCGAACTCTATCAGCGCGCGGACGATGCCGAGGAAACCGTGCGCGAACGGATCAAGGTTTATGAGGCGGCGACGCGGCCGCTGCTCGATCATTATGGGCGGCTCGGGCTGCTCGCGAAGGTTGACGGAGTGGGGCGCACCGACGAGGTCGAGAAGCGAATTCTGGCCGCCCTCGACGGTCTGGCTATTCCGAGTCAGGCCGGAGCAGGCGTGGGGCTCGCGCGATCATGATTACTATCAAAACTCCGGCGGAGATCGCCGTGATGCGCCGTGCGAACCAAATCGTCGCCGAGATCCTCGAGGCGCTGGCGGCAGAATTGCGCCCCGGAATCATGACCGAGGAACTCGACAAGCTGGCCGAAGATCTGACCTACAAAAAAGGCGCGCAGCCTGCCTTCAAAGGTTACAAACCGGGCGACGTCGTTTATCCGAAGTGCCTGTGCGTGTCGGTTAACAGCGAGATCGTCCATGGCATCCCGTCGAGCCGCAAATTGAAGGCCGGCGACATCGTCGGGCTCGATTTCGGCGTGGTGTACGAGGGCTTCTACGGCGACTCGGCGCGCACGGTCGCGGTCGGCCCGGTGCCGGAGCGGGTGACCAAACTGCTGCGGGTGACGCGCGAGTCGCTCTACGCGGGAATCGCGCAGGCTCGCGCGGGCAATCGTATCAGCGATATTGCGCACGCGGTGCAGGATACGGTCGAGCGGGCGGGGTTTTCGGTCGTGACCGACTTTTCGGGACATGGAATCGGCCGCCGGCTCCATGAGGATCCGCAGGTGCCGAACTATTTCCGTCCCGGGATGCCTAATCCGCGGCTGCGCGAGGGAATGGCGCTGGCGATCGAGCCAATGGTTAACGAGGGAAGCCCCGATTTGGAGATCCTTTCCGATGGCTGGACTGCGGTGACGGCGGACGGTAAACTATCTGCCCACTTCGAGCATTCCATCGCGATTACCTCCAACGGGCCGGAAATCTTAAGCGAACTGGAAAATGTCTAAGGGCGACGCGATCGAAGTACAGGGGACGGTGCAGGAAGCACTCCCCAATGCGGTGTTCAGGGTGACGCTCGACAATGGGCACAAGGTATTGGCTCATATCTCGGGCAAAATGAGGATGCATTACATCAAGATTCTGGCCGGCGACAAGGTCACGGTTGAGTTGTCGCCTTACGACCTGACGCGCGGCCGGATTACGTACCGGATGCGCTAGCGGGCGCGCCGGATAGAGATAGGCGAAGTATGAAAGTCCGAGCGTCGGTCAAAAAGATTTGCAAGAACTGCAAGGTCGTGCGCCGCGAAGGCGTCGTGCGCATCCTGTGCTCGAACCCGCGCCACAAGCAGCGTCAGGGCTAGGAAGGGTTTCGCGATGGCACGCATAGCTGGAGTCGAACTGCCCAAGAACAAGCGGATGGATATCGCGCTGACCTATATCTACGGAATAGGCCGGCCGAGCGCGCTGAAAATTCTCGCCGCCGCCAAAGTCGATCCGGCGATCAAGACCGACGACCTGTCGGCGGACCAGCAGGTCCATATCCGCCAGGTGATCGATACCGACTTCGAGGTCGAAGGCGATCTGCGGCGCGACTTTCAGCAGTCGATCAAGCGCTTGATGGATCTGGGATGCTACCGCGGGATTCGGCATCGTCGCGGACTTCCGGTGCGCGGCCAACGCACGCATACCAACGCGCGTACGCGCAAGGGTCCGCGCAAAGTGGTCGCGGGCAAGAAGCAGGCGCCGTCGAAGGGCTAACCTATAAAACGCGGGCCGAAAGGGAAATTTTCTCCGGACTATAAGCACCAAGGCGGATTCACTGAAAAGAATGGCTGAAGAAATCAAAGAGACGAAAGCCGCACCCGAAAAGAAGGCCGCCGCTGCCGTAGCCCCCGCTGCTGGAGCACCTGCGCCTGCGCCGCGGCGCAAGAAGGTGCGCCGCAACGTGCCCGAGGGCGTTGCGCATGTGCACGCGACCTTCAACAACACGATCGTGACGATCACCGATCAGCAGGGAACCGTGATCGCATGGTCGAGCGCCGGCTCTGTGGGCTTCAAGGGCTCGCGCAAGGGCACGCCGTTCGCAGCGCAGATGGCGGCGGAGGCGTGCGCGCGCAAGTGCTCGGAAGTCGGGATGCGCGCGGTGGTCGTTCACGTCAAAGGCCCGGGCGGAGGACGCGAATCGGCGGTGCGCGCGCTGCAAGCGGCGGGACTGGGCGTCATCTCGATCAAGGACGTGACGCCGATTCCGCACAACGGATGCCGTCCTCCGAAGCGGCGCAGAGTCTGAACTGAAATACGAACGATCGATGAAAACGCGGGCAAGCAGGGAAATTTTCATCGTGTTGTCAGCACGCAAGCGGATTCACTGAAAAAAGAAGGCGTAATCGAAGATGGCTAGGAATCTGGGTCCGGTATGCCGGCTGTGCCGGCGCGAAGGACTGAAACTCTTCCTCAAGGGAGAGCGATGCTACAGCGACAAGTGCGCGATCGAGCGGCGCAATTATCCGCCCGGAGCGCACGGTCAGGCGCGCACGCGTTTTTCGGAATTTGCGATTCGTCTGCGTGAAAAGCAGAAGGTCAAGCGCATCTACGGATTGATGGAAACGCAGTTCTCGGCCTACTTCGAAATGGCCGAGCGGATGGACGGAATTACCGGCGAGAACCTGCTCGTGCTGCTCGAGCGGCGGCTTGACAACGTGGTCTATCGTCTCGGCTTCGCCAGTTCGCTGGCGCAGGCGCGTCAGGTGGTTCGCCACGGGCATATTCACGTCAACGGCAAGAAAGTCACGATTCCCTCGACGCTGGTCGAGGTTGGCAGTGTAATCAGCGTGGCCGAGGCGAGCCGCACCAAGAAGGTGATCGTCGAGGCAATCGAGATGGCGCAGCGCCGCGGCGTCCCGCCGTGGATGGCACTCGAGCGCGAACAATTCCGCGGCTCGCTCCGGTCGCTGCCGGCGCGCGCTGAACTGACGATGCCGATCAGCGAGAAGCTGATCGTCGAGCATTACTCCAGATAGGGCGGAGGCATACCGATCGGCGTCCCGGTCCGTGGTGGACCTGTGTGGGCGCGGGAAATCCATCGGAAAAAAGAGCATAGACTATGCAGAATGACTGGCGAGATCTGATCAAACCCAAGGCTGTCGAGTTCGACGAGAAGGAAGTCACTCCTTCCTACGGCAAGTTTTCCGCGGAACCGCTCGAACGCGGCTACGGAATCACCGTTGGCAACGCGCTGCGGCGCATCCTGCTGTCCACGCTGCCCGGCTACGCGATTACAGCAGTCAGGATCAAGAACGTTCTTCACGAGTTTTCGACTCTGGCCGGAGTCAAAGAGGACGTGACCGACATCGTCCTCAACCTCAAGGAAATCCGCTTGCGCCTGCATGAAGGCGAGCAGATTACCGCAACCCTCAAGGTCAAGGGCGAGGCGCAGGTGACCGCGCGCGATATCACCGGCGGACCGAGCCTGGAAGTCCTGACCCCCGACAAGCATATCGCGTCGCTCGACAAGGGCGCCGAACTCGACATGGAACTCGTCATCAAGCGCGGCCGCGGCTACGTCCCCGGCGAGCGCACCGAAGACGAGGAGCCAATCGGGACGATTCGCCTCGACGCGATCTTCTCGCCGATTCGCAAAGTCAATTTCACCGTGACCAACGCGCGCGTCGGCCAGCGCACCGACTACGATCGGCTCGCGCTCGAGATTTGGACCGACGGCTCGATCAACCCGCGCGAGGCGCTGACCTATGCGGCGCGCGTGATGCGCGATCAGATGACGATTTTCGCGGGCGCCGAGGAAGAGACCGAAGCAGCCGCCGGCACGGCCGAGGGCGGCGAGGCCCATCCCTCGATGAGCGAGATGCTCTATCGGCCCGTCGAAGGGCTGCCGATTTCGGTGCGCGCGTTCAACGGTCTTCAGAACGCCGACATCAAATATATCGGTGAGCTGGTGCAGCGCACCGAGCAGGACATGCTCAAGATCAAAAACTTCGGACGCAAGTCCCTCAACGAGATCAAGGAAGTTCTCGCCGACATGGGGCTTTCGCTCGGCATGCGGCTGGAGAACCTGCCGCCGCGCGGCGAGCTCGACCGCATGTGGCAAGAGCAAGAACGCCGCGAATCGGCATAGCGGTTTGGAGTAACTGATGCGTCATCTCAACTCGGGCCGCAAGCTCAATCGCACCTCAGCGCATCGCAAGGCGCTGTTCAAGAATATGGTGCTCGCACTGATTCGTCATGAGCGAATCAAGACGACCGATCCCAAGGCCAAGGAACTGCGGCGCATCGCGGACCGGATGGTCACGCTCGGCAAGCAGAACGATCTCGCGGCGCGACGGCGCGCGTTTGCGTTCATGCAGTCGCATGACGCGGTCAAGAAGCTGTTCGACGAGATCGCGCCGCGCTTCAAGGATCGCAACGGCGGCTATACGCGGGTGATAAAGTTCGGTCATCGCCGCGGCGACGCCGCGATGCTGTCGGTCATCGAGTTCACCGGCAACGAGGAGCAGACCAAGGCGAAGAAGCCGCGCAAGCGCTCGGCTGCGAAGAAGGAAGGCGCTCCCGCCGAGCGGCCTCGTCGAGCCGCGGCGGCCGGCTAATCCAAGTCGAACGTCACGACCAAAGACGCACAGGCACGAAGAAAATCTCTTCGTGCCTTTTCTTCCATCTCGGCGTCCTGGTGGTGAAACCTTTTCGAGTTCTTACTCGACGCTCTCGAGCAGCTTGGCGCGGAGCGCCATGTGCGCGCTCTTGAGCCCTGACAGGATTCCATCCTCGAAGTTCCACTCGCCGCTCGCCATCAGGTCGGTAAAATCGTTCGGATTGCGCATGTCCTCCGCGGTGAGCCCGGGATGAATCGCGCGCGCCATCGCGAGGACTTTGTTCTCCTGCTGCGCGATCATTTCGAGCATCAGGCGATCGATTAGCGCCAGTGTTTCCCGCGTGGCCATCCGCAAATCGTAACCCGTTTCGAGGCCGCTTCGCCATCGTCGAGCCGATTGTATCCGCGGATTCGAGCAAGCGACCTTCTTGGCGGTTGCGCGCTTTGATAGACTTCATTTACAGGCGACAAAAACGATGTCCAACGAACTCGTTGCTCCCGATAAATTTTTCCTGAATCGATTCGGCATGAATCACGGCGCGCTCGAACGAATCCTCGGCACCGCGCTCGAACGCAAGGCCGATTACGCCGATCTCTACTTCGAGTACCGCAGCGCCGAGGGTCTCGGGCTCGAAGAATCGATGGTGAATCACACCAGCAAGAGCGTGAGCCACGGCGTCGGTGTGCGCGTGTGCGCCGAGGATCGCACCGGCTACGCCTATTCCGACGAAGTTACGATCGACAGGATGCGGCTTGCGGCGGAGGCCGCCCGTGCGATCGCCGATCAGCGCGGCACGACGCCGGCCGCGGTGCAGGTCGGTACTCCGGTCGCGCGTCATGCGCTGTACGATCTCGACAGCACCCCGCTCGAGGTTCCGGTGCAGGAGCGTGCGCGGCTGCTGAACGAGATCGATCGCGTGGTGCGCGCCTCCGATGCGCGGGTGAAGAACGTGATGGCGTCGTTCACGTGCGAGCGGAAGATCGTGATGGTCGTGAACAGCGACGGGCAAGTCGCCGCGGACGTGCAGCCGCTGTGCCGGCTCAACGTGACCGTGATCGCCGACGACGGCAAGGCTCGCCAGATGGGCTCCTACGGCGGCGGCGGGCGCGTCGAGTGGAACTACTTCATCGAAAATGACCGCTGGCGCGAGTACGCGCTCGAAGCGGCGCGGCAAGCGATGGTGAATCTCGACGCCGTCGACGCGCCGGCGGGCGAGATGATCGTCGTGCTCGGCCCGGGATGGCCCGGAATTTTGCTTCACGAAGCGATTGGCCACGGGCTGGAAGGCGACTTCAACCGCAAGGGCGTGTCGGCATTCGCGAATCGAATCGGCCAGAAAGTCGCGAGCGAACTTTGCACGGTGATCGACGACGGCACCATCCCGAATCGTCGCGGCAGCCTGAACGTTGACGACGAAGGTACGCCCACCTCGCGCACGGTGCTGATCGAAAAGGGAATCCTGCGCGGCTATCTGCAGGATCGGATGAACGCGCGGCTGATGAAGATGGCGCCCACCGGCAACGGACGGCGCGAGAGCTTTGCGCATTCGCCGATGCCCCGAATGACCAACACCTTCATGCTCAACGGCGAATCCACGCCCGAAGAAATAATCAAGTCGGTCAAGAACGGCCTCTATGCGGTCAACTTCGGCGGCGGACAGGTCGATATTACCAACGGCAAATTTGTTTTCTCCGCGAGCGAGGCTTACCTGATCGAGGACGGCAATGTGACGCGGCCGGTGAAGGGCGCCACGCTTATCGGCAACGGTCCCGACGTGCTGACCCGGGTCTCGATGGTCGGCAATAACCTCGCGCTCGACGCCGGGGTCGGGACTTGCGGCAAGGACGGCCAATCGGTGCCGGTGGGCGTGGGGCTGCCGACGATTCGAATCGACGGCATCACGGTCGGCGGCACGCGCGCCTGACAATTAGAATGACAATGAGAATAATCTGATGGCGACGGTTGATATTGAACTCGCCAATTGGGCGCTCGACGAGGCCAGGCGTAAAGGCGCCAGCGCGGCGGAAGTTCTGTGCGTAACCGCGGAGTCTCTTTCGGCCGGTGTGCGGCTGGGCGAAGTCGAGAAACTCAAGAGCTCGCGCGAGCGGCGGCTGGGTCTGCGGGTGTTTTGCGGACAGTCTTCCGCGACCTCCTCGACGGCCGAACTGGAGCGCGATTCGCTGGGCGACTTCATCGCGAACACGGTCGAGCTTGCGCGCTTGTCGGCCGCCGATCCGTGGGCGGGATTGCCCGACCCTTCGATGCATCCGAAGTCGCTGCCGGAGCTTTCGCTGGCGGATCCCGACAGCGGAATAGTGACTGCTGATCGTGCGCTGGAGATCGCGCGCACTGCCGAGAACGCGGCGCTGAAATTCGATCCGCGCATGAAGAACTCCGAGGGCGCCGAATTCAGCTCCGGGCGCGGCCAGATTCTGTTCGCCAACAGCCAGGGTTTTTCAGGCGAGTATTCCGGCACTTCGTACACGCTTGTCGTGCAGCCGATCGCGCAAGACGGCGACGCGATGCAACAGGGATTCTGGTACACGTCGAACCGCCGCTTGGGAAAACTCGAAGATGCGGAGTCGGTGGGAATAACCGCCGCCAGGCGGGCGATCCGCCGGCTCGGAGCGCGCAAGATCAAGACGATGCGCGCGCCGATCGTCTTCGATCCCGACATGGCCGCCGGATTGATTCGATCGATCGTCGGCGCAGCTTCGGGGCCTTCGTTGTATAAGGGAGCGTCATTTCTGGTGGGACAGTTGGGCAATCCGATCGCCGCCCCCGGCGTCACTATCGTGGACGACGCGCTGATCCCCGGTGGTCTTGGCTCCAAGCCGTTCGACGGCGAGGGCCTGCCCACCTCCCGCAAGAACGTGGTGGACAAGGGCGTGCTCGCGAGCTACCTGCTCGACTGCTATTCGGCGCGCAAGCTCGGTCTGGCTCCCACCGGCAACGCCGCGCGTTCGGTGGGCGAGGCTCCAGGGGTTTCGGCCACCAATCTGTATCTCGAACCCGGAATCTATACGCCCGCGCAGATAATCGGCTCGGTGAAGCAGGGACTGTATCTGACCGAGACGATAGGTTTCGGCGTGAACATGGTCACCGGGGACTATTCGCGGGGCGCGGGCGGAATCTGGATTGAGAACGGCGAACTCGCCTATCCGGTGAATGAAATCACCATCGCGGGCAACCTGAAAGATATGATGGCCGGCGTCGAGATGATCGGCAACGACCTCAACTGGCGCTCATCCACGGTCGCGCCGACGATCAAGATAGCCGAGATGACGATCGCCGGCGCCTGAGCGCTTGCGATGATTTATTTTATCAGAGGTATTTCGTCTCCGCTTGACGCAGCCGCGGATCATATTGCAGGTGTCACCGCGGCGGCCGATGGTGAATTTCGGTTTGCCCTAAACCGGAAAATGGTTAGGTTAATGAGCAAGGAAAACCGACGATCGCATGAACGCCAACCGATTCACTGAGAAACTCCAGGAGGCGCTTGGGAGCGCGCAAAATGCCGCGCTCACTGCTCATAACCAGGCCGTCGACGTCGAGCATCTGCTGGCGTCGCTGCTCGAAGATGACGAAGGCCTGGCGTCCTCGATCGTGAAGCTGACGGGCGTCGATCGCGACGCGATCCGCCGCAAGCTCGGCGCTGAACTCGCCAAAATTCCGCATGTAACCGGCGGCGGCTCTGACAGCGGGCAGGTTTACGCGACCCAGCGCCTGGGCCGGGTGCTGGCGCGCGCAGAGCAGGAGGCGGGCAAGCTCAAGGACGAGTACGTTTCGGTCGAGCACGTGTTGATCGCGATGCTCGATGAGCCGGGCGCCGCTTCGAAAATTATCCGCGAAGCAGGTTTGACCCACGACAAGCTGATGGCCGTGCTCAAGAAGGTCCGCGGCAACCAGCGCGTCACCTCGTCGAATCCCGAGGCGACCTACCAGTCGCTGGAAAAATACGGCCGCGACCTGACCAAGCTCGCGTCGGCCGGCAAGATCGATCCAGTGATAGGACGCGACGAAGAAATTCGACGGGTAATCCAGGTCCTCTCGCGCCGCACCAAGAACAACCCGGTGCTGATCGGCGAGCCGGGGGTCGGCAAGACCGCGATTGTCGAGGGTCTTGCGCGGCGAATCGTTGCGGGCGACGTGCCCGAGGGCCTCAAGAATCGCAAGCTGGTCGCGCTCGACATGGGAGCGCTGATAGCGGGCGCCAAATTCCGCGGCGAGTTCGAGGAACGGCTGAAAGCTGTGTTGAAGGAAGTGCAGGAAGCCGCGGGCGAAATAATTCTGTTCATCGACGAGTTGCATACCGTCGTCGGCGCGGGCGCGGCTGAAGGCGCGATGGATGCGTCGAACCTGCTCAAGCCCATGCTGGCGCGCGGCGAACTGCATTGCATCGGCGCGACCACGCTCGACGAGTACCGCAAGTATATCGAGAAAGACGCCGCGCTGGAGCGGCGCTTCCAGCCGGTGATGGTCGAGGAGCCCAGCGTCGAGGACACCATCTCGATTCTGCGCGGGCTGAAGGAACGCTACGAGGTCCATCACGGAATTCGAATCAAGGACGCCGCGCTGGTGACGGCCGCGGTGCTGTCGAAACGGTACATCACCGATCGATTCCTGCCCGACAAGGCGATCGACCTGATGGATGAAGCGGCGGCCAAGCTGCGCACCGAGAAGGAATCGATGCCGGTCGAGATCGACGAGGTCAATCGGCGCGTGATGCAGCTGGAAATCGAGCGCGAGGCGCTCAAGCGCGAGACCGATCAGTCCTCGCGCGATCGGCTGCAGAAACTCGAGAAGGAGCTGGCCGAGATCAAGGAAAAGCGCTCGGGCCTGCAGGCGCAATGGGAAACCGAAACGAGCGGGCTCGAGAAACTCGCAAAAATCAAGGCCGAGATCGAGCAAACCAGGCTTGCGATCGAAAAAGCCAAGCGCGTGTACGACCTCAACAAGGTCGCGGAACTGCAGTACGGCAAGCTCGCGTCGCTCGAGAAGGAGCTTGGCGCCGAAGAGCAGAAGCTCGTCGAGAAGCACTCCGGCGGCAAGCGATTGATCAAGGAAGAAGTGGACGAGGACGATATCGCCGAAGTCGTCGCGCGATGGACCAAAATTCCCGTATCGCGCCTGCTCGAAGGCGAGGTGCAGAAGCTCGCGCATCTCGAGGAGCATCTGCACAAACGCGTGATCGGCCAGGACGAAGCGGTGATCGCCGTTTCCGACGCGGTAATTCGCGCCCGCTCCGGACTCAAGGATCCCAACCGCCCGATCGGGTCGTTCATTTTTCTCGGCCCCACCGGCGTGGGCAAGACCGAACTGGCGCGCGCGCTGGCCGAGTTCCTGTTCGACAGCGAAGCCGCGATGATCCGAATCGATATGTCCGAGTACATGGAGAAGCACACCGTCTCGCGGCTGGTCGGCGCACCTCCGGGCTATGTCGGCTTCGAGGAGGGCGGGCAACTGACGGAAGCCGTGCGGCGCCGTCCGTACTCGGTAATCCTGTTCGACGAGATCGAAAAAGCGCACGCCGACGTGTTCAACGTCCTGCTGCAATTGCTCGACGACGGCCGGCTTACCGACGGTCACGGACGCACGGTAGATTTCCGCAACACCGTTGTGATCATGACGTCGAATATCGCCAGCCAGATTATTCTCGGCTTCAAGGGACAGGACTACGAGAAGATGAAGGCGCAGGCGCTCGAGGTCTTGCGTCAGAGTTTCAGGCCCGAGTTTCTCAACCGCGTTGACGAGGTCGTCGTGTTCCATCCGCTGACCCGCGAAGAGCTGCGCCAAATTGTCGATATCCAGATGGTGCGTCTGCGCCAGAGGCTCGAGGAGCGCAAGATCGAGCTCGAATTGACCGACAAAGCGCGCGATTATCTGGCCGAGCATGGCTACGATCCGTCGTACGGGGCGCGTCCGTTGAAACGACTCATCCAGCGCGAGCTCGAGACGGCGCTGGGGCGGAAATTGCTCGCGGGTGAGATTCGCGACAGTTCGCGGGTCACGGTCGACGCCGGCGCTCGAGGTCTGGGGTTCTCGAGCCAGCCGCTGGCCAGCGCCACGTAGCGCTACTTTTGCCTTCCGCATGAGAAGGCGGGTATGCTCGCGATGATTGTCGTAAAGAAGCAGAGCCGGGAGATTTTGAGAAACGTGATTGGTCCGCCTGCCAGGGCGATTCGCGCCGGGGGATTGATGCTTGCCGTTGCGATTGCGATCGCGGCGATTCCGGCGCCGGCTGCTTGCTTCCCGTGGAGTATCGACATGTACCGCGGGCCGGAGATTCAGCCGTTCGCCATGGCGCCGCGCGTCACTCCGGCGGACACAATTCCGGTTCATGGCGGAGAACCGCCGATGAGCCTCGAGCAGGCGGCGATCAAGATGCACAACCCCTTGCAGGCGACGCCGGAAAATCTCGCCAAGGGTAAAGAGCAGTTCAATACCTACTGCGCGCCGTGTCACGGAGAATCGGCGCAGGGTAACGGCCCCGTCGCGCACATCCTGAAAAAGCCGCCGAAAAGTCTGCTCGTTGGCGCCATCAAGGATCGTCCCGACGGCTATATCTACGGCGCGATCCGCGACGGTGTCCTGTCGAGTCCCTCCTACGCTGGAGAAATGCCTGCCGAGCAGCGCTGGCAGGTCGTGATGTACCTGCGATCGATGCAGAGTGCAGCGGCCGCAAAAGCCAAGGTCGCCGGCAACTGACGCTGGCCGCAGCGGCGAGCGGCGACCTCCCACGACTGCGTTATACGATCCGAATGGGTCGGAGGCGCGCTGGCGATCATGGTGCTGACGCGAATTCTGCAGCCGGTGTTGATCTTCCTGTGCCATCGCCGGCTGCGCCTTGCCGATCAGGACCGCTCGCCCCTGACGCAGCCTGGCGAAGTCGATCTTCCGGACTGATACGGCGAACCGCGGCGCCCGCTCATAGCCAAGCCTCGCCGCGCGCCGCGAAGCGTGGTAAACGGGCGGGAGGAGGATCCGGGCGATGGAATTCGAGATGCTCGCGAGCGGCTACGGCCTGCTCGAAGCGCCGCGTGTCGATGATCTCGGCCGTCTCTACTTCAGCGACATTCCCAACGGCGGCGTTTACCGGCGCAATCCCGGCGGCAACGTCGAAACGCTGATCCCCAAACGCAAGGGCGTCGGCGGAATGATTTTCAACGCCCGCGGCGGCCTCGTGCTCACCGGCCGCGGCCTGATCCATTGGGATGAGAAGACCGGCAAAAGCCGCGAGTTGTTCGTCGCTTGGGGAGGCAAGCCCGTCGGCATGAACGATCTTACCACCGACGATCACGGCAGCATTTACACCGGAACCATCAACTTCGATCCGTTGAGCAGCGACCAGCCGATTCCGGGCAGCCTGTTCCGCATCGACCCGCCCGGCCGCGCGGTGAAGTTGTGGGACGGCATCGAGGTCAGCAACGGGCTCGGTTTCAGCCCCGACAGAAAACACCTGTATCATTCGGATTCCCCCACCGGCGCGGTGTGGGTTTACGACGTTACTCACGAGCGCGGCGTCAAGGACCGGCGCATCTTTGCCAGGATGCCGGCGGGATTGCCCGACGGGCTGGCGGTCGATGCGCAAGGCGGCGTGTGGGTTGCGGCTTTCCGCGCCGGCGAGGTCGTCCATTTCTCGAAAGACGGCGCCGTAGCCAACCGAATCAAATTGCCGGCCACGATGGTGACCAGCCTGGTCTTCGGAGGCCGCGACATGCGGGATCTCTACGTCGTGACCGCCGACAACACCGACGATCCGAATCGCAAGGGAACGATTTTCCGCGCGCGCGCCGACGTGCCCGGCCTGCCGGTGCCGAAAGCGAACTTTTAGTTTTTCACTTTTTAGCTTTTTAACTCTCGACAGCAGCCCGGGTCACGATCCGATCTTCTGGCGGCTGCGCGCGCGATCCAGCCAGCAGCGCGCCCGCCGCGATCGTCAATGCGAATGCGCCAACCCGCATCGCGGCGGCCATCGAACCCGCCGGCAATCGTTCGCCGAACACGATCATCCCGCCGGCGATCGGTACGATGTTCGACAGCGCCCCCGACAGCGGCATCGCTATTATCCCGCGCGCCGAATGAAACGAGTTCTGCAGCATGACAATTCCGGCGATGTTGGCGACGATCAGGCCGTACGCGTACGGACTCGATAAGATTCGAAGCGCGAGTGAAGCGGCGGTGCCGGCAGTGAACTCCAACGTCATCGCCTTGGTGAACAACGCAGCCAAGCCGAACGCGACGCCGGACAGAATCGCCGCCGCGGCGCCGCTCGCGTTGAGCCGCGCGACCGCCATCGGCGCAAGACCCGCGACCGTCAACAGCGCGGTCAACATCAGCAGCGTACCGGGTGCGAAGGCGCCTTCGGGCTCGCCTCCGCGAACCGACAGCGTGAGCATCAGGATTCCGAGCACGATCGCACCGATCCCGGCCCATTCTTGTGGAGTCGCGCGCTCGCCAAGAATGACCACCGACGCAATTACGAACAGCGCGATCCCCCCCTGCATCATCACCGCCACCATCGACACCGGCGCGTTCGACACAGCAATCAGGTAGAACGCCCAGCCCACGCACTGCACACCGAGCCCGCCGATCCACATGGGATCGCGAAGCCATGCGGCGATCGCGCCGATCGTATTCGCGCCTGCCGCCACCGGCAGATCCGCCGAGCGGCTCTTCATCATCAGCAGGCCGATCGCCATCAGCGCGCTGGCAACGATCGCCAGCGACAGGTAAAGGATCATCGCGTTCAGCTCTTCACTTCGCGCATCGCGCCGCCTCGGATCACCTCGAACTGGCGTCCGGCCCAAATCACTTTGTTGCTGAGCAGGCTGGCAAACCAGACCCCGGTCATTATCAGGTCCTTGATCGGAACCATCCAGATCTCGGTCAGCATCTCGGGCATCTTGAGCACGCGGCCGACGATCGCCGCCGACATCGTGAGCCGCGACGCAACTACCAGCACCAATACCGCAAAAGCCGCGGCGCTGCCGCGTGAGGTCGCCAGCAGCATCAGCGCCCAGAACGGGCCGTGCGTCAGGATTGTCGCGATGCTGATCGGGCGTACGGTGCGGTAGGTGCGCGCCCAGCGGATCTGATGATGCCAGAATTCAGCGAAGTTCTTTTCCTCGCACGTCAACGTGACTATCGAATCGGACAGTTTGATCTCGTAGCCCTGCGCATTGGTGAAGTTGCCCAGGTAGAAGTCGTCGGCGAGCATGTCCTTGACCGCGCGGAATCCGCCCGCGGCCTCCAGCACCCGGCGTTTGATGGCGATCGTCGCGCCGAGTGCATAATGCATCGGCTCGATCCTTTCGGCGAGCAGAATCTGCGGTAGAAAATCGGTGTTGACGTACAGCGCCTCCAGCCGCGACGCGAACGAGCCGCCCGGGCGCGCCCGATACGCGCAGGTCACTATGCCGATTTTCTCGTCGGAGATCAGTTCGCCGACAATCCGCTTGAGGTAGTCGCGCTCGACGGATACATCGGCGTCGCTCATTACGAACACTTCGGCCTTCTCGGCCCGATCCGCCATCTTGACCAACTTCGCGATCTTGTGATTGCTGCAGTCGGGCTCTTCGCCAACGACCAGCGTGATGCTCGCGTGCTGGTAGCGTTGGCGGATTGCGACCGGAACTTCGGCGGCCGCATCCTCGTAGCTCTCGACGCCAAAATAAAAGTCGGCCCGCGGGTACGCGATTTCCAGAAAGCTGATCAGGTTGGCCGCCAGCGAATCGCTGGTCCCATGCAGCGGCTTCAGCACCGCCACGCGCGGTGAAATCTTGGGGATCGGGAGCAGCGGAGAAGTCGTGCGCCGCGCAAACCTGATCGCAGCGACCGTCGCCGCGGCGTAGTAGAGCACCGACACGCACACGGCCGCAGCCGGTAAAGCCATCCAGATTGTCATCGAATGATTCGCGCGGCAATTTGACCCGGCGCGATAGATGGTGCCACAGACATCTTGCTGCGGACCTTGCGCTGGCTCCTTACTCGCGCCTGGAATTCGCCGTCAGGCCGCCGCCGGCTGCGCCGTCTGATGCCGTCGCCGGCGCATCGTCGAAAGAAACTGCCGCCCCTCGTTCAGCATCCGCTTGGTCTCTTCCATCGACGTCATCATCTTCTTGACCGATTTGAAGATGTACTTCGGGCGGAAGTAGAAGCTGCGATAGAAGCGCTCGACCGCGCCGTAAATCTCGTCGTTGGTCAGGCCCGGATAGGTGATCGTGCACTTCTGATAGCCGGATTCATCGAGCAGCGGATCGACCGCCAGGAACCCGTTTTGAGTCACGTAGTCGAACAGCTCCGTGCCCGGGTACGGCGACGCGAGCGACACCTGGATCGTTTCGCAGTCCATCTCGCGTGCGAACCGCATCGATTCCTCGATCGTGTCCTTGTTCTCGCCGGGAAGTCCCAGGATAAAAGTCCCGTGAATCAGGATCCCCAGTTCGTGGCAATCCTTGGTGAAGCGCCGCGCGCGATCGATTCCGACGCCCTTCTTGATATTCTTCAAAATCTGCGCGTTGCCCGACTCGTAGCCGACCACGAACAGCCTGAGCCCGCCGTCCTTCAGGATCTTCAGCGTTTCATAGTCGACGTTGGCGCGTGAATTGGTGGACCACGTGATTCCCAGCGGCTTCAGCAGCTGCGCGATTTTGCGCGCGCGGGCAGGGTCGGCCGTGAAGGTGTCGTCGTCGAAGAACAGTTCCTTCATCTTCGGGAACTTCGACCTCATCGCCGCCACTTCCTCGTACACATTCTCCGGGCTCCGCACGCGATAGCGATGCCCCTGCGTGACCTGCGGCCACAGACAGAACGTGCATCGCGCCGGGCATCCGCGCCCGGTGTACATCGACACGTACGGATATTGGCAGTACGGACTGTTGTACTTCAGGTAGTCGAGATTCTTTTCATATACCTCGGTGACGAACGGCAGCTTGTCGAGTTCTTCGTCGGTGAGCGCCGGCCGATCGGGATTGTGATGCAGCCCGCCGTCTTTCTGATAGCTGATTCCGTCGATCGTGCTCCAGTCGCGGCCCTGCGCTACCTCGAGCATCGAGTAGTCGAATTCCTTGCGCGCCGCGATATCGATCGCCGCCGACAGTTTCAGCGTTTCGTCGGGCCGCGCCGTCGGATGCCCCCCGACCATCGCGATGATCGCATTCGGATTCGCCGCCTTGATTGCTTCCGCAGTGCGCGCGTCCATCCGCAGCGACGGCGTCGAGGTGTGAATTACGACCAGGTCGTAGTTCTTTGCCTCGTTGACCGTCATCTCGACCGTGTAGTTATGAGGAGGCGCGTCGAGCAGGCGTGCGCCCGGGATCATCCCCGCCGGATAAGCCAGCCACGTCGGGTACCAGAACGACCAGACCTCGCGCGTCGCCTGGTAACGCGAGCCCGCTCCCCCGTCGAAGTCGTCGTACGAGGGCGGATTCAGAAAAAGCGTCTTCATCACATCCATATTTGAAGCATACCCCAAAGGCCTGTCCGATTGGTTAGTCACCGACTATACAAATCACGACCACTGAAGGCAACAATGCACTACCCGATTTGCGCTTGCCCCCGACTGTCGGCGATGCCAGACCATACATTCTCGCTGCCTTTTTTGCATGGCACAAGTGATGCGTATTTTCACGCGAGGTCTACGTTAATGAAAAGCAAGATTGTTCTCGCTATCCAGGCGACTTCCCTCGTCTTCGGGATGCTCGCAGTTCAAGGCTGCTTCGTATCGCGCTATCCCGGCTCCGGTGGTTACGGATACGCGCCTGCGCCTGGCTACGGATACGCGGCACCGCGATATTACGCCCCAGCCCCCGTTTATGCTCGCGATGGCGATTACGACGAGCATCATGCGTGGCACGATCGCAATTGGTGGGTTAACAACCGTCACGACTGGGTGAACGACCATCATAAGGAATGGCTCGGCCATAAAGATCGGGACGATCAGCACCATGATCGCGACGCGCACTAGTCGTTAGATTTTCCGGGCGACAATGATCATCCGCCGCGTGCCGATCGCATAGGCCTCGCTGTCGAATCCCCCGAACACCGCTGTCACGTGCAGCCCCACGTGTTCCAGGATGCGGGTCATCTCGGTCAGCGTGTAAAGCCGGATGATATGTCCGATCGACTCGCGGCGGCTTCCCTTCGGGTCCACCACGATGAAATGCACGTGCATGCGGCTGCTCGCGAGATCCAGGTCGCGCCGCTCGACGTACAAAGTTCCGTCCGCGCCGGTATGCCAGTCGTTCTGGATATAGTTATCGATCGCCCACTCGCGGTTCAGCATGTCCAGCAGGAGCCGCCCGCCCGCTTTCAGAGCCTTGGCCGCCGATTCCAGCACTTTCAAATCCTCGGCTTCGGACTCCAAATATCCGAATGACGAATACATATTTACGATCGCGTCAAAGTTGTTTTCGAATGGGATCCTGCGCATGTCGGCGGCGATCGTCTCGATTGTGACCTTGCTCGCTTTGGCCGCCTGCTTCGCGAGTTCCAGGTACTCGGGATTCAGATCGAGACCGGTTACTCGCAATCCACGTTTCGCCAACTGGATCGAATGCCGCCCCTGGCCACAGCAGAGATCGAGCACCGATGCGCCCGGCTTGAGCTCGAGCGCGCTCGCGACGAAGGCGCTCTCTTTTTCAGCCCGCTCTTCGGTGAACGTGTGGCCATAGACATTCAGGTAGTCGCCGCGAAAAAAGTCCACGTACCAGGCAGAGCCTTGCGATGCCATCGCGTCCCTCTCAAGCTGTGCGGGTTAGCTTCGGGTGCGGATAACGACTACCGGGCGTGAG
>CALAOW010000055.1 GCA_937889395.1 uncultured Pseudomonadota bacterium | reverse complement strand
GACCTTGTGAGCGCAAGCTCGTAGGGGTTCAAGTCCCCTCTCTCGCACCAATCCCCTTTTCACTGGCGCCGCTGGGTCGCGTTTTTCACCGGCGCCGCGAGGCCGCGGCGTGCTCAATAGTCCGACGGGATCGCGGCATCCGAGGTCTTGTTGCCCGACTTTTCAGTTCCGTGGCATTTTGCGACATCCTTGACGCTGGCGCCGATGGCCGATGCGATCTCAGCATCCGAGCGACCCGATTCCGTCTGCAACTTCACGACGTTGCAATCGACGTGGTCGGTGGAAAGCGAGCTGCAACCCGCCATTCCGCCGGCAATAAGCAACGTTCCAAGCGCGGCTGCCATACCCAGTTTGCTAAACACGTGAGCCATAGAAATTTCCCCTCCGGAGTCGAATTCAGCCCATCCCCACGGGCATGCGCACGATATTATTAACCGGCGCGCTTTTACAAGCCATTTGATCGATGGGGCGGCTTGCCGTCAAGGGATCGCGCTTGAGAGGTGACCGGCGGGACAATATGATTTGAGACGAAGGGCGCGCCGCGCCCTTTTTTCGACGGAGCGATTGCGGTGGATTTGCCCAAGACATTTGATTCGAAGTCCGCTGAAGAAAGGTGGTTTCAGAAGTGGATCGATCTCGGCTACTTCAAGGCCGATCCCGCGCGCGAGGGCAAAGCCTTCTCGGTCGTGATTCCGCCGCCGAACATCACCGGCCAGCTCCATCTCGGCCACGCGCTCAACGTCTCGCTCCAGGACATCATCGTGCGCACGCGCCGGATGCAGGGTTTCAACACGCTGTGGCTGCCCGGCACCGATCACGCCGGAATCGCGACGCAAAACGCGGTCGAGAAGGCTCTCGCCAAGGATGGCAAGGACCGTCATATCCTCGGCCGCGATGCATTCGTCGATCGCGTCTGGCAATGGCGCGCGACTTACGGCGATCGAATCCTGAACCAGTTGCGCAGGCTGGGCGCGTCATGCGACTGGAGCCGCGAGCGCTTCACGCTGGACCCGGGTCTTTCGCGCGCCGTGACGAAAGTCTTCGTCGATCTTTACAACAAGGGTCTCATCTACCGCGCCAAACGGCTCATTAACTGGTGCCCGCGATGCGAAACGGCGCTGTCCGATCTCGAAGTCGATCACAAGGACGTTCAGGGCAGCCTTTGGTACATCCGCTACCCGTTTGCTGACGGCAGCGGCTCGATCACGATCGCAACGACGCGGCCCGAGACGATGCTCGGCGACACCGCGGTCGCCGTGAATCCCGGCGACGAGCGCTACAAATCGTACGTCGGCAAGACAATTCGTCTGCCGCTGATGGGCCGCGCAATAGAGATCATTGCCGACGCCGCGATCGATCGCGAATTCGGCACCGGCGCCTTGAAAGTTACTCCCGCCCACGACCCCGTGGACTTCGAACTGGGCAAACGTCACGGCCTCGAGCAGATCCCGGTGCTCAACGGCAGGGGGCGGATGAATGAAAACGCGGGCGCATATCGCGGGCTTTCGCGCGAGGATGCGCGCAAGCAAATCGTCAAGGACCTCGAGCAGGCCGGACTGCTCGAAAAGATCGAGCCGCATTCGCACGCGGTCGGCGTGTGCTCGCGATGCGACACGGTCGTCGAGCCGATGCTCTCCGAGCAATGGTTCATGCGGACGCGGGAGATGGCCGATCGCGCGATCGAAGCGGTGCGCAAGGGCGACACGACCTTTCATCCGAAGTTCTGGGAAAACACGTTTTTCAACTGGCTCGAGAACATCCACGACTGGTGTATCTCGCGCCAGCTATGGTGGGGCCATCGGATTCCCGCCTACCGATGCGCGCGATGCGACCATCTGATTGTCGCGGCCGAGCGGCCGGCGCGATGCCCCGAGTGCGACGGTTCCGACATCATCCAGGACGACGACGTGCTCGACACCTGGTTCAGCTCGGGCCTGTGGCCGATGTCCACGCTCGGATGGCCGGACGATACGCCCGAGTTTCATCGCTACTATCCGACCAGCCTGCTGCTGACGGGATTCGACATCATCTTTTTCTGGGTCGCGCGCATGATGATGTTCGGGTTGGAGCTAACGGACAAGGTGCCGTTTAAGGACGTGTACATCACGCCGCTGGTGCGCGACGAGCTTGGCAAGAAGATGACCAAGTCGAAGGGCAACGTCGTTGACCCGCTCGATTTGATGGAACAGTACGGGGCGGACGCGGTCCGCTTCACGCTGGCGCAGTTGGCCGCGCAGGGTCGCGACGTAATCCTGTCGCACGACAGATTCGCGGCGTCGCGCGCATTCGCGAACAAAATCTGGAACGCGGCGCGATTCGTGATGATGAATCTCGACGGCGCGGCCGCGCCGATCGCAAGAGTCGAAATCGCAAAGCTGGGATTGGCCGAGCGATGGATTCTGTCGCGGCTTGACGACGCTATTCGCGAAGTCACCCGCTCGATCGACGCTTACGAATTCAACGTCGCGGCGATGAAGCTGTACCAGTTCATCTGGCACGAGTTCTGCGATTGGTACATCGAGCTGTCCAAGGAGCCGCTCAAGGCCGGCGGCGAGCGGCAGGCTGCCGCGCGACGGGTGCTGGTGAACGTTTTCGACAAGATGCTGCGCTTGCTGCATCCATTCATGCCGTTCGTGTCGGAAGAAATCTGGCAGGTGATTCGGCCTTACCTCGACGAGCCGAATCTCGTGGCGCATCTGCCAATCGCGAAGTATCCGGAGGCGTCGGCAACGAATCCGCTATCGCCGGCGGAAGAAACCGCGATGAATCACTGCATCGAGGCGACCGAGGCGATCAATTCGCTGCGTTCGCTCATGGGAATACATCCCGCGCAGAAGATTAGTGCTTCATTCAAAGCAATGTTCCCACCTCCCGGCGAAAATATGGTTTCGCTCTCAAGTACGGAGGCTTCCTTCGCAGCGGATTATGAACGGTGGATTCCCTATCTATCGGTCCTTGGAAAAGTGGAATCCGCCCATCTGATACACTTTCGCGACGCCCCGCCTCCTCATTCAGTCCCAAAGGCACTCCTGTGGTGCGAAGTGTTTGTCTCGGCCCCGTCCGACTTTGACTTCAACAAAACGCAATCTTCAATTCGCAAGAAGCTGGATGAGCTCGAAGGGCACCTCAAAAGACACGAGGATCGCATCAACAACGAAGACTTTATCAGAAAAGCGGATTTGCTGACCTTTCACGAAATGCAAGACAAAGTCGGAGAATTGAAGGTGCAGATAACCGTGCTCGAAGAACAGTTGAGGCTGCTATCCAGCGCGGCCTAGGCAACCCGCCGTGGAACTGCTCGAACAACTCGACTTCACCGAACTCATCAAGCGGGCGCTTGCTGAGGACGTCGGCCAGGGCGATATCACGACGGCTGCGACCGTCGCGCCCGGCGCGAAAGGCCGCGCGCGAATCGCCGTCAAAGAATCGCGGATGATTCTCGCCGGAGGCATCCTGATTGAGCCCGTGATGCGACTCGCAGGCGCGGAGCCGCGAATCGTCGCACTCGCGCCCGAAGGTGCAGAACTGAAGGCAGGCAGCGTGCTCGCGGAAGTCGAGGGCAAGCTCGCGGGGCTGCTGATCGGCGAGCGCACGGCGCTCAACTTCGTGCAGCTGCTCTCGGGAATCGCGACCACGACGCGATCATTCGTCGATGCGATCGCGGGCACGCATGCGAAGATACTCGACACGCGCAAGACTCATCCCGGTCTGCGCGCCGTCGAGAAGTACGCGGTCCGCGTCGGCGGCGGACATAACCATCGCCTGGGCTTGGACAGCGGCGTACTGATCAAGGAGAACCATATCGCGGCGGCGGGCACGGTGACGAAAGCGATCGAGGGCGCGCGCCGGTTAGCTCCGCACACGCTCAAAATCGAGATCGAATGCGAGACGCTCGCGCAAGTTGAAGAAGCACTTAAGGCCGGTGTCGATGCGATCCTGCTCGACAACATGACGCTCGACAACGTCCGCAAGGCGCGCGCGATGGCGGGACCGAAAGTTCAGCTCGAAGTCTCCGGTGGCGTGACGCTCGCGACCGTTCGCGCAATCGCGGAGGCGGGCGTCGATTTAATCTCCGTCGGTGCGCTGACTCATTCGGCGCGATTTCTGGATATCAGCATGAGAATTGACGCGGTCTGATTGGCGGCCCCGTTTGACTTACCGGCCCGCGGATTCACTGAAAAAACTTAAAGTAATGCCTCAGAATCCATATCTTGCGATCGAGCGCGGCGCGCCCGGCCGCATCGGCTGGCGGATACATTATTTCGGCGAAATCGACTCCACGCAGGAAGCTGCGCGCGAACTGGCCGCGGGCGGCGCCGACCAGGGCACCGTGGTGATCGCGGAGCGTCAGAGTGCGGGGCGGGGCAGGATGGGCCGCACATGGCATTCGCCGTCCGGCGTCAATCTATACACGACGATAATCCTCCGCCCGCCGATTCCGCTGGCCGAGGTGCCTTCCTTAAGCCTGGTGGCCGGAGTCGCGGCTGCCCAGGCACTCGAGCGCGAGGCGCCGGGTATCGTCGCGCTCAAATGGCCCAACGACGTTTGGCTGCGCGGACGCAAGGCGGGCGGCATCATCGCCGAGGCGGTGACAGACGCGCGCCAGAATCTCGACTGCGTGCTGCTGGGCATCGGAATCAACATCAATCTCGCGGCAGACGACATCCCGCCGGAGCTGCGCGACAAGGCGACCTCGATGCGTATCGCGACCGGGCATCCATGCGACCGGATTGCGATCGCCGATTCGCTTTTTAATCTGCTCGACTCCCGCTATATGGAAACCCTGACGCGCGGCTTCGAGTCGGTTCGTCCCGCGTGGGAACGCTTCTCGGCGCTGACCGGCAAGCGCGTCGCAATCGTGGACGGCGGGCGGCGCCAGTCGGGAGTGGTCAAGGGAATCGACGGGACAGGTGCACTGCTGCTAGACATCGGGGACCGGGTCGAGAGAATCGTCGCGGGTGAGGTGAGCGTGGAAGGGGCGTACGAGTAAGCCGAATGTGATCAACGCGAAATAAACTGCATCGAGCGGCGTCGCGGCGCTCTGGAATCGGCGCTGGTCCCGCCGGGCAGGCTGAGAGGTACTCTCTATGGCTGTGGAGGAAATCGGACGGCTTAGAACTATCGCAATCGTGGGCCAGGGCGGGACCGGCAAGACGCAGGCGGCCGATGCGATGCTCTTCACGGCCGGCGCGACACCGCGATTGGGGCGGCCCGACGACGGCTCGGCGGCGATGGACTTCGAACCCGAAGAAACCAAGCATCACATTTCGATCAGTTCGGCGTTTAATCATCTCAACTGGAAAAAAACCGAAGTAATCCTCGCCGACACGCCCGGCTACGCCGCTTTCCTGCCCGAAACGATCACGACTCTGCGCGCGGTGGACGGGGTCGTGATGCTGATCAGCCCGGGGGCCGACACCAAGGTTGAATCGGAAAAAATCTGGGCCGCGACCCAGGAGCTCAAACTGCCGCGAATCGCATTCGTGTCGCGGCTCGATCGCGAGCGCACCAGCTTCGAAGCGGCGATGAAGGACCTCGAAAAGGTTCTCGGCGCGCGCGCCGTCGCGCTGACGATTCCGATTGGCGAAGAGCTCGGCTTCACGGGCGTCGTCGATGTGCTTGCGATGAAGGCGCTCACCTACGCCGACACCAGCGGCAAATTCAAGGAAGAAGAATTGTCCGCCGAGCTGAAGGCCCGCGCGGAAGCGGCGCGCACCGCGTTGTTCGAGGCGGTCGCTGAGACCGACGATGCGCTGCTCGAAAAATATCTCGACAAAGGGACTCTCGACGACGGTGAAGTTCGCGCGGCGCTGCACGCGGCCGTGGTCGAGCGCAAGATCACGCCGGTCTTCTGCGGATCGGGGACAAAGAATATCGGCATCGGGCCGCTGCTCGACGCTGTGACGACATATCTGCCCGCGCCCAACGAACGTCCGTCGGTGGAATGCCAGAATCCAACCACCGGCGAGCCGGTGAGCCGTCCCGCCGATCCGGCGGCACCGTTCGCCGCGCTGGTGTTCAAGACGATTATCGATCCGTTCGCCGGCAAGCTCTCGATCTTCCGCATCATCTCGGGCCGCGCTCAGACCGACGCGGCCGTGTTCAACTCGACAAGGGAATCGAAAGAGCGCTTCGGCCAGTTGCTGCGGCTCGAAGGCAAGAAGCAGTCGCCGATCGCCGGCGCGATCGCGGGCGAAATCGTCGCCGTCGCCAAGCTGAAGGACACCACCACTGGCGACAGTCTATGCGACGAGAAAGCCCCGGTGCTCGTGATGCCGCCGCTGACGCGGCCGGCGGGCGTGATGTCTTTCGCGATTCATCCAAAGACCAAGGGCGACGAGGAGAAGTCGTCGGCGGCGCTGCAGAAGCTGCTCGAGGAGGATCTCGCTCTGGAAATGCATCGCGATCCGCAGACCCACGACATCATTCTGTCGGGTACGGGCCAGATGCATATCGAAATCACGGTCGAGAAGCTGCGCCGGAAATTCAACGTGGACGTCGAGCTTCAGGCGCCCAAGGTTCCTTACAAGGAAAC
>CALAOW010000054.1 GCA_937889395.1 uncultured Pseudomonadota bacterium | reverse complement strand
CCATCGGCCCGCCGCCTTCGATCTGACGATTGACTGTACCTGCTTACGCGTCGTAGTAGAGCGCGAATTCGTACGGATGCGGCCGCAGACGAATCGCGCTGACCTCGTTCGCCATCTTGTACTCGATCCAGGTCTCGATCAGGTCCTCCGTAAAAACGTCGCCCTTGAGCAGGAACTCGTGATCCTTCTTCAGGTTGCCCAGCGATTCCTCGAGCGACGCGGGCATGCTCGGCACCTCGGCCAGCTCGGCCGGCGTCAGTGCATAGATGTCCTTGTCGAGCGGCTGGCCCGGATCGAGCCGCCGCTGAATTCCGTCGAGCCCCGCCATCAGCATCGCGGAGAACGCGATATACGGATTGCAGGTCGGGTCGGGGAACCGTACTTCGATTCGCTTGGCCTTCGGCGACGGCGAGTACATCGGGATTCGCACCGAGGCCGAGCGGTTGCGCGACGAATACGCCAGGTTGATCGGCGCCTCGAAGCCCGGCACCAGACGCCGATACGAGTTCGTCCCCGGATTGGTGAAGGCCGCGAGCGTCGGCGCGTGATGCAGGATGCCCGCGATGTAGTGCATCGCAAGTTCCGACATCCCCGCGTAGCCATTGCCCGCGAACAGCGGCGTGTCGCCCTTCCAGATGCTCTGATGGGTGTGCATGCCGGTGCCGTTGTCGCCGAAGATCGGCTTGGGCATGAAGGTGGCGGTCATCCCATGGCGCACCGCGACGTTCTTGACGATGTATTTGAACCAGGTCAGCCAGTCGGCCATTTTGGTCAGCGTCTGAAAGCGCATGTCGATTTCAGCCTGGCCGGCGGTGGCGACTTCGTGATGCTGTTTCTCGACGCGGATGCCGACCCGCTCCATCTCGAGCACCATCTCGGTGCGGATGTCCTGCAGGGTGTCCACCGGCGGGACCGGGAAGTAGCCGGCTTTGTTCTTGACCTTGAAGCCGAGGTTCGCGCCTTCCTTGACCGCGCCCTCGCGCCCGCTGTTCCAGTTACCCTCGTTCGAGTCGATGTAGTAGTAGCTCGAATTCTGCGTCGTGTCGTAGCGCAGCGAGTCGAAGATGAAAAACTCCGGCTCGGGTCCGAAGTACGCCGCTTCGCCGATGCCGGTGCTCTTCAGATAAGCTTCGGCCTTGCGCGAGATATTGCGCGGGTCGCGCGTGTAGTCGGCGCGGGTGATCGGATCGGAGATGTTGGCGATGATGCTCAAAGTGGGATCCTTGGTGAAAGGATCCATCACTGCCGTGTCCGGATCGGGAATCACCAGCATGTCGCTGCTGTCGATCGTCTGCCAGCCGCGAATCGACGACCCGTCGAAGCCCAGCCCTTCATCGAAGGGCGCTTCGTCCTTGAACTCGGAGATCGGAGCAGTGAAATGCTGCCACGTGCCGAGCAGATCGATGAATTTCACATCGACCATCACCACGCCCTTGTCTTTGATCATTTGCAGAACTTGTTTAGGCGTCATCGAACCCGTAACCCTCCTGGCCGCTTAACGGTGCGGCATACCCATACTTGTTGATTGATCGATCTATAGAAACCTTGCGCATCGTCCGCACCTGCGCACGATGGCATAAGACGTATCAGGAATTACACCGGCCGTCACACCAGACTCATTCGAACGTTACGACCGACAACGCTTTCTGTCACGAAAACTCCCTTAACGCAACGCCCATCGAACGGGCATCTGCCGCACATTCGAGCAGCATCGCACGCCCACTGACTTGCGTGTCGGTGGGGGATCCAGCATCGGAGCCTCTATTTTTCCGCCCATCAGCCCAACAATTTGATCAGAGCAAAATAGATGCCTAGCATGACCAGCCCCATCGGCAGCCCAATCTTCGCCCACGCGGCGCTCCCGATTCTGAGCGCCCCCGCGCTAACGATGTTGGGGATATTGCCCGGTATCAGCATCCCACCCGAAACCAGCAGCGCCAGAATCGCCTCGCGCGCACGCGCAATGGTCATGCGGTGGACTTCGAGCGCGACCAGGGTCGCATTGTCGAGCGCGGCGGACACGGTATTGGCCCAGAACAGAAGATCGTTGCTCATTTTGCTGACGTACTCATTGGCAATCGGGCCGTAAGCGCTGCTGATCAGCACCAGGCCCGCGATGAACGCAAACACCTTGGCCGCTTGAACGAAAATCGCGGTGTAGGATTGGCGCACGTGCGCGCCCGCGGGCGCCTCGTCGTATTCACCGCGGGCAAACGCGCCCGCGACGATCGAACTCACAAGCACGCCCGGAAATACCCACGGCGCCAGCAAATGGAACAGCCCGAAGAAACCCAGATTGAGCGCTCGCGCGGCAAGCGTCGAGAGCGGCTCGCCCAGCGGCGTCAGCGATGCGCCCAGGCCGATCGCGAAGCATCCCGCAACCGTCACGCGCACCCGCTTGTCGCGTGCGAAATGAAGCAGGCCCATCACCTCGACCAGCACCAGGGCGGCGACGATCGCGGTGATGACGCTGGAGATGGATGCGATCGCGAAAACCGACGCGGCGGTCAGTACCGGTCGCGATACTCGCTTGCGCAGCCGGTTGAAGACCCGGTCGAGCCTGCGCCGCGTCCATCCGAACAGGAGCGCGGCGACCATCACGGCGACGCTGATAGCGACCGGCTCGTGCAACGCCTCTGAAATCAACTCCCGCGTGAAGCCGGTCCCGAGGATGGTCGCAAGCACGCCGAGCGCGAGGCAGTAGAGCTCGATATCGTGCTCGATCTTCGCGATAGCGAGCGGTCCGAACAGGAGCAGGACGAGGATTACGGCGGCAGAGGCGTGATTCATGAGGTGCGCGCGAGAAAAACTACTATCACGCATCGATCGCATGCTTCCAGCAGAACAAAAGAGAAGCGGCGGGTCCGCTTCATCGGACCCGCCGCTTGGCGCATCGACGCGCGCCTGATTCGCTCCTCTCTTAGAAGGCGTAAATGACGTTGGCGCCCAGGGTGTCCTGGCCGTGCCATAGATGCTGCGTGCCGGTCACCGGGTTGACGAAATTATTGTTCGAGAAATAGTTCTGGCTGGAATTGTCATGACGGTACTCGAGCCTCGCCAGCAGTCCCGTCACGTTGGGTACCTTGTAGCTCAGCGTCTGGGTAATTTCCCACAGTGTCTGAGCAGTCCCGGTACGCGACCCATCCTTGTCCTGGAAGAATTCGCCACGCGTCGCCGACTCGAGCGAAGGGGTGAAGTCGTACACCAGGTACTGCGCCAGTCCCTGCCACGTCGCGCTGTGACCGTTGACTACCGGACCGGTCTCGCTTGCGTACAGATACTCGGTCTGAAGCGTGAGATTGGGCACGAATGACGGCTTCCAGGTCGCGACCGCATCGATCGCGCCCAGATTGGAGTTGGAATGACCGGTGCCGCCGGCGGGCGATACGGTGAATGAGTTCGGTCCCCACATGGGGTTGAGTACGAAGCTCAGCGACTTGTCCTTGTTGTTGAGTGTCAACTCGCCCTCATAGTTGGGACCGCCATTGTTGAATGCGGCGGGATCATCCCATCCGTTGTTCAGGCCGACGCTGGCGGAGACGTAATCGTTGAAGGTATAGCTCGCACGGATTCCGGTATGCGTAAATGGAATCCCGAAGCCGAAGATGATGCTCTTCGATTCGTTGTAGCCCAGATTGTTGTACGTGTTGATCGTTTCCGCGCCCATCATCGTCACGAAACGCCCT
>CALAOW010000053.1 GCA_937889395.1 uncultured Pseudomonadota bacterium | reverse complement strand
ACTAGCGATAATCGGCGTTCAAATATCCGCACTGGCGTTGTAACAGGTTGTAGCTTTTTATGACAATTTCGGATTCACCGGAAGAGGCAGGTCAATGAGAATCTCCTGGCAGGCGATCCAGCAGGAGGCGCTTGATTGTCTGCGCGCGCTGGTCAGGCTCGACACGAGCAACCCGCCGGGCAACGAACGAATAGCAGCCGATTATATTGCGGACGCGCTGGGCGCTCATGGCATCAGTTTCGTGATCCGCGAAGGCGCACCAACCCGGGCTAATCTGGTTGCGCGCTATGCGGGTACCGATTCTTCCGCAGGCGCCCTGCTGCTCTCGTCGCATACCGACGTCGTTCCCGTCGAGCGATCGGGATGGACGCACGAGGCGTTCAGCGGCGAATTCGCGCAAGGATGCGTATGGGGGCGCGGCTCGATCGACATGAAGTCCAAATGCGCGATGGACATGGTGATGATGACCGCGATGAAGCGGGCGGGGGCGAAGCCGAATCGCGACGTGATACTGGCGGCGGTCGCGGACGAGGAGGCCGGCTCGGATTTTGGCGCGAAATTTCTCGTCGAGCAGCACCCCGAACTGGTCCGCGCGGCTTACGTATTGAACGAGCTCGGCGGCTTCACCGTTCATCTCGGCAACCGCCGCTTCTACCCGATCCAGGTGGCAGAGAAGGGCTTCGTCACGATCAAGATGAAGGTCACCGCGATGCCGGGGCATGGATCGATGCCGCGCCCGGACACTGCGATCGCCAGAATTTCCGAGTTGATCACCAGGATCGTGAAAACGCCGATGCGCACGAATGTCTCGCCGCTTATGCGCCGGACGCTCGAGGAGATGGGCGTGCCGATCGAATCGCCCGGGCCGCTGTTCGCGCCGATGCTTGCCAACACGGTGTCGCCGACGATTCTGCGCGCCGGGTACAAGGACAACGTGATTCCCGGCGAGGCGACGATCGTGCTGGACGGCCGCACCCTGCCCGGCGAAGATCCCGAGAGCTTCATGGCCGAGCTGCGCCAGATCGTCGGTCCCGAGCCGACTTTCGAGTTGCTCAAGACCGCACCACCGGCGGAGACGAGTCCTGCGACTGCGCTGTTTGAGTTGATCAAGCAGACTGTCGAGGCGGCCGATCCCGGCGCGCGTGCGATTGCCTGGATGATCCCCGGCGCCACCGACAACAAGTTTTATTCGAAGCTCGGGGCCGCGTGTTACGGATTCTCGCCGGTCAAGCTCGATGCGCACATCCCGTTCGGCTCGCTCTATCACGGCACCGACGAGCGAATGCCTGTCGAGGGCTTTTACTGGGGGCTGAAGGTTTACGCCGAAGTGGTGCTCAAATTCCTCGGCATCAGGTTCGACGAAGTCTTCGCGTGATCGGCCCGTGGCGACGGGGGCGATTGCGCACGTAGAGCAAGGAAGCAAAGGGAAGAACTTAAATGTGAAACCCACCGTGGGTTTCACACTTCCTTGTGCAGGGGTGACCCCTGCACCCAGTGAGGGAGAGAGGATGCGGGCTTCGCCCTGTTAGAAGGGGAAGCGGAGAAGTGAGGCGAAGAAAAAGATCCGGGGGCGGTGCGCTTCGGTCGGGATTACGGAAAAGAAGAGCGCGCAGAGAAAGGCATCCTGGAATTTGGACCCGCTCCCGACGCTCGATGACTCGCGTCGGCGTCGCCCTGTCAGGGTGGTGCCACGGGCACACGGCAAGGAAAAAAATCCGGGATTCTTCGCTTCGCTCTAGAATGACAGCGGCGGACGCGGCGGATCGGGGGCGGGCGCGCGTAGGGATTTTGTCAGTTCGCGGCGCTGGTCTTGAGGCTTCCCGCCTGCGGCGTAAACGTCACCAGCAGGCGCGGCGGCCCCGCCAGCGGCACGACCGCAAAGTGCGCGACCGGCTGCATGTTCAGGGTCACGGTCGTTCCCGACGAGCTGCTCGAGACGTTGCAATCCTTGAAAATCGACTTGTCGAACACGAGATGAGTCTGCAGGGCCGAGTCGGGTGTAACGTCCTTGAGTACAACCGTCGCGGTCGAACCGGCGGAATTGCTGCGGAGGTTTTTGTCGAAGCTGACAGGCCCGCTGAGTTCAAGAATCACCGACAGCGGCGGATCGTTCGATGACAACCTGATCGTCTTGAGGGTCGCGGGACCGGCGGTGGGCGGCTCGCTTAACGACAACGGCGCAGACGCCGGCGCGCCCGCGCCCGACTCCATCTGATGCAACGACGGCTCCGGCGCCGAGCTGGCGGCGCCTGTCATCGCGTGCGCCTGGGCGTTTGCGGCGCCGGCGATACTGCCGGTGGGCGCCGGCAGGATACGGGCAGGCGCACGCATCACGTCCGGCCCGCCGGGCTTTCGGCTGGGAAGATCGGGCTGCGACGCATCGGGCGCATGCATCATGGCCGGTGTCTCCGGCGATGGTGCTCGAGCACCCGCGGCGGGCGACGACGATGGCGTGTTGAGGATTGGCAGTCCGTCGGATCCGTATGCCGACCCGCCAGCGGCCGACGCGACATCGGTACCGCGTACGTCGGAGCGCTGGCGCACGACAACTTTGTCCGCGTTCGCATCATCGGGATTTCCGCCGTAGCCGGTCTCGGCGAGCACCAGTGGAAGCGGATCTTCTTCGGTATCGATTGGTTGGTGGAGCTTGGCCAGCTCGGTCTGGGCTTTTTTCGCGTAGTTGGAGTTGGGAAAATGCTTCTTGACGGCGGCGAAAGCCTGCGCCGCCGAGTATCGCTTGCCTTCCTTCTCGAGCGAAATTCCGAGCTCGAACAGCGCGTCCGGGGCGACGGGAGTCTCCGGATATTTCTGCATCAGTTCGGCAAATCGCGACTCCGCCGCGCGAAAGTTCGCGCGCTTGTAGTAATAGTTGCCGACGATCATCTGGTTACGTGCGAGCATCTCGCGGCATACCAGGACCTTCTCGTGCGCCAGTTCGGCGAAGTCACCTTCCGGAAAGCGCTGTTCCAATTCCTGGAAGCGCCTGAGCGCCGCCATGGTCTTGCCTTGATCCTGGTCCTCGCGGCCCATCTGATCGTAGTAACTCAGCCCGATGTAGTAGGTGACGAGTTCGAGGTTTTTGCTGGTCGGATGCATCCGCTGGAAATCGTCGAGCGCGGCGATCGCTTCGGCGTAATCCTTTTGCTGGTAATGGGCGAGGCCGATTTTCATCTCGGCATCCTCGGCGTACGGACTGAACGGGAACTTATCGATCAACTGCTGATAGTTTTCGATCGCGGCCTTGTACTCCCTGGTCGCGAAATCAAGCTGGCCTTGCGCGTAGTAGTTCTCGCCGGTGGGCTTCTGGCGCAGACTGCAAGCGGCCGCGGGCAGCAGAGCAAAAGCCACCAATATCAAGAGCAATCGTTTCATCTTAGAGAGACGCAAAAAGGTTAAACAACGCTGTTGCGCATTGCAATCCGAGCCCGAACCCCGATTCGGGGCATGGCGGCGATAACCGAGCAAATTCAGGGACTTGTTGAATTGCGCGGCTTGCGAAACGAAGCCGAAAAAACTGGTTTCCCGGCAGCCACGTACTTGCGCGCGAACCCGGTTCGCTCCGCGCCGGGCGCGGCCTCGACGGCGCGGATGAACCCTGCCGCGAGCATCATCGGGAAGATCTCGCCCGCGTAATCGCGCACGTCAGTTGCGACGTAGGCGGTTGCGCCCGGCTCGACGGTACGAAACAGACTCGCGACGAACGTCGGCGTGAACAGCCGATGCTTGACGTGGCGCTCCTTGGGCCAGGGGTCCGGATAGTAGATATGGTACGCGCTCACGCTCGCGTCCGGGAGCATCAGATTGACGAGAGTGCGCGCGTCCATTCTGACGACGCGCAAATTATCGAGCCCCGCGCGGCCGCATCGCACGGCCAGCAGGCGGGTGACCGTCGCGGAGAGTTCGACCGCGATAAAGTCGCGCTCGGGAAATTCGGCGGCGTGCTCGATAATGAATTCGCCCTTGCCCGCGCCGATCTCAATTTCGACAGGCGCGCGGCGGCGGAAAATCGCCGGCGGATCGATGGTAAAAACGCGGTCGTCCGGCGTGATTAGTACGCGTTCGCCAATTTCGCGCGCCTTGGGATTTCCCCAGATTCGCGC
>CALAOW010000052.1 GCA_937889395.1 uncultured Pseudomonadota bacterium | reverse complement strand
CTTTGCGCCATCGACGACCGCCTTGACTGGCGTCTCCGCCGCCGCTTACAATCCGCACACGATGTATTGCAACCTGCTACCGGAGCTGCTGCTGAGCCTGGCCCTTACACGGGCCCACGCCAGGCGCGCGTCCGGACAGGTCTGACGGCCTGATTAAACTGAGACACACGCCCCGGGCAGTGGGCCGATCGAAGCCGCCCGGGGCGTTTTCTTTTTCCGCTCATGGCGAACGATCGGCCCGCTGATCCCGCGGCGACGATGCGGGAGGAATGACGATGGCACACGCGAACACGGCCTCGAAGGACTACGAAACCGACTACGTCCGAATCTTCGACACGACGCTGCGCGACGGCGAGCAGTCGCCCGGATGCACGATGAACGTCGAGGAGAAGATCGCGCTCGCGCGTCAACTGGAACGCCTGAACGTCGATATCATCGAGGCCGGTTTTGCCGTTTCTTCGCCCGGCGACTTCGAGTCCGTGAATCGGGTCGCGCAGGCGGTGACCGAACCCGTCGTGCTCAGCCTCTCGCGCACCCGCGAGGAAGATGTCGATTCGGCGCTCCGCGCAGTCGACAAGGCCGCGCATCCGGGCATTCACATTTTCATCGCGACCTCGGAAATACATCTCAAATACAAACTCAACATGAATCGCGAGGACGTGCTCGACGCCGCCACCTGGGCCGTCACGCGCGCAAAAAAGCATCTCGACTACATCGAGTTCTCGTGCGAGGACGCTTCGCGCTCCGACTGGGACTATATGGTTGACGTTTGCAGCGAGGTGATTCGCGCCGGCGCCACAGTGATCAATCTGCCCGACACCACCGGCCACGCGATCCCGGAGGAACTCGGCCGGATGTTTGCGTACATGCGCGAAAAAGTTCCCGGCGCCGACAGGGTCATCTGGAGCGCGCACTGCCACAACGATCTCGGCCTGGCGGTCGCGAATTCGCTGGCGGCGGTTCGCAACGGCGCCCGCCAGATCGAATGCACCATCAACGGCATCGGCGAGCGCGCGGGCAACTGCTCGATGGAAGAAGTCGTGATGGCGATGAAGACGCGCCACGACCTGATGGGCGTACAGTCGCGCGTCAACACGCGGCAGATCTATCCGGCCTCGCGCCTCCTGTCGCAGGTCATCGGCCAATCCGTGCCGGCCAACAAGCCGATCGTCGGCGACAATGCGTTCGCGCACGAAGCCGGAATCCATCAGGACGGCGTCCTGAAGTACAAGCTTACCTACGAGATCATGAAGCCCGAGGATGTCGGCATCCCCTCGAACAAGCTGGTGCTGGGCAAGCATTCCGGGCGCCACGCGTTTACCAACCGGCTCAAGGAACTTGGCGTCGATATCGACGAGGTGGACGTGAACAAGGCGTTCGCCGAGTTCAAGGCGCTGTGCGACAAAAAGAAAATTGTGTACGACGATGACATCCTCGCGCTCGTCACCGAGACCGCGCGCCGGACAATCGATCACTTCGAGCTGGTCGATTTGAAAGTCGGTTCGTCCAGCAAGAGCACGCCGCACGCGGAAGTCACGATGCGCGTGGATGGAAAAGAGTGCTCGGCCGAGGGCGAAGGCGACGGGATGGTCGACGCGTGCTACAAGGCGATCTACAAAATCGCCGGATTCAATCCAACCCTGGAACGTTACGCAGTCAAAGCGATTACCGGCGGCACCGACGCACTCGGCGAAGTGAGCTGCATGATTCGCGACAACGGCGTGACCGTCGCCGGCCAGGGCGCGCACAGCGATATCGTGATGGCCAGCGCGCTCGCGCTGGTAAACGCGCTCAACCGGCTCAAGGCGCGCAACAGGCATGCTCCGCTCAAGCCCACCACCGACGTCCCATGAGGCGCCGTGGGGCTTGCCCGCAACATCCACTTGGGCTACTGCTTTGAGGGCTTGAGTTTGAACTTGAATTCGCTCTTCACCCTGTGCGACGTGCGGCTTTCGGCGGCGACCGCCATTGAGGCGGGGTTTGCTGCAGCGCCATCGCGCCAATCTGCGCTCCTAATTTTCGAGGCTATACACTGACGGGTCGAGACAGTCTGACGCTCCTCCCGATCCTTCACCTCCAGGCGTTCAGCGCTTTCGCATGGCCTATAAAATTCTAGTTCTCAAAGGTGACGGCATCGGCCCCGAGGTCGTCGGCGAAGCCCTGCAAGTTCTCAAGATCATCGCGCGCCGATCCGCCGTCGATCTCGAGTTCAAGGAGGGCTTGATTGGCGGTCACGCACTCGACACCGCCGGCACCCCGCTGCCCGATGAAGTGCTCAAGCTCGCGCAGGACAGCGATGCGATCCTGCTCGGCGCCGTCGGCGGACCGAAATGGGACAAGCCCAATGCAGAGCAGCGTCCCGAGCAGGCGCTGCTTGGATTAAGAAAAGCTTTGGGTCTGTTCGCCAACCTCCGTCCCGTCAAAACCATCAAAGAGCTGGCGGCCGCGTCGCCGCTCAAGGCCGATGTGATCGGCGGCGTCGACGTGGTCCTCATTCGCGAACTGACCGGCGGCATCTATTACGGAAAGCCGAGCGAAAAGCGCATGGCGAAGGACGGCCGCGAGGCGGTCGATACCTGCTTTTACACCGAAGCCGAGATTACCCGCGTGCTCAAGTTTGCCTTCGAGTTGGCTCGCGAGCGCCGCAAAAAACTGACCTCGGTTGACAAGGCCAACGTGCTCGCGACGTCTCGCTTGTGGCGCGAGATCGCGACCGAGTTGAGTGCGCAATTCAAGGACGTCGCGTTCGAGAATCAATTGGTCGATTCGATGGCGATGCATCTGATACGCCGTCCCAAGGACTTTGACGTGGTCGTCACCGAGAACCTGTTCGGCGACATCCTGACCGACGAGGCCTCGGTAATTGCCGGCTCGATGGGCCTGTTGCCATCGGCGTCGCTCGGCGAGGAGCTCAACAGCGCCGGTTTTCGCGTCGGTCTCTACGAGCCGATTCACGGCAGCGCACCGGACATCGCGGGCCGCGACGAGGCCAATCCGCTCGCCGCAATCCTGTCGGCGGCTCTCCTGCTCGAACATTCGCTCGGGATGCGCTCCGAAGCCGAGTTGATTTCGCAGGCCGTCGATTCTGTCGTGCGCGACGGCTATCGCACTCGCGACCTTCACGGCGGCGCCGGAACGCAGACCGTGGGATGCAAGGCGATGGGCCGTCTGGTGCGTGAAAAGCTCGAGAGCACCGAAAGCGAAGGCGAATGAGTATTTCCCGCGAGCCGAGAGTGGCGGTTGTCGGCGCCACCGGCGCGGTCGGCAACCAGCTCATCGAACTGATCGCCGCGCGCGGATTCCAGCTCAGCGAACTGAAACTCTTCGCCACCGAAGCGGGCGCCATGCAGACCGTCGACGCCGCCGGTGAAGAGCGCCTCGTCGATGCGCTCGAGAGTCCCGCCGGTCTTCGGGATTTCGATATCGCTTTTCTCGCAATCCCCGCTCCGCGCGCCGCCGAAATTGTCGCCGCACGGCCGGGACCGATTCTGATCGATCTGAGCGCGGCGAATCGCCCGCCCTCGGATGTGCCGATGGTCGCGCCCGGACTCACTCCGCGCGAGGCGATCGCGAAATTGCGCAATGCGACGGTTTTCGCAACTCCTCATCCCGTCGCCCACGTTCTTGGCACCTGTTTGAAGGCCCTTGGCATCCACGCTGGATTCGCCGCCGCCACCGCGATGCTCGGCGCGAGCGCCGGCGGCATGAACATGCTGACCGCCACGGTCGATCAGACCACGGATCTTCTGAGCGCGCGCCTGGAGCTGGACGATGACGAAGTCCAGCGCGGCTTCAATGCTTTCATGCGCGAGCATGAGCGCTCCGTCGCAACTGCAATCGCTGCGCAAGTCGCGGCGCTGTTCGACGGCTCGCCCGTGCTTTCCGTGCAGGTCGCCGCAATTCCCGTCCTGCACGGTTCCGCGTTGACCGTCGATATCCCGCGGCCCCGCGATAGCAGAGGCGACGGCAAAGACGCGGTCGAACTGCTGCGCGTCGCCCCCGGTATTCTGATCGCCGAAGAGGGCGAACCGCTCGGCGTGATCGACGCCGTGGGCCAGGAGGCCATCGTCGTCAGCGTCGAGACGCGCCCCGACTCGCTGTCGCTGTGGTGCGTGTTCGACAATACGCGCCTGGCGGCTCTGGGAGCGCTCTGGATCGCCGAGACGCTGGCGCTCAGCTCGCCGGCGCTGACCTGACCCGGCCGCCGCGCGATGGTCCTCAAGCTCACGATCGAGTACGACGGCGCCAACTATTCCGGATGGCAGCTTCAGCCGCGCCACGATTCCATACAGGGAAGGATCGAAGCGGCGCTCGAGCGGATTTTTTTAACCCCGATCCGCGTGTACGGTTCGGGCCGCACCGACGCCGGCGTACATGCGCGCGGGCAGGTCGCTTCGATTTCGCTTCCACGTCCGTTCGACCCCGCGCAATTGCAGCGCGCTCTCAACGCGATGCTGCCGGCCGACATCGTGGTGCTCGACATCTCGCCCGCGCCCGATGACTTCGAGCCGCGGCGCGCCGCCCGCTCGCGCGTGTACGAATATCGCGTGCTGAATCGCAAGGTCGCGTCCGCCTTCGAGTATCGCTACAGCTGGCTGGTCCGCGACCGTCTCGATCTTGCGGCGATGAACTGCGCCGCGCGCATCTTTGTCGGCGAGCACGATTTCGCCGCGTTCCGCTCCCTCGGCACCGAAGTAAGGACCACGGTCCGCCGCGTGATTGCAAGCAAATGGACGCGCGACGACGGCGTTCTTCTCTACCACGTCGAGGCAACCAGTTTTCTGCGCCACATGGTGCGCGCGATGGTCGCGGCGATGGTCGACGTGGGACGCGGCAAGCTCACGGTTGATAAAATCGCCGCGATTCTCGCCGCACGAAATCGTCAAGCGGTTCCGGCCAACGCGCCGCCCGGCGGTCTTTACCTCGTTGAAGTCCGCTACTGACGGCGCGACCGTGCGGGTTGCGCGATCCTCCCGCGCAAAACCCTTGGGGCTCAACGGGGCGGCGGCGGGCCTGTGCAAAAACCATCACGATCCCTAGAAAAAATCGCGATTTTCCTGCCGTCCGCCCTTGAAATTGGCGCGCCACTCGGTCACCCTCACTGAAAGCCCGCAACCCGGGACGCAAGGAGGAGGATGATGACGCAGTCGCAGGTAGCAGCCTACATGGCTGAAAAGCTCGGACTCACCAAGAAGCAGGGGAAGACCGTGCTCGATGAACTCAACGCGCTGGTCGTCCGCGAGCTCAAGAAGGAAGGATCGCTGCGGCTGGCCGGCCTCGGTATCTTCCGCAAGCGCAAGACCAAGGCGCGCATGGGCCGCAATCCGGCCACCGGTCAGGAGATCAAGATTCCGGCGCGCACCCGGCTTCGCTTCACCGCGGCCAAGGCGCTGAAGGATTCAGTTCTCGGCACGAAGTAATCTCTCGGCCTGATTCTTGTGAACCGCGGGAACGGACACAGTCCGGCTCTCGCGGTTCGCTTTTTTTCTGTCAGTCCTTTCCGGCCGGCTTGCGCCGCGATGCGCTGTTGCGCGCCTCGCGCGCGCGGGCAAGAAACTCGCGGATCCTGATTTCGTAGCCGCGCTCGGACGGTTGGTAATATACCTTTTCGTCCAATTCGTCCGGCAAGTAGTTCTGCGCGACCAGCGCGCCTTCGAAATCGTGCGGATAGCGGTAGTCCTTGCCGTAGCCGAGTCCCTTCATCATCTGCGTCGGCGCGTTGCGCAAATGAAGCGGCACCGGCAAGGCGCCAAGCGTTTTCGCATCTTCGCCCGCCTGGCGCATCGCGCGATACGACGCGTTGGACTTGGGCGCGCTGGCCAGGTAGGTCACGCCCTGCGCGAGCGGAATGACGCCTTCGGGCATCCCGACGAAGTCCACCGCCTCCTTGACCGCGATCGCTATTTGCAAGGCGCGCGGATCGGCGTTGCCGACGTCTTCTGACGCAAACACGACCATCCGCCGCACGATGAACAGCGGATCCTCGCCCGCCTCGACCATCCGCATCATCCAGTAAATCGCGGCGTCGGGATCGCTGCCGCGCATGCTCTTGATGAAGGCCGAGATGACGTTGTAGTGCTCCTCGCCCGCGCGATCGTAGAGGAGAGCCTTCTGCTGCGCCGACTCGCGAATATGTTCGGGCGTGATCAGCGTCGCGCCCGCGTTTTGCGCGAACTCCGCCGCAATTTCGAGCGTGCCGAGCGCACGCCGCGCGTCACCGTCGGCGTATCGAACTATCTCGTCGATCGCGCCGACTCCGAGCTTGAGCCCGCCGCCGCCGAGCCCGCGCTCCGTATCGGCGAGCGCGCGATGCACCAATGTCGCGAGGTTTTCCTCCGAGAGCGGATGCAACACGAGCAGCCGCATCCGCGAGAGCAGCGCCGAGATGACCTCGAACGAAGGATTTTCCGTGGTCGCGCCGATCAGCGTGATCAGCCCGCTCTCGACATGCGGCAGAAACGCATCCTGCTG
>CALAOW010000051.1 GCA_937889395.1 uncultured Pseudomonadota bacterium | reverse complement strand
CGTTCGGCGTTAATTATGTACTCCCCTGACATGGAACGCGCGGAATGTTACGATTCGCGGGGAATCGCGATGGCCGAAACGAAGATAACGCTCGAGCAGGTGCGCCACGTCGCGCGTCTGGCGCGTCTGGAATGGTCGCCGGAAGAGGAAGAGCGCCTGCGCGCCGACATGGACGAAATGCTTGCCTACGTTGATAAATTGAACGAACTCGACACCAAAGATGTCGCGCCGACGACGCAGGTCGGCGAGGCCGGCATGCCCATGCGCGACGACGAAGTGACCAACCGTCCCGACGCGGAGGCGATGCTCGCCAACGCGCCTTCGAGCGAGCGCGGTTACTTCAAAGTGCCGAAAATAATCGAGTAGAAGCTTGGTCGAAAAGACCTCCCGCATGGCATCGGAACTGAACAAACTCACAATCGCCGACGCATCGTCGAAACTCCGCGCGCGCGAAATCACCGCGACGCAGCTGACGCGCGATTGCCTCGACCGCATCGCCGCCGCCGAGCCCCGGCTCCACGCCTTCATCACGGTGTGCGAGAAGGAGGCTCTCGAGCAGGCGCGCGCGGCTGACGCTCGCCTCGCCGCGGGCAACGCGCCGGCGCTGTGCGGAATCCCGCTCGGCATCAAGGATATCTACGCGACCAAAGGCATTCGCACGACCTGCGCGTCGCGAATCCTGGAGAACTTCGTGCCGCCGTTTGACGCGACCGTGATCGAGCGCCTGCGCGCGGACGGCGCGATTTTCGTCGGCAAGACCAATATGGATGAATTCGCGATGGGCTCGTCAACCGAGAACTCCGCGTTCGGGCCGACGATGAATCCTCACGATACCGCGCGCGTCGCCGGCGGATCGTCGGGCGGCTCTGCGGCCGCAGTCGCGGCGCACGAATGCTTGGGTTCTCTGGGCACCGACACCGGCGGATCGATTCGCGAGCCGGCGTCGTTCTGCGGCGTAGTCGGAATCAAGCCGACCTACAGCCGCGTCAGCCGCTACGGCGTCGTCGCATACGCGTCGTCGCTCGATCAGGTCGGTCCGTTTGCGAGATCGGTGCGCGACGCCGCGATAATCCTTCGCACCCTCGCCGGCAAGGACGTTCGCGATTCGACCTGCTCGGCGCGTCCGGTGCCCGACTACGAACGCGCGCTGACGGGCGACGTGGGCCGACTCCGAATCGGCGTGCCTCGCGAATATTTCGTCGAAGGGATGCAACCCGAGGTCGAAAAGTCGATCCGCTCCGCGCTCAAGAACTACGAATCTCTGGGCGCCTCGACGGTCGAAATCTCGCTGCCGCACACCGGCTACGCCATCGCGGCGTATTACCTGGTCGCGACCGCCGAGGCGAGCGCCAATCTCGCCCGCTACGACGGTATCCGCTTCGGTCTGCGCGTCAACGCCGAGGATAATATCGCGCTGTATGAAACGACGCGGGCGAAGGGGTTCGGCGCCGAGGTCAAGCGCCGCATCATGCTCGGCACGTTCGCGCTCTCGGCGGGCTACTACGACGCCTACTATCTGAAGGCGCAAAAGGTGCGCACCCTGATTCGCAACGACTTCGAGCGCGCGTTCGAGAAGTGCGATTTGATCGTCACGCCGGTTGCGCCGACCACGGCCTTCAAGATCGGCGAGAAGATGAACGATCCGCTGACGATGTACCTGTCGGACATCTTTACGATTTCGGTGAACCTGGCCGGTCTGCCCGGGATGTCGATTCCGTGCGGCCACGATTCGAACAATCTGCCGATTGGGATGCAATTGATCGCGCCGCCATTCGCCGAGGAAACAATCCTGCGCGCGGGCGACGCATTCGAGCGCACTGGCACATTCAAGCCGCGGACACCCGCGGTCTGACGGAAATTTGCGATGAATCGGGAAGCATACGAGGCGGTGATTGGGCTCGAAGTCCACACCCATCTTCTGACCCGCTCGAAACTGTTCTGCGGATGCTCGACGACTTTCGGCGCGGGTCCGAACGAGAACGTCTGCCCGGTGTGCATGGGGATGCCAGGCGTGCTGCCTGTCCTCAACCGGCGGGTGGTGGAACTCGCGATTCGAACCGGGCTGGCGGCGCATTGCGCGATCGCGCCCTATTCTGTTTTCGATCGAAAGAGCTATTTCTATCCCGACCTGCCCAAGGGCTACCAGATCAGTCAGTACGAAACTCCCATCTGCAAAGGCGGCTATATCGATTTGCCGCCAACCGAGAATGGCGAGACGCGCCGAATCGGGCTCACGCGAATCCATATCGAGGAAGATGCGGGCAAGAATATCCACGGCGAAAACGCGAGTCTGGTCGATTTCAATCGCTCGGGGGTGCCGCTGATCGAGATCGTCAGCGAGCCCGACCTGCGCTCGGCCGAGGACGCGGGCGCGTACTTGCGCCAACTGCGCGCGATACTTCGGTACGTCGATGCGTCCGACGGCAAGATGGAGGAAGGCAGCTTCCGATGCGATTGCAACGTGTCGATCCGCAAGCGCGGCGCGAAAGAATACGGCGTCAGGTCCGAAATCAAAAATCTCAACTCGTTCCGCTTCGTCGAAGACGCAATTGAGTATGAGGTCGGACGCCAAATAGAGATTGTCGAGGGAGGCGGCAGAGTCGCGCAGGAAACTCTTCTGTGGGATCCCGCGCGCAAGGAAACGCGCGCGATGCGCTCGAAAGAGTATGCGAATGACTATCGCTATTTCCCCGAGCCGGATCTGCCGCCGCTGATTGTGCCGGCCGAAATGGAAGAAAAGGTACGCGCGTCAATGCCCGAGCTGCCGGCGGACCGGAAAGCGCGCTACGTGCGCGAACTCGGACTGACGGAATACGAGGCGGGCGTGCTGATCGCCGATCGCGACGTCGCCGACTACTTCGAAGCCACGCTGCCGGGACTCAAGAATCGCAAGAGCGCGGCGAACTGGGTGATGACGGAAGTGCTGCGCGTCGCGCGCGACTCGGACAAGGCGTTCGCCGAGGCAGTACCGCCGGCGGCCGAAGTCGGCGCGATTCTGCGGATGGTCGAAGGACAGAAGGTAAGCCTGAATGCCGCGAAGACCGCATTTGCCGCGATGGTGAAATCCGGCAAGGGAGCGGAGGCGACGATCGCCGAGCTGGGCCTCGCGCAAGTATCGGATGAAGACGCGATCGCGGCCGCATGCGACAAGATACTCGCGGCAGAGCCGGAAAAAGTCGCCGAGTACCGCGCGGGACGCGACAAGCTGTTCGGATTTTTCGTCGGCGCGGTGATGAAAGCGATGGGCGGAAAGGCAAACCCGAAAGTGATCAACGACCTCCTGCGCGCAAAGCTCGCCGGCTGACGATCATCCCTTGGGGAGGCCCAGCGTGCGCTCGCCTATTATGTTGCGCTGGATTTCGCTGGTGCCGCCCGCGATTGTGTATTGGCGCGAGCTGAGGACGCGGTTCAGCCATCGCGGAGAATCGGCGACGACGCCGGTGGGCTCGCCGACGAGGCCGTAGGCGCCGAGCAGTTCGGTCGAGAAGCGCGCGATGCGCACGCCCAGTTCGGAGCCGAACAGTTTGAGCACCGAGCCCTCAGGTCCGGGCGGCAATCCTCGAAGTTGGCGCGTGAGCGAGCGCAGGCGCGTGTAGCGCGCGGCCTCGCACTCGATGATGAATTGCGCAAGCTGCTGCCGCACCCATTCCTGTTCCCACGCGGGCTTGCCGTCGACGTGGACGATCTTCGCGAGTTCCGCAAGGCGGCGCACCTGCGAGCTATGGCCGCCGCCGCCGGCGGATGCGCGCTCGTAGCTAAGCGTCGTCATCGCGACTTTCCATCCTTCGTTGAGCGGGCCGACCAGGTTTTCCTTGGGCACTTGCGCGTTGTCGAAAAAGACTTCGTTGAAATGCGAGTGCCCGTTCATCAGGACCAGCGGCCGGACGGTGATGCCCGGGCTTTTCATGTCGAGCAGCAGATAGCTGATGCCGCGATGCTTGGGCGCTTCGGGGTCGGTGCGCGCGAGCATGAACATCCAATCGGCGTACTGCGCGCCAGAGGTCCAGACTTTCTGGCCGTTGACGAGAAAGTAGTCGCCCATGTCGGCGGCGCGGGTGGACAGGCCGGCGAGATCGGAACCGGCGCCCGGCTCCGAGTAGCCCTGGCACCAGATGTCGTCGGCACCGAGGATTCGCGGGATGAAGCGTTTCTTCTGCGCCTCGGTCCCCCAATTCATCAGCGTGGGACCGCATAGTCCCAGCCCGAAATATCCGGGCAGCACGGGCGCGCGGGCGCGGGAATATTCCTCGTCCCAAATGACCTGCTCGATGAGGCTGGCGGCGTGGCCGCCGTACGCTTTGGGCCACGACAGGCCGGCGTATCCGGCGCTGTGGAGCTTGGCCTGCCACGCGCGGCGGCGTTCGAAGACGTCACGATTGGGCGCGACACGTTCATCCTGGGCATCGTCAACGCACAGGTCCTTGGGCAGATTCGCGTCGAGCCAGGCGCGAACCTTGTGGCGGAACGCTTCCTGTTCAGGAGTAAATTCGAAATCCATTTACCCAACCCC
>CALAOW010000050.1 GCA_937889395.1 uncultured Pseudomonadota bacterium | reverse complement strand
TGAGCGCGATGCTACGCGGTCGGAGTTCCCGTGATGCTATCGACGATGTCGGCCAGCTCGGGAATCCGGTAGCGCTCGCCGTTGTAGGCCTTGTACATGAGGAAAACCCAGAACACCGCGAGTGCGATGTCGATCAGCGTCAGAAGAAAATTAAGCAGCGACCCCAATCCATGGGGCAGCACCGCGATAAATACGCTGAACACGATGCCGATGGCGAACCACGCAACCGAGAAGCCAATCGACTGACGCGCGTGAAAGCGGATGAACTCGTCTTGATTGTACGGTTCGAGATAAAGAAAAATCAGGCCGGTGACGAAGCCCAGCAGGTAAGTCAGCGCCGCAATTATGTTAGCTTGCGGTTTTCGGCTCTCACCGTTCATCGCGAATTCCTCCTTGTCATCTCCAGCGATGATCCTGGAAGCGATCCTTGCCCACTAATTTGTAGTCGAACGCGTCAGGGGATCGCAATGCGCTCGCGTGCAGCCCGCGCACTGCGGCAGGAGGGGCTTCTCGAAACGCGGGCCCGGCGCTGCGATCGATCTCGCCAACCAGCCTAATGCTGCGACCGATTCTTCACCGCCTCGAGGCGATCCATCGCCGCAGTCGCATTGCGGGCCGTCTCGACCACTTCGAGCTGTGCACGGACGCGGCCGGCGAGCTGGCGCCGGAATACCGGCTTGGCCAGGAAGTCGCTGACTCCCAGGCGCATTCCCTCGGCCCGCGCATCCAAATCGTCGCGCGCGGTAATCATGATGATTGGGATTTCCGCGGTCTCGGGATTATCCCTAAGCGCCTTCACGACCTCGAAGCCGTCCATTTCAGGCATCATCAGATCGAGCAGAATTACGTCAACTTCGTTTTCATGAACCAGTTTGAGACACTGTGCTCCGGAGTTGGCCTCTATCGGGACAAAGCCTTCGCGCCGCAAATGGTGGGCGAGGATTGCGACGGTGTCTTGATCGTCGTCAACCACCATTATCTGAGGCGTTCTGATTGCTTCATCCATATGATTCCTTGCTCGTCGAGTCTTTCTCACGATCGTCCAAAGACGCCGGAGCTATCACACCGCAACGCCTCAGCTTCGCGGAAAATGTCGTCCGCTTGAGTCCCAGCAACCGCGCCGCGGCCTGTTTGTTCCCTCCGGCTTGCTTGAGCGCATCGTTTATCAATCTACCTTCCAATTCCCGTACCAAGTCGTTCAGGTTCACTGCGCCGTCACTGAGCTTGACCGCAATCGGAGCCGTCGCAGGCCGCGCGCCTGCCACCAGGTTGTCTGGCAGAATCGACGTGTCGATAATCGAGCCCTCGCACAGGATCGCCAGCCGCTCGACCATATTCTCGAGCTCGCGCACATTGCCCGGCCAATCGTACGACCATAGCGCCACCATCGCCTCCCGGCTGATTGCGATTTCGCGTCCGGGGGTGCGATCGCGGATGCGCTCGAGAAAGTGTTCCGTGAGGAGCGGGATATCCGAACGCCGCTCGCGCAACGGCGCAATCACGATCGGTACTACCTGCAGACGATAGAAGAGATCCTCGCGAAACGCGCCCTTCGCCACCGCGGTGCCCAAATCGACGTTGCTCGCCGCGATCACGCGCACATTGACCCGCGTCGCCCGGTCCGCGCCAACCGGCCGCACCACGCCGTCTTCGAGCACACGCAGAAGTTTCGCCTGCAACCCGATTGGCATCTCGCCGATTTCGTCCAGGAAGATCGTGCCGCGATCTGCCGTCGCCAGCAGCCCGTGACGCGATCCTGCGGCGCCCGTGAATGCGCCCCGCTCATGGCCGAACATCTCGGACTCGAGCAGGTCGTGCGGAATCGCCGCGCAGTTCACCGGCACGAACGGCTGAAGGCTGCGCGGCGACAGCCTATGAATCGCCTGCGCAACCACTTCCTTGCCGGTCCCGCTCTCGCCCGTGATCAGCACGGTGACCTCGGTCGGCGCGACGCGTTCGATCAACGCGCGCAGTTTCACGATCGCCGGATGTGCTCCGACCAGTGCCCGCTCGACGCCAAAAGGCGTCTCCGGCTCCGCAAATTTCGCTTGCAACGCTACCCCCTGATTTCGCTCCGTAAGCGGCGATGAAAGACCGCCGCTTACTTGCAAAATGTCTCACGCTGCGCACGCTGTTGACAGGACGATGACTGCAAGTGAGCAGATTAGACGCTATAAATCGCGGAAATTGTTACGGAGAGAACGCGATCAGATGCCGCCCGTCGAGTCGCGATAGTGCGCCGACTGACCCGGTCCCTCGGCCACCGAGATTTCCATCGTCGTCACGAGTTTCAGCGCACCGCGCGCGCCCAGCGCCGCCGCCAACTCCTCCCAAATGTAGCGCGCGAGTTCTTCCGCCGAGCTATGCACGATAGGCACGATACACACGTCGGCCGCCGGCAACACGAACTCGTCGTTCTCGTAGCGGATTCGCACCACCCCGTCCTTGGGTCCTTCAACCGTCAGGCAATCGCTGTTGGCCGGAACGATCGTGCGCTCGTCGAGCCGATCGACGATCTCCTTGGTCAGCTTTTTGATCAGCCCGAAATCGATCACGTAGCCGGTCTTCGCCAGCCGCCCCTCGACGTACACGCCGACCTGGTAGTTATGGCCATGCAGCGGCTCGCGAAACCCCGGGTAGGCGATAAAATGCGCGGCCGAAAATTTCAGACTCTCTTTCGCTACATGGATTGAAAAATTCGCTTTCGTTGCCATCGACTCGTCCCTGTCATTATATAATGCCCGCTAGCTCCAGGATCGCCGTCAAGCTCGACGTGCGCCGCGATAAGAACGAAAACCGCTCGCGGTACCGCGCCACGTCGATCGAGGTCGCCTCAATAAACCTGTCGCGCTCGCCGACGGCGATCGGCCCGAGATGCGCTGCGAGTTCGCGCACCAATCCGGCATCCGGATCGAACCGCGGCGCCAGGTCGCCTACGTCCAGCCCATGCAATCCGCCGAGAATACACTCCGCGTAGTATCCTACCTGTCCCGCGCGATCGAAATCGCAAATTTCAGTTCGCATCGACTCCTCGAGCGACAGCAGCCGGTCCATCCCGAATTCCTGGCGTCGCGAGACAATCCTCGGGTCTCCGCTGCCTTCGAATCCCGAACCGATCGCAATTATCGCGATACGGCCGTCGTCGATTTCGATCGGATGGAAAATATATCCCCGCGACGTGTAGTCAAGCATCGAGCGCAGCGCCATCCGGTATGTGAGCAGGTCGAAATTCATCCCGCTCGCGATCTCCATCAGGTACTCGCCGAGCGGTTTGCCCGCGCGCTCCGCAATTCCGATCAACCGCTCGAACGCATAAGCATCGTATTCCTCGCGCCGCGCGATCGTCGGCGCGCAGTCGCGATCGAACGTCAGCAGCAGCCCGCCGATCCCGCCGTCGTGGTTGTCCGCCGCGGTCGATGCGGTAATTGGCAGGCTGCGATCGACGGGCTCGATATCCATCGCCAGGTACCTGCCATGGCTCGAAGGCTTGGCCAGTCCACGCCGCGCATTTCGAATCGATACCGGAGCCACGTCACGCGCCACCAGCCGGCTCGCGCCACCGCGCCGCTCGGCCAGCAACCCATAGCCGCTAAGCAACGACCCGTATCCGACAACTA
>CALAOW010000049.1 GCA_937889395.1 uncultured Pseudomonadota bacterium | reverse complement strand
CCCTCGCGCGTGTTCGTGTAGTACGGCCCAACCTTCACTCGCGCCAGTTGCGAGAGCGGGACTTCTTCCGCCGAATCGTGAAACAGCACCAGCGACAGCGAGTCTCCCGGATACTGCGTCCGGATCAGGTGCGACAACGCCATCGCAACTTTCTTCGCCGGAGTGAAGCGGTCTTCGCCATACAGGATCATCGAATGCGAGCAGTCGAGCATCAGCACCGTCGCGCACGACGATTGGTACTCGCACTGATGCACCTGCAAATCGCGGTATTCGAGATTCAGAGGAAGCCCGAGCCCTTCGCGCTGGATGGCCGAAGAAAGCGTCGCCGTGATGTCGAGATTCAACGTGTCGCCAAACTCGTACGGCTTCGAAGCGCCGCTGGCTTCGACACCGGTTGCCATGTCGCGCGTGTCATGGCGTCCAAAACTCGACTTGCCCAGCGACCCCAGCAGATCGCGCAGCGCCTTGAATCCCAGAAAATCGAGGCTCTTGTCGGTGATCTCGAACTTCGCCTGCTGCTGCGCCTCGCCAACCTGTCCACCCACGCTCGATTGCCTGGAAGGATCGTGCGGCTGGGCTTCGAATGGACGATCGATCGATATATAGTCTTCCTGCTGCATGCGCTCGATCAATTTCTCGATCAACTCCTCGAGTTCGCCCTCCATCTGCATCTGCTGGAGCCGGTCGCGCATTTCCTCGTCAAACATCTCGCCGTTGAGCAGCGCTTGTTCGAGGGCGCGCCGCAACTCGTCCAGCGTCTTCTCGCCATCGGGCAGTTCGTACCAGAAGTTGTCGTTGAATCCGCTCTGCAGGAAATAGTCCGACAGCGCGCCGAGCAGGTCCTCCATGCTCATCTCGCCGGCGGGGTCGGGAACGTACTTCGTGTAGCGAATTCTCTTCATGCTCTTAGTTTCTGCCGCGCTAACAGCAAAATGCTCGCGCCACCAACTCGCGGGTTTTAAATCGTGAAAGCTGTGATTTGATTGAGATCTGGGAACTGTTGATCTCGTGGCTCCCACCAGCTGCAGTCCCGATACAGGAGGTAGAGATATTTGTGGTATTTCGCGAAAAACTCGGAGGGATCTAGCCCTGACGATCGCTCATAGCTAACATGGGCGTGGGCGCGATTCCGGAATTGTCGAAAATCCTTCGCAAATTCCTTTGGAACCCTCTCCGGGTAGTAGCTAATGTCATTCTCCCATTTAGGAGCGGTGCCGTTCTGTATAGCGGTTCGCCTATTCGTTAATAAACGCTGTGTATGAAGCGAAATGTAATCCTCGTCAAGTTTTGCCCTCTCTGCCCCGGTCAGTTTCTTGTCGGTAATTTTCGTGTTTTTCTCCTCCCTTGCATGGGCTCCGCGCATGAACTCGTAGAGGTGATGCACGAACGCCGAATAGGCGTTATACATGCGGTAAGAAAGCCGAGGATTCTTGCCTTTCAACGTCGCGATGGTGGCGAACCGTTCACATTCCTTGAAGGCGTCGCGGCAACGCAAGAATTCGTGCTCTAACGCAACGCACAGATCGATGTCTGTTTTGTCTCCGGTTTTGAATCGCATACCAGACTCCAGCATAGACGGCAGCTGCCGCACAGTCCCTCAGCGGCTAAAAGCCGCAATGAAAATGCGACGCTTACGGTACGGCTGAAGCCGTGCCGTGCCCAAAACCCATTACGAAGCCAATTCTAATTAAATCCTCGCTTCCGCCCAAACCCCGGCTCTTCCCGCTCAAACGTTGGCTGCTTCTCCGCGACCTTTATTGGCTTCTCGCCCGCGGTGAATACGCGCTCCTCGTTGCGGCCGATTTTCTTGTGCGCGTGCAGGCCTTCCAGGACGAACTCCGCCGCCGACACCTGTATTTCGGTGCTGTCTTTTGGGCCGACGTTCAGTTTGGTCAGTTTTTCCATCAGGCCCTGGATCTGGCTCAGGCCTTCGAGAACCTCCTCGGCCCCGGCACTGTCGCTGAGTTGAATCTCTCCGCCGAGATCGAACCACTGCACCACCTGACTCAGGTTGACGCCGTGAAGATGAGTATCGAACGTCTTCGCGATCGCGGTGCGGATCAACTCGCGGCTCACGTAGTCCGCGCCCTTCATCTCGCCTTCGTATTCCAGTTCCAGCTTGCCCGTGATGGCCGGCAGCGCAGCGTAGATGTCGCTGATCCGCGGCACGATCAATTTCTCCCGATGCGTCAGCGCGCGGCGCTCGGCATTCGAAATCACGTTCTCGATCGCCGAAATCGGCAGCCGCTGGCTTACGCCCGACCGCTTGTCGATCTTCTTGTCGTCGCGCGCGGCGAAGGCGATGCGCTCGATCACTTCCTGCACATACTTCGGGATATGCAGCCTTGATCCGTCACGCGCAATCCACGCTTCCTGCGCGGTAATCGTCATGCCTTCTTCCACCGTTGCCGGATAGTGGGTGCGAATCTCAGACCCGATGCGATCTTTGAGCGGCGTGATGATTTTGCCGCGCGCGGTGTAGTCCTCGGGGTTCGCGCTGAACACAATCGCGACATCGAGCGGCAGGCGGATCGGATATCCCTTAATCTGCACGTCGCCTTCCTGCATGATGTTGAAGAGGCCGACCTGAATCTTGCCCGCGAGGTCGGGCAACTCATTCATCGCAAAAATTCCGCGATTGGCGCGCGGCAGCAGCCCGTAGTGCACCGTGAACTCGCTCGACAGTTCGTGCCCGCCGCGCGCCGCTTTGATGGGATCGATATCGCCGATCAGGTCGGCAATCGTGACATCCGGCGTGGCCAGTTTTTCGACGTAGCGATGCTCGGGCGTCAGCCAGGCAATCGGCGTCGCGTCCGCTTCTTTCGCCACCAGTTCGCGGCATCGCCGGCAGATTGGGGTGTAAGGATTATCGTGGATTTCGCAGCCCGCGACGTAAGGCATCTCGGGATCAAGCAGCGCCGTCAGCGCCCGTAAAATGCGGCTCTTCGCCTGTCCGCGCAATCCGAGAAGAATAAAATTATGCCGCGAGAGGATCGCGTTCACGATCTGCGGCACCACCGTGTCGTCATACCCAACGATGCCAGGAAATATCGGGCTGCCATCGCGCAACCGCGACATCAAGTTCTCGCGCAACTCATCTTTGACCCGCCGCGAAC
>CALAOW010000048.1 GCA_937889395.1 uncultured Pseudomonadota bacterium | reverse complement strand
CGCCGCTGCAGGATCATCTCGACGCTGCGCGTGGTCAGTCTGCCGCCGCGAAGATTTGTAATCACGGCACTGTCGGGCTCCCACGCAACCGGCATCGCACGCCGCCACGCCCGCAACGCATCCAGCGCCGGCTCGCCGAGCGGCACCAGCCGATCCTTGTTGCCCTTGCCCGCCCGCACCATCACCATCACGAGCTCTTCGTCGATATCGCGCCAGTCCAGCCCGACCAGTTCGCCCACGCGCAGCCCCGACGAGTACAGCGTCTCGAATATGGCGCGATCGCGCATCGCGGCAGGCGTCGAGTCGTCCGGCGACAACGAAAATTCGATCAGCCGGCGAACTTCGTCAGGCTGCAATATCGACGGCAGGCGCCTTTCGTTTTTCGGCGAGCGAATCGACCGCGCCGGGCTTGCCTCGCCCAGCGTCGTCTCGCGGTAGCGGAAAAACGCCTTGATCGCGCTCAGTCGGCGCTGAACGGTGGCGCGGGCGGCTTTGTTTTTCATCAATTCGGCCAGGTAGCTGCGGATATGATCCGCCGTGATGCCCGTGACTTCGATTTCATCGACTCGTCTGCCGACCATCGCCGCTCGCTCGAGCATGAAACTTCGAAACGCAAGCAGATCGCGACGATAGCTCGTCACCGTATTGTCCGCGGCACGCGACGCCTTCTTCAGCGCCGCCGCAAAAGCCTCTACCTCCGCCTCCATTGTCTCGCGCGCACCTACCTGAGCGGCTATGCTATCAGCGGCGATTCGGCCGAAAAAGCATGCCTCTCTCAGCGCGTCCCCCAGGGAACCAACGCTTTCGAATTATGGAAATCTCGCGGCGCATTGTGTCGCGCGAAGAACTCGCCGCTTCGCTATGAACTGTTGGAATTGCGCAAAAAAAACCGAAGTCATCGCCGGGATGGATCGCGTCGGTTTTCGCGACGAATGTCCCGGATGCGGCCGCGCGCTGCACTCATGCCGCAACTGCGGCTTTTACGATCCGGCCTACAACAACAGTTGCCGTGAGACCATGGCCGAGCGGGTGGTGGACAAGGAGCGATTTAATTTCTGCGAATACTTCATGCCCGGCGATGCGGCCGTTAAGCCGGCGAAAACGAAAACCGGCGCGCAGAACAAGCTGGAGGCTCTCTTCAAGAAGAAACCATGACATCCCGCCGATTCTTCCTTCTTGACCGCTGCGCCGAGCTTCTTTTCATCGCGGCGTTCGCTTCGATCGTTGCCACCGGATGCCATCCGGCCAACAACGCGCGCGGCGTCGCCGATCGCTTCATCGACCAATACTATGTTGCGATCGATCTGAAGGCGGCCGAGCCGTTCTGTACCGGCCTCGCACTCGACAAGCTTCGTCGCGAGATACAGATGATCGACGGCCAGAAAATCGACGCCAGTACTCACAAGCCCGTCGTGCATTACAAACTCACTGCCGAGCGCGACGGCGCCGACCATGTCGAGTTCCTGTTTCGCGCGACCATCGACGTGCCTGACGGTGGCACCTTCAATCGCAACTTGCTGATCACGGCGCGCAAGACCGCCGATACGTGGAAAGTCTCGAACTTCGATGACTACGAATAGCCGGGACCGATTATGAGCGTTGCCGCAATCGTTCTCGCTGCCGGCAAAGGGACCAGGATGCGCTCGAAGCGGGCCAAGGTCCTGCACGAGCTTGGCGGAGAACCGATGATCGCGCGTGCGATTCGCGCCGTTGCCGCGCTCGAGCCCGAGCCGATCGTGATCGTCGTGGGCCACCAAGCTCGCGAAGTCGAGACCGCGGTAAGCTTCTCCCGAGCGCGATTCGCGCTCCAGGAGCCTCAGCGCGGAACCGGTGACGCCGTGCGATGCGGCCTCAACCAGATTCCCGCCGGCTTCACCGGCGACGTGTTCATCACTTACGGCGACATGCCGGCAATCACGCCGGCTACGCTGCGCGCTTTTCTGGACGCACATCGAAAGCGCGGCGCAAAGCTCTCGTTCATCAGTATCATTCTCGACGATCCCGCTGCCTACGGCCGCGTGATTCGCGATGCCAGCGGCAATGTCAACAAGATTGTCGAGTTCCGCGACGCGTCGCCGGCCGAGCGCGCCATCAAGGAAATCAATGCCGGCTGTTACCTGGTCGATGCAGCGTTGCTTCGGTCGGCGTTGGCGGAACTGAAACCGGGCAACGCGCAGAGTGAGTATTACCTGACCGATATCGTTACGATCGCATGCGCTCGCGGCGAAAGCGAAAAAATCGAAGCGTGGGTTGCTACCGACCCGGCGCAGTTCGCCGGAATCAACTCGCGCGAGGAGCTGGCAAATATGGAAGCGGAAATTCGTGCGGCTGTTAACCGAAGGCTCATGCAATCCGGCGTGACGCTGGTCGATCCTCCGACCGCCTACATTTCTGAACAAGCCGAAATCGCGCCCGATTGCGTGATCGGTCCCAACGTCCAGATTATCGGCGCGTGCAAGCTCGGCGAGGGCGTGCGAATCGACGGCACCGCATGGCTCAGCAACGTGACGATCGGCCCGCGATGCCATCTGAAGCTGGGCGTGTGCGCCGAAGATTGCGTGATCGGCGAAGAATCCGAAATCGGCCCGTTCGCCAACTTGCGCGCGGGCACCGAACTTGCCGGGCACAACCGGATTGGCAATTTTGTCGAGACCAAAAAGGCGCGGCTTGGACGCGGCACCAAGGCCAGCCATCTCAGCTACCTCGGCGACGCTACCATCGGCGCCGACACCAACGTCGGATGCGGCGTTATCACCGTGAATTACGACGGCTACGACAAGCATCAGACGGTGATCGGCGACCGCTGTATGATCGGATGCGACACGCAACTGGTCGCGCCGGTCAAGGTCGGCAGCGACGTGTTCGTCGCGTCGGGGACGACCATTATTCGCGAGGTGTCCGACGGCTCGCTCGTGATGTCGCATCATCCGCAGCGCGAAAAGGCGGGCTGGATGGCGACCTGGCGCAAGCGCCACGGCGACAGCCCCGACGGCAGCTTGCGGCGCAACAAGGATCATCAAGACTAAAGGCGTCGCTTGAACTAACTCGCTCCAGTGGGAATAATTACCTGAACGAGGTGACGGTCGAAGCGATAGAAAACAAAGAGCGAGAGTAGCGCCAGGACTCATGGCCGATTCTGGCCATGAGTTGACGAGGTGGAAGCAGTATCGAAAGTTTCGGCGGATGGCTTCCCGGCTCCACAGTCGATAGAGGCGAGCAAACCGCGCGAGTGATCGCGCGACAAAATACGCCTCGAGTGGCAGAGCATCCGGCTCTGACGTGATCTTCTAAACTCTCTGACACAAATTTTCCGCTATCGTTTCGCTCCGTCCGAGGGTCCGGGCAACTCTGTAAGCTTCCCTGCAATTGCGGGGTGAAGGAGCGAACGATCATGTGCGGAATAATCGGATATGTCGGGCCGAACGAGGCCTACCCCATCCTGCTCGAAGGGCTGGGCCGCCTCGAGTACCGCGGCTACGATTCGGCGGGCATCGCAACTATCGTCGATAGCGGCAAACTCGAAATTCGCCGCGCCAAGGGCAAGCTCGAAAACCTGCGCCACCTGCTGGCCGACTCTCCCCTGCACGGCCACATCGGAATCGGACACACGCGATGGGCGACTCACGGCCGCCCGTCCGAGGAAAACGCGCATCCGCACAAAGCCGGCCCGGTCGCGGTCATCCACAACGGCATCGTCGAGAACTTCGTCGAGCTGCGCGCCGAACTGCTCGCGCGCGGCCACAAGCTGCGCTCCGAAACCGACACCGAGCTTATCTCGCATCTGATCGAGGAGAAGCTCAAAGGCGGTCGCGGCCTGACCGAGGCCGTGCGCGAGGCCGTCTTGCGGCTGCGCGGTTCGTTTTCGATCGTCGTGCTGTCGGAAACCGAGCCCGACAAGCTGGTGGCAGCCAAGACCGCGACGCCGCTGGTGCTGGGGCTGGGCAACGGCGAGAACTTCATCGCGTCGGATATTCCCGCGATTCTCGAGCACACGCGCCGCGCGATCGTCCTCGAAGACGGCGAGCTTGCCGAGGTCACCGCCGACGCCACGCGGCTGATGAAGTTCGACGGCACCGCGGTGACTCGCCAACCCCGTCAAGTGGAATGGGACGCCGTCGCCGCCACCAAGGGCGGCTTTCGCCATTACCTGCGCAAGGAAATCAACGACCAGCCGCAGGCGTGGATCGACACGATGGCGGGGCGGGCGGACGGCGGCTCGACAATCGTCCGCTTCGAAGGCGAACTGATCCCGGCGGGCGGTCCTGCGTCGATCGGGCGAATCGTAATGCTGGGTGCGGGCGCGTCGTGGATAACCGCGCAGGTGGCCAAGTTCATGATCGAGGAACTCACCGCGATTCCGGTCGAGGTCGATTACTCGTCCGAGTTCCGCTATCGCCGGCCGCCGATCGACGGCCGCACGATGATCATCGCCGTGTCGCAGTCGGGCGAGACGGCAGACACAATCGCCGCGATGGAAGAAGGACGCGCGCGCGGTGCGCATCTGCTGGCGATTACCAACACGGTGGATTCGTCGATCGCGCGCAAGGCCGACGCGCAGTTGTACACGCGATGCGGTCCCGAGACGAGCGTGACGACGACCAAATGCTTTCTCACGCAGCTCGAGGCTTACTATCTGTTCGCGATTCATCTGGCGGCGCGGATGGGACGGCTGTCCGGCGCGGAGGCCGGCAAGCTGCTGCAACCGGCGTTCGCGATCCCCGGACAGATCGAGGCTATCTTCGAGGGCGAGCCGAATATTCAGGATATCGCGCGCAAGTACGCGCAGGCGCGGGACTTCCTGTTCATCGGCCGCGGCATCAACTACCCCATCGCGCTCGAGGGCGCGCTCAAGCTGAAGGAAATTTCCTACATCCACGCCGAAGGTTACTCCGCGGGCGAGATGAAGCACGGGCCGATCGCGCTCATCGACGAGAAGATGCCGGTGGTGGTGATAATTCCCAACGACGAGCTGTTCGAGAAGTCGATGTCGAATCTCAAGGAAGTCGAATCGCGCAACGGCCGGATTATCGCGGTGACCAATCGCGCGACCGCCGAGCTGAAAAGCGTCGCCGCGGAAATTATCGAAGTGCCGGAGACGAACAGGATGCTGACGCCGGTGCTGATGACAGTGCCGCTGCAGTTGCTCGCGTATCATATCGCGGTGGAGCGCGGCACCGATGTCGATCAGCCACGCAA
>CALAOW010000047.1 GCA_937889395.1 uncultured Pseudomonadota bacterium | reverse complement strand
CCAATCAATTCTGGCGATCGATCGAATCGTCACCAACTTTCACCACGGGCTGCTAAGCGGCACAGGGACATGCGGTGCGATTCCCGTGACGGTCGCGCCCATGAAGTCCTGCACGCTCGGAGTCGCATTCACGCCCAACGCGGCCGGCGTGCGTAGCGCAACGCTGCAGATCTTCGACAACACCGCCAGCAGCCCGCAGCACGTGGCGCTCAGCGGCACCGGCCTTGTGGATCTGACAACCACGAAGAGCAGCCTGGTATTCGGGAGCGTGAAGTTTGGCGCCAAGACGACGAAGTCCTTCAGCGTGACGAATCGTCAAACCCAGCGGGTGACCCTGAGCGAATCGTTCAGTGGGACGAACGCCGCCGACTTCTCGATTACCGGCGGTACCTGCACCACGACTCTGGCCGCCAAGACGGCGTGCTCGATCACCGTGACCTTCACGCCGGGCGCTCTGGGAACGGAATCGGCGACGCTCACGGTCGCTGACAGTCCCGATCCGCTCAGTCCCTACGCGGTCGCGCTCAGCACCGGGCCGACGATCCCGGCGACGGTCACGCCGATCACGCTTGCGTATGGCACGCTGACATCGAAGATAAAGTCGAAGACGGAGAATGTGACGGTCACCAACCTGTCGAAATTTCCGCTGCCCTTAAGCAAGAGTTTCAGTGGGACGAACGCGGGCGACTTCGCGGTGGCGGGCGGCACGTGCACCGATACGGCAGCAGCCAAATCATCGTGCACGATAGCGGTGACGTTTACGCCCACGGGCGGCGGATCGGCGGAGAGCGCCAGCATGGCGGTGAACGTCGGCAGCGATCCGAGCAGCCCGCATAGCATCAGCCTCTCGGGGACCGGCCCCTGAGCGGCAGGGTGCAGAGGCCCCGGTCCCTGCACCTGAATGCGGAAAAGAATCGGCACCGCCATGTGATTTGCTCCATGTGCGGGCGATTCTCGATTCTCTCACCGGCGGTGATCGCCTGCCCCGCGCCCATGGACGAGCTCCGGAATGGCTTTCTACTTCCTGAAATCGATCGGCTGTGGGCAGGCCGAGCCGCCGGCGTTGTAGCCGTAAACCATCTCGCCGCCGATGTCCGCGCCCGCCGCTATCAACCACATGACTGCGATCAGACCGGCGAGAAATACGTACCGTCCCCGCGTCGGCATCGGCCGCGTCGCCAACGCCCACGCCGTCAGCACGCCCGTCACCGCCGCCGCTGCGATCATCAGACGCTTATGATGCCGCAGCAGTTCGTGGCGGACCGATTCCGAAACCATCAGGCCGGGCGCCGCATAGAGACCGCTGGCAACCGCCGCTGCCGCGCCAAGCGCGCCCAGCACCAGCATCCAGAGCGCGGTCCACTTAAGCGCTTCGCTCGCGCGAATCGACGCGAGGAAATAAAGGAGCACCGCGCCGTAGAGAAACGCGATCGGAAAATGCACCAGGATGGGATGGATATTCTGCAGGTGCGATGCGCCCGGCAGAATGCGCTCTATCACGGCGATGTTTGCCCGCGGCTACTTCACGGATTCGACGACCAGGTAGTCCACGCCGTTCTTGATGTATTCCTTGCCCGTCACCGTCACCTGATCTTCCATCCGCTGAATGATGCTGTCGGGAAGCGGCGACGCATCCTTGTTCGGCAACAGGATGTAGGATTTCTCGGTTCCGCTTTCTATGAGCGTTACCGGAATTCCCTTGGATACGCATTTTATCGCGCACGCCTTGTGGCCCGCGCCCTTCGCACCCATCGTGCCGTAGCAGTAGGCGTCTTCGAGATTGCCGGTGACCGATTTCTCGTTGCCATCAGCCGCGAACGCCACCGGCGCAACCATCACGGTTGCGAGCAAAGCCATCAGCGCGAGTTTTTTCATGATGAAATTTTCCCTCGATATTCTAAAAAAATAGCCGTCAAGCCCGGGCTTCACAATCGACGAAATACAAGCCTAGCGGCGATACGAACGTACTTCAACCGTCGAACCGACGTCGTCGCCGCCGAATATCTCGCGCCATCCCTTGCGGCGCCGCGCCCCGGGCAATCTCGCCCCCAGCCGCTGCAGGTGCACCTCGAGAATCTGCTTGAGTTCGTCGTTGAGCCGCTCGATTTCGATTTCCTCGGGCATCTTGGGCCGCGGCTGCCCTTCGGTAATTGCGCCGCGGCGCCGGCCGTAGAGCTGCTGCAAGCGCAGCTCCGCCTTCGCGAACATCGCTTTGTACTTATAGTCGAGCCGGCTGAGCGCGTCGGTCATCGCGGCCAGCGCCACGAACCTGCGCCGCATCCGCCACCATTCGAACAGCGTCAGCAACATCGCGCCGAGCATGAACAGCGCAAAGAATCCCACGCTGATGGCGGTTGCACGCCACCACGGCAGCAGCTTGATGCCGAGCTGCAAGTCCTGATTGTCGCCGTTCAGTTCCTGGACTTGCGTCTGGAGCGATTTGACCTGCTCCTCCGCCGAATCGGACTTCTGCTCCGCCCTTTGCTGCTGCGCGCTCAGCGCCTCGACCTGTGACTTGAGCGTATTGACCTCGGTGGTGAAGGGATGCGGAACCTTCAACACCTCGTCCACCTGCAGTTCGTCGTCAAGATGAATCCGGTTGGCGTGGGCGAGCTCGTCGCCGGTGATCCCGAACATCTGCGCAATTGTGCCGATCGAATCGCCGGGGCGAACCGTGTACGGGATGATGTTCGCGGGATGATCCGGCTTGACGGCCGGTCTTGGCGCCGGCTGCTCCGCGGGCTGTTCCGTGTCGCGAGCCTCAGACGGTTCGGCCTCGCTTGGCGGACGCACGACTCGCGAGGGCGGCGCGGATGGCGGAATCGTACTCTCGTTGAAATCGGATTGAGCGAACGCAAATCCGCAGCCGACAACGATAAGCGTCGCCGCGAGGACCAGTCTCGATAAAGTTGACCAAAACCGTCCCGTGCTCATGATGGACCCTTTGCCTGCCAACCCCTTCCAGTATCTATCAGATTCCTCCGAGGGTCTAGGATGTGGCAAACATGCTACGAGCGCGTCGGTGGATGCAGCGCCGCGTAGGCAGCCCCCACAACACCGCCTCGCGGACCCAGCGCCGCACGTACGATCTTCGCCTGCGATGCGATCGCCGTGAAGGCCCGCTCGCGCACCTGCGTCATCATGGTTTTGCGCATGTATGGGATCGCGCCGGCGACGCCACCCCCAATCACGACCAGCTCGGGATTGAAGATATTGAGAAAAGACGCAATCGCGATTCCGAGGTAATAGCCCGCTGTGGCGAACGCCTCGAGCGCGAGTTTGTCGCCGCGGCGAGCTTGGGCCGACAGTCCGCGCACTGAGAAATTCCCTCCGGAATCAATGATTTGCGCGGGCAACGGCGCACCCGGCGACAGTCCCAGGCGCTGTTCGACCAGGCCGCGCAGCCCCGACGCCGATGCGTATGACTCCAGGCATCCGTTCGAGCCGCAGTCGCATCGCGGACCGTCCGGATCGACCGTGACATGCCCCAATTCGCCCGCCATCCCGCTTCGCCCGTGAACCAGTTTGCCGCCGACGATCAGTCCGCCGCCGACTCCGGTGCCCAGCGTCAGCAGCACGACGTCGCGCCGCCCGCGCGCCGCGCCGCGCCAGCATTCGCCGAGCGCCCACGCGTTGGCGTCGTTCTCGACGACCACCATCCTGCCTATCAGCGCTTCGAGCTTGCGACGCAGCGAGTATCCGCGCCATGCGCCGACGTGCGGCGCCTGCATCACGGTTCCCGAGTACACGTTTAGCGGTCCCGGCACCGCGACTCCGATCGCTCGCGGCGATCCAAGCCCACGCCGGCGCGCGGTGTCCAGTAGATGAGTGAGCTGCGCGGCGATATTTTCAGCGACGGCTGCGGCCTGGCGCGACGCATGCGACGGCCCATGCTCCATCAGCAACACGTCGCCGCTGGCAGACACCGCCGCGCACCGGATATTGGTGCCACCCATATCCAACCCGGCCGCCCATGCGCGCGTCATTTTCCGGATTCGCCCGGGAATTTCATCAGCGCGAGATATTCGCGATTTCCGGCCGCGCCTTCAATCGGCGATTCGATTGTGCCGACCACGTTGAGGCCGATACTCTCCGCGAACTCGACGATCCCCGCCACCGCTTCGCGCCGGAGTTTTTCGTCCCTGACGATGCCGCCCTTGCCGACCTTGCCCTTGCCGACTTCGAACTGCGGCTTGATCAGCGCGACTATCTCAGCGCGCGGCGCGACCAGCGCAAGCACCGACGGAATCACCAGCCGCAGTGAGATAAAACTGGTGTCTATCGTCACCAGCTCGGGCGCGTGGGGCAAGTCGTCCGGCGAGGCGAGCCGGATATTCATGCGATCGAGCACGGTGACGCGTGGATCCTCGCGCAGCTTCAGCACCAACTGCCCGTAGCCGACGTCCATCGCGATCACGGCCTTGGCGCCGCGGCGCAGCAGCACGTCGGTAAAGCCGCCGGTCGATGCGCCCACGTCCATCGTGAGCTTGCCTTCGACCGAGATGCCGAAATGCTCGAGCGCGGCGATAAGCTTGTACGCTCCGCGCGAGGCGAACTGCGGAGCACCCGCCATCAGCGCGATGGGAGTTTCAGAATCGACCTTGAGGTCGGCTTTGTAGGCCGGCCGCGAGTTGACGCGCACGCGCCCGGCCATTATCAGGCGCTGGGCGATTTCGCGGCTGTCGGCCAGACCACGGCGCGCCATTTCGGCGTCGAGTCTGAAGCGGACCAACGGCGCCACAGAGCGCCGCGGCTTGGGCTTGACTTTGGGACCATTGCTAGAAGGGTGTTTCGTCGTCGTCCTTTGCGCCGGCGTGGTGCTTGTCATCAGGCGATGCTTCAAAGGGCGCCGTGCGCAGTTCGCCGCCGGCGCTCCGCGTTAGCAGTTCGACCTTGCGCTCGACTTCGTCGAGTTTCCCATTGAGCGCCTTCACCAGCATGACGCCGCGTTCGAAGGCTCCGATTGATTCTTCGAGCGTAAGCTCGCCCGAATCGATCTGATTGACGATCGTTTCAAGATCCTTGAGCTCGTCCTCGAATTTTTTCGTCTTCGTGACCATCGTCCAGCAACTAAATTCTTTCTAAATTGTCCGGCCGATTGCCCGCGCGCCGAGCCGCCCCCTGGCCAGCCTGATATCGAGCTCGTCGCCCAGCTTCACCGTCGCCGCGTCGAGCACCGCGCGTGAATCGGTCTTATTGATCACCACGGCGTAGCCGCGATCGAGAACTTTCAGCGGCGACAAAGCGTCGAGCCGGCCCGCCAGCGCGCCGAGCCGGCGCCGCATCCCTTCGAGCGCCGACCGCGTGCCATGAACAAGACTGTTGCCGAGCCGGGAGGTCGCAAGCCGCATCTCGCGCACCATCGCATCGGGACTGCGAAGACGCAGCCGCAATTCGCGGACACTGCGCCGCCGCTCCGCGATTCGCGAGGACACCGCATCGGCGAGTTCGCCCTCGATCTCGGCAACGCGTTCGCGCGCCCCGGCGATAGCGACGCCGGGATGACGTATCCGCGCCGCCAGATCGTCGATCGATTCGCGACGGCCCGACAGTTCCCGTTGCATCACGCTCGCCAGCGACGCGCCTAGCGATGCGACCCGTTCGGTCAACTCGACCAGGCTGGGCACCACCATCTGCGCGGCCGCGGTGGGAGTAGGCGCGCGCACGTCGGCGACGAAATCGGCGATCGTATAGTCCACTTCGTGGCCGACCGCGGAAATTACCGGGATCGCCGACCGGAAAATCGCCCGCGCGACGATCTCTTCGTTGAACGCCCACAAATCTTCGAGCGAGCCGCCGCCGCGTCCAACGATCAGCACCTCGGCGCGGCCATCGCGATTGAGATCGGCGATCGCATCCGCGATCTCCTGAGCCGAGCCGTCGCCCTGCACCTTCGCGGGCCTGAAAATCACGTGCAGGTTCGGGAATCGATCGAACAAGATGCGCAACATGTCGCGCAGTCCCGCCCCGCCGCGCGCCGTCACGATTCCGATCCGGCGTGGCAGGTACGGCATCGCGCGTTTGCGCGCCCGATCGAACAGTCCTTCGGCCTCGAGCCGCCGCTTCAACTGCTCGAACGCGACCTGCAACGCGCCGACGCCGCGCGGCTCCATTTCCTCGGCGTAAAGCTGCAACGCGCCGCGCTGTTCGAAGATTTGCACCCGTCCGCGAACAATCACTTCCATCCCGTCGACCGCTTTGAACCGCATCCGGTTGAACGCCGACTTGAACATCACGACGTTGATCGCGCTGCGGGAGTCTTTGAGCGTGAAGTAAAAATGATTCGACGGCGCCAGCCGCGCATTCGAGATCTCGCCGACCACCCAGTGCTCGCCGAGGTTGGCGTCGAGTGCGTCGCGTACCATCCGCACCAGGTCCGATACGCTGATCGGGCCCGAGCGGCGGCCGCGCATCGAAAGATCGAGCTGCCCGTCCATGGTCGGTTAGCCTATCAGAACTAATCGTCAGGCACCTATACGGCGGCCGTTGCGACGGCAGCGCAGGCTCTTTGCACGCTTGTGCTCATCTCAACCTTGTCTGTACGTTCGGCCGCGCGACAACGGAGCGCGTCTTAACACTGGCCCCCCGTGCCAACGGGCGCGCAGGCGAAATGGGGCAACGGTAGTGGAAAGTCCCTGAAAAAGCCGTTGCGACGGCAGCGCAGTGACAGGGCGACGAAACAGAAGCCCGGACCGGTTGCGCAAAGCTCTCGTCGTCTAGTCGCCCTTGGACTTGGCGCTGTCGCCCGCGGCCGTGGATACCGCCGGCTGCGACTCGCCCTTGGCGAGCTGGAGCTTGAACGTGTCCCAGTGCTTGAGGATGCTGATCGCGCGATCGAGCTGCACGTCCTTTTGCTCTTTGGCCTTGGCGTCCTTGGCGCCGGGCCCCTTGCCGCCCTTTCCGGTCCCGGGCGCAGGCGCCGCGCTTTCGTTGGTCGCCGGATTCTTGTCATTCTTCTTCTGCCCGTTCTGGAAATGATGGGGCAAATCAGACTCGTGGATTTCCGGGTTTTCGTCGAACTCGGCGCCATGCTGCGTTAGCGATGCGATCGTTTCCTTGGGCGGCTCGACATCGACGTCGGGCGTGATTCCCACCGCCTGGATCGAGCGGCCGGTGGGAGTGTAGTAGCGCGCCGTGGTCAGGCGCAGCGCCGAATGATCGTCGAGCGGCAGAATCGTTTGCACCGAGCCTTTGCCGAAAGTCTGGGTGCCGAGAATCACGGCGCGCTTCTGATCCTGCAAGGCGCCGGCGACGATTTCGCTGGCGCTGGCGCTGCCGCCGTTGACCAGCACCACCATCGGATAGTCGGCGAAACCCTTCTTCTTGTGCGAGAAGTATTTCTGCTGCTGATTTTCCTCGCGCCCCTGCGTGTAAACGATCAGCCCGCCGTCGAGAAAATCGTCCGAAACCTTTACCGCCTGGTTCAGCAATCCGCCTGGATTGTCGCGCAGGTCGAACACAACTCCCTTGAGCTTGCCGTGGTCCTTCGCTTCGAACTCGTCAATCGCCTTCTCGACCCCCTCGCCCGTGTTCTCCTGGAAGGTGGTGACGCGGAGGTAGCCGTAGCCGCCGTCAAGCGTCTTGGACTTGACCGACTGAATCTTGATGACGTCGCGCGCGAGCGTCACCGTAAACAGCTCGGGCACGTTGTTGCGATGAAGCGTCATCTTGATCTTGCTGCCCTTGGGCCCGCGCATCCGCTTGACCGCCTCGGTCAGCGACATGTCCTTGGTGAAGTCGTCGTCGATCTTGATGATCTGGTCGCCGGCCTTGAGTCCGGCGCGATACGCCGGCGTGTCCTCGATCGGCGCAACTACAGTCAGCGCGCCATTCTTGATGGTTATTTCGATTCCGAGTCCGCCGAAGCTGCCGCGCGTCTCGACTTCGAGGTCGCGGTACAGGTCGGGCGTCAGGTATGCGCTATGCGGGTCGAGCGACGCCAGCATCCCGCTGATTGCGCCGTCGATCAGCCGTTTGGTCGATACCGGTTCGACGTAGTTTTTCTGCACGATTGCGAGCACGCTCGCGAACGTGTCGAGCTCCTGGTAGGTGTCGTTCGAGAGGGCCTGGGCTCGGCGCACGGCGACCTCCTGGAGGACAAGGAAACAGGCAACCAGGGAAACCGCCAACGTGATCGACCATCGATGTCTTTTAATCATTGACATTTATTTAGTGTCGCTTGGGACTCGTGATTATGAGTTTTGATATTTAAGCAGATGCCGCACTCTAATGCATACGGCCGCGACACCGCCCCGGTTACCGTAAATTATAGCGGATTCATCGCGCCGAGACTGCTCGACGCCGGCCGCCGCGCCCCGATTGAATCCGCAGATGCGAAACCCACCG
>CALAOW010000046.1 GCA_937889395.1 uncultured Pseudomonadota bacterium | reverse complement strand
GGGGGTGCTCTTGACCCTCCGAGGGTACTTTGGGATAAACTTTGGGCAGGTGGTGGTGTGGTGGAGGCGGAGGGAGCATGCGTCTTAAGAGCCTTGAACTACTAGGCTTCAAATCCTTTCTCGATTCGACGACGATCGGCTTCGCGCCGGGGATGACGGCGGTGGTCGGTCCCAACGGATGCGGCAAATCGAACGTCGTCGATGCGATCCGATGGGTGCTCGGCGAGCAGGCGCCGACGCGGCTTCGCGGCAAGAGCATCGAGGACCTCATTTACGCCGGCAACGAGTCGAATCCCGCGGCCGGAATGGCCGAGGTTTCTCTCGTGCTGGAGGCCGAAGAAGGCAGCCGGCTTCCCGAGCCGTATGCTGCCCTCAGCGAAGTCGCGGTGACGCGGCGCGCGTATCGCTCCGGCGAGTCGGAATATCTGCTCAACAAAATTCCGTGCCGGTTGAAGGATATCACCGAGTTCTTCATGGCGGCGCAGATTCACAGCCGCGGCTATTCGCTGGTCGAGCAGGGCCGAATCGAGGAAATTATCCAGGCCAAGCCGCACGAGCTGCGCACTCTCGTCGAGGAAGCTGCCGGCTTGTCGCTGTTCAAGGGCCGGCGCGAGATGAGCGAGCGCAAGCTCGAGCGCGTGAAAGAAAATCTCGCGCGCGTGGACGACGTGCTCAGCGAAATCGAGCGTCAACTCAGCTTCGCACGCAGGCAAGCCAAAAAAGCCGAGACCTACAAGGTCGTCAAGGCGGAACTCGGCGAACTGGAACGTTACGCCGCGGCACGGCGCCTGATCGATCAGCGCGAAGAGCTGGCGATACAGACCGGCCGCGACGCGGAGCTGAAGAGCCGGCTCGACAGCGCCCGCGCCGGCGTTACCGCGATACGCGAGCAAGTCGATGCGGCCGCGTCGGCCGCGCAGTCGGCCCGCTCTGAGCTGGGCGGCGCTCAGCGCGAACTCGAAAATCTTCATTCCGGAGCCAATGAACGCGCCCGCACGCGCGGATTTTTGCAGCGGCGGCTCGACGCGACCTCCCAGCTCGAAATCGAGCTGCGCGCGCGTCTCATCGAACTGGAATCGAAGGCGACGCTGGCGCGCGGCAATCGCGCCGCGGCGGGCGCGATGCTCGCGCGCGAACTTGCCGCGGGCGGCGGCGACGCCGACGTTGCCCTCAAGGAAATTTCCCTCAAGCACGAGGCTGCCAATCACGAACTCAAGCAGGCCGAGCGCCGCGGCGAGGAATGCAAGGACGACTTGTCCGACGTCGTGCGCGAGGCCGCGGTAATCCGCGGCCGGCTGGGCGATCTTGCCGGCGAGCGCGCGGAACTCGAAAAGCGCCTCGGCGCGACCACGCTCGAGGCGCCTGTCCTGGCAGCCGCGCTCGAGGCCGCGCGCGAATTAATGCGTGCGGCGGAAGCGGACCTGGGAGCGTCGCGCGCGGCGGCGGCCGAGATGGAAGGGGCGCGGCGCGGGGCCGCAGAGCGCGAGATCGAGGCGCGCACCGCGCTCGATCACCTGACCGCGCGCGTCAATTCGCTGCGTGGCGTGCTGGGCGCGCGCGGCGAACTTCAATCCAATCATTCCTCCAACGGCGTCGATCTGAGACTCCGCACGATCCTTGAATCGCTCAACGGCGATCGTCCCGCCGTCGATCCTTCGATCCTCAAACAGGTGATGCGAGCGCCGCTTGGGCTGGAGCCGGCTCTCAAAGCCGTGCTCGGCGATCAGATGGACGCGGTGATAGTCGAGTCGCCGGATTTCGCGCTGCGCGCAATCGAGATCCTCAAAGAGAATCGCGCGGGCCGGATGGACTTTGTGCAGGAACCCGGCGCCGCGGTTGCGGCGCATCCGGCGATCGAGGCCCCCGGTATCGCGGGACGGCTGATCGAGATGCTCGAATTCGAGCCGCGCATCCGGCCCGTTGCCGAAGCGATGCTGGGTCATGTGATGCTGGCCGACGACCTGCGTTCCGCGCTGGCGGCGTCCAATCTCAATGGTCACGGGACCGTTTTTGTAACGCGCGACGGCGACCTCGTATGGCCCGGCCGAATGATCAGCGGTGGCAGCGCCGAAGACAATCACGCGGCGGTGGATATCGCGGCAATTGAAGCCCAGACGCGCGAACTGGCGCGCGCAGAAGAAGAACATCGCACCCGAGTCGGCCAATTCGCCGCGGTTCGCACTGAACGCGAGCGCGCGGACGCCGCGCTCGATCAGGGACGGGGGATTGCGCGCGAAGCAGAACGAGTTGCCATCGAACGTCGCGGCGCACTGGCCCGCGCCGAACAATCGGTCGCGCTCGCGGAAGCCCACGGCGGCAATTCACGCCGCCGCCTGAGCGAGCTCGCCGAACTCGTGATCACGTCAAACGCGCGCCTGGAAGAACTGGCGATGGCCGAGCAGGAGGCGCGGGCGCGGCTGGGCGCGATGGCCGGCGAGATCGCGGCGCGGCGCGCGACCGCGCAGCAGATTGGCGCCGTGATGCTCGAAGCGGCCTCCAAGGCGGAGGCGCGCAAGTCGCGGCTCGGCGCGCTCGAAAGCGAACTGGCGCATGCGCGGCGCGAGACGGACGATCTGGAAGCGCAGTTCGACGAGCATCGCGCAACCCTGCAACGCTCGCACGTCGAACGCGCCGAGTTCGAGCGCGAACTCGAGACGCTGTCGGCGCAGGACACTGCGGCGCGCGCCCGCGAAGGCGAACTCGAAGCGGAACTCTCGCGCCTGCGCGCGGATTGCGACGCATCCGAGCGTGCGCTGGAGGGGCGCCGTGCTGACTACAAGAATGCGCAGGAGAGCTTGACGGCTCTGGAAGCCGAGGCGACAGAGTGCGGCCTCAAGCGCGAACGTGCCCGCGCGCTCAGCGAGGAGTTGGCGCGCGCGTTCATCGAGAAATTCGGCGCCGAGTTCGACGCGATGGCGGCCGAGATAATTCCCGCGCTGGACGGCAGAGTTGCGGCGCATGACGACGCGCGGATCGTCGAGTTGCGCGCGAAGATGGAACGAATTGGCGAGGTGAATCTGGCCGCCGACAGCGAAGTCAAGGAACTTGAGGAACGCGCCGGCATGCTCGGCGCCGAGCGCGCCGATCTGCAGAGTGCGCTCGACGATCTGACCAAGACGATCACGCATCTGAATCGCGAGGCGCGAAAACGTTTCGCCGAGACGTTCGAGGGCGCGGCGAAAAACTTTGCCGAGCTGTTCCCTAAACTGCTGCGCGGCGGCAAGGGACGGCTCGAGTTGACCGACGCCGGCGACGTGCTCGAGGCGGGCGTGAACGTGCTGGTGCAGCCGCCGGGCAAGAAGGTCAAGGAGATCGGGCTGCTGTCAGGCGGAGAAAAAGCGCTGTCCGCGATGGCGCTGATTTTCTCGCTGTTCCTGCTCAATCCCAGCCCGTTCTGCGTGATGGACGAAGTTGACGCCCCGCTCGACGAGTTCAGCCTCGCGGCCTTCACGACACTGATGGCCGAGCTGAAACAGCGCTCGCAGTTTATCGTGATCACGCACAACCAGCGCACCATGCAGCGTGCCGATCAGATTCACGGCGTAACGATGGATCGTCCGGGCGTCTCGCGGATTATCTCGCTGCAAATCCCGCAAGCGGCGTAAGAAAACAGTGACGAAGCGGCGCGGCGATCGGATGATCGTCGCGCCGCTTTTGGTCAAAATCTTGGGCAGCGGCTAGATCAGGCTGTAGCCGCTGCCGGTGCGGCCAAATCCGATTCCGACGCCCTTTTCGATCACGCCGTACTGCTTGAGCAGCGGCTGACTGTACGTCACCAACCCCGTCACCTTGTCGAGCGGTTCGGTGGCGAGAATGAGCGCCGACTGCGCCATCCATTCGACCGGCTCGCCGCTGGGGTCGTCGGGTCCTGTGACCAGGTGATGATGAACCGTGCCCGGAGTCGCGACGACTTGCGACGGCGACACGCAAGTTACCGAGATTCCGTCGTCGTAAACTTCTTCGGCGAGTCCTTGCGTGAAGCGCTCGAGCGCGGCCTTCTCGGCGCCGTAGCATACGCCGCCGCGAAAGACGGTGGCGCTCTTGTATGGTCCGCGGCCGGGTCCGATCGCCGCGCCCGACGAAATGTTGACGATCGATCCGGACTTGCGCGGGATCATGTCCTTGAGCACCAGATGGCTCAGCATGAACGGGCCGTGAATGTTTACGGCGAACGAGCGCATCCATCGCTTGGGCGGGAAATCCTTGACCGGAATGAAGTAGGTCAACGCCGCGTTGTTCACCAGTACGTCAACCGGTCCGTAGAGCTTGTGCGTTTCCGCGACCAGTTTCTCGCAGTCGGCTTCCGACGAGACGTCGCAGGTGACGGCGGTTGCTTCGCCGCCCGTCTTCCTGATGCCGGCGACGGTGGTCTCGAGCGAGCCTTCCAGTGGATGCTCGCCCTCTTTGAGCGTGCGCGCGGAGCACACGACCTTGGCGCCTTCTTTGGCGAACAGTTCGGCGATTGCCTTGCCGATGCCACGGCTTGCGCCGGTTACGATTGCCACCTTGCCTTTGAGCTTGGCCATTTCCAGA
>CALAOW010000045.1 GCA_937889395.1 uncultured Pseudomonadota bacterium | reverse complement strand
CCGCGCCCGCCAACGGCGGGCGGCCTTAATACTGGGTGCAGGGGTCACCCCTGCTTCCGCATTCAATTGAGTGATTTGCCCTTCCCCGGCTACAATGAATTCTTCATGCGCTGGACTACTGCAAAAATTCGCCAATCGTTTCTCGATTTCTTCGCCGCGCGCGGCCATGCGATCGTGCCGTCTGCCTCGCTGATTCCCAAGGGCGATCCCACCCTGCTGTTCACCAACGCCGGGATGGTGCAGTTCAAGGATTATTTCCTCGGCGTGCGCACGCCGCAGCACCCGCGCGTTGCGGATTGTCAGAAATGCCTGCGTATATCGGGCAAGCATAACGATCTCGAAGCGGTCGGCCGCGACAGTTACCATCACACTTTTTTCGAGATGCTCGGCAACTGGTCGTTCGGCGACTATTACAAGGAAGAAGCGATTCGATGGCATTGGGACCTCATCACCACGACTTGGGAAATCGATCCGAAGCTGCTCTACGCGACCGTTCACAAGGACGACAAAGAGGCCGAGGACATCTGGCTGAAGATGGGCGTGCTGCCGCGCGAGAGGATTCTGCGCTTCGGCGACAAAGATAATTTCTGGGAGATGGGTGAGACGGGGCCGTGCGGTCCCAACTCGGAAATCAGCATCGACCGCGGTCAAGGTGCCTGTAACCCTGAAAAAAATCATGCGGGGCAGAAATGTTTCGTGAACGTCGATGGATGCGAGCGATTCATCGAGATCGGCAACCTGGTCTTCATTCAATACAATCGCGATGCGTCCGGCGCGCTGATGCCGCTGGCGAAGAAGCACGTCGATACGGGCACCGGGCTCGAGCGTGTCGCGGCGGCATTACAGAGCATCGAGACCGGCAAGCTCCTCGGCAATTACGACATCGATCTGTTCCAGACGATCATCCGCAAGATTGAAGAGGCCGCGCAAAAGTTCGGCGACAGGGCGCGGTACGGCAAGGAGGAAGAGCGCGACGTATCGTTTCGCGCGATTGCGGATCATGCGCGCACGATGACCTTCCTGATCGCCGACGGCGTCATTCCCGGCAACACCGATCGCGAGTACGTGCTGCGACGGATCATTCGGCGCGCCGCGCGTCACGGACGCTATCTTGGAATCCATCGGGCGTTCCTCGCGATGCCGCACGCGGGCGTGGTCGAGGCGATGGGCGACGCCTATCCGGAGATCAAAGGGGCGGCTGGTAAGACCGCCGAGGTAATCACCCAGGAGGAGTCGCGCTTCGGCGAGACGCTCGATCGCGGGCTGGAACTGATCGACACGGAACTCGCGCGAATCAAGGAGAGCGGCGGTCATACCTTGCCCGGCGAAATTGCGTTCAAGCTGTACGACACGTACGGCTTTCCGCTCGATCTGACCGAAGACGTGCTGCGCAATCACTCGATCGACGTGGACACCGCGGGCTTCAACCGCCTGATGGACGAGCAGAAAGAGCGCGGACGCGCCGCGCGCAAGGATGACGTGGGCGCACCGGAGATAAGTCTTGGCGCGGGGACTGCGTCGCGATTCGTCGGCTATCACCGCTACGAGGGTGAGTCCGAAGTGCTCGCGGCCGGCGGCAAGGACGGCGAGCACGTCGCGCTCGTCGTCGCGGAGACGCCCTTCTATCCCGAGGGCGGCGGGCAGGTCGGAGACCGCGGCGTGATCGAGACCGCTTCGGGCGCGATTCTCGAAGTGTCGGACACGCGCAAGACCGAAGGCTCTATCGTTCACGTCGGCCGAATTTTGCGCGGCGAGGCCGGCGACTTTGCGCGAGGCGCGCGCGTCAAGCTCAAGGTCGATCGCCTCAGGCGCGACGCCACGATGCTGAATCATTCCGCGACGCACATCCTGCACTACGCGTTGCGCGATATCCTGGGCGATTCCGTGCATCAGGAAGGCTCGCTCGTCGATCCCGACAAGCTGCGCTTTGACTTCGCGCATCAGGGTCCGGTCAAGGACGACGCGCTCGCGACGATCGAGGAAGAGATCAACGCGCGCATCCGCGAGAACGCCGAAGTGACGGTCGAGGAGATGGCGTACCACGACGCAATCAAGGCGGGCGCGCTCGCATTTTTCAGCGAAAAGTACGGCGACCGCGTGCGCGTGGTCAGGATGGGCGATTTTTCGGTCGAGCTATGCGGCGGCACCCACATCTCGCGCACCGGCGATGTCGGCGTTTTCAAACTCGAAGCCGAGTCAGGCGTCGCGGCGGGAGTGCGGCGAATAGAGGCGGTGACCGGACAGGGCGCGCTCGAAACGATCCGCAAGCGCGAGAAGATTCTCGACGAGATTGGCGCGCATCTCGGCGCGCGCGACGGCGCGGCGATCGAGCGGCTGGAAAAACTTCTGGCGCGCGAAAAGGAGCTGGAGAAAAAGCTCCGCGCGATGGAACAGAAGCTCGCCACAGGCGCCGGCGGCGCGGCGGACGAAGAAAATGTGCGCGAAGTCGGCGGGGTCAAAGTAGTGACGCGCAAACTCGACGGCGTCGATCCGCGCACGATGCGCGAGATGGCGGATCGGATGCGTCAAAAGCACGGCTCCGCGGTCGTCGCGCTCGGCTCCGACCTCGGCGACGGCAAAGTCGCGATCCTGGTCGCGGTGACGCCCGACCTGACGGCGAAGATTAAAGCGGGCGACATCATCAAGAATATCGCGCCGATCGTCGGCGGCACCGGCGGCG
>CALAOW010000044.1 GCA_937889395.1 uncultured Pseudomonadota bacterium | reverse complement strand
CACCCTCAGTCGCTTTTTTTCTGTCATCTTGCCGAATCGCCGCACGCTTGATGGCAAAGATTCTGACATGGCGCGACCGCATGTTCGAGTATCGCGACCGCTCAGGACGACCCAAAAAACAGGCACCACCCGCACGTCTTTCCCTTAACCAGTTCTAACAGGGACGAAGTCCCGCATCTTTCTTAACATTGGGTGCAGGGGTCACCCCTGCCGGGGGCGCGGGGCGAGGAGCCCCGCATCTCACTGCCGGTAGTTCGGCGCTTCCTTGGTGATAAAGACGTCGTGCACGTGGCTCTCGCGCATTCCGGCGTCGCTGACCTTGACGAAGCGCGCCCGCTTGCGAAGTTCTGCCAGGTTCGCCGCGCCCAGGTAACCCATCCCGGATTGCAACCCGCCCACCAACTGCTCGATATTCGAGGCGAGCGAGCCGCGATGCGGTACGCGGCCCTCGATTCCTTCCGGCACGTGCTTGCCGTCGGTCACGGCGAGCTGCCCGTAACGATCTCCGGTGCGCTCATTCATCGCGCCAATCGATCCCATCCCGCGATAAAGTTTGTAAGTGCGCCCCTGGTAGAGAATCGTCTCGCCGGGGCTTTCCTCGGTGCCCGCGAACAGCGAGCCGATCATCACGCTGGTCGCGCCGGCCGCAATCGCCTTGGTGATATCGCCCGAGAAGCGGATTCCGCCGTCTGCAATCACTGGAATGTTGCGCGGCTCGGCTATCGCGATCGTGTCCATTATCGCCGTGATCTGCGGCACGCCGACTCCCGACACCACCCGCGTCGTGCAAATCGATCCCGGCCCCATCCCGACGCGGAGCGCATCGGCGCCGGCGTCGCACAGCGCCTTGGCGCCCTCTCCAGTCGCGACGTTCCCGGCCACGACTTCCACGTCGGGCCATTCGCGCTTTGTCGCCTTGATCGCGTCGATCACGTTGCGGGTATGCCCATGCGCCGTGTCGATACAAATCACATCGACGCCCGCACGCCTGAGCGCCGCCACCCGCGCCTCGCGCTCCGGACCGACTCCGACCGCAGCACCAACCCGCAGCCGCCCCATCTGATCCTTGCTCGCGTGGGGATGCCGAATCGCCTTGTCCATGTCCTTGACGGTGATAAGCCCGCGCAGCCGATTCTGATCGTCCACCAGCGGCAGCTTCTCGATCCGATGCGCTTGCAGGAGTTCCTTGGCGTGTTCGAGGTCGATCCCCGGACGCGCGGTGATCACCTTGCTCGTCATCACGTCGCGCACCTGCTTGTCCAGCCGCCGTTCGAAGCGCAGATCGCGATTGGTCAGAATTCCGACCAGCCGGCCGTCCGACACGACCGGCAGCCCGGAAATCCGGTAGCGTTCCATCACGGCCACCGCCTCGCCGATTTTCTGCTCGGGACTGACGGTGATCGGATCGACGATCATTCCGCTTTCATATTTCTTGACGATCTCGATCTCGGCGGCCTGTTCTTCGATCGAAAGATTGCGATGCACAAAGCCGATCCCACCCATTTGCGCGATTGCGATCGCGGTGCGCGACTCGGTGACGGTGTCCATCGGGCTCGATACGAGCGGGATACGCAGGCGGATTTTGGGCGTCAGCGCGGTCGAGACGTCGCAGTTCGCCGGCAGCAGATCGGACGACTGCGGGAGCAAGAGTACGTCGTCGTAGGTAAGTGCTTCGCGGAGCTCCTGATGCGCCATTGATTGACCCTCCTTGGGCGGTAAAAAAAGAAAGAGCCCGCGGATTTCCCGCGGGCTCAAGTCGGCCTTCAGTTTTTATACGCAGTCCGTTTAATCAGATGCGCCATATGCGACTTTAGCAACCGTCGCGATCCCGATCAATACTGCGCATCTCCCGATAGTGTCTCACTTTGAATTTAACGCAATATCAGCGGGATGGACTGGGACACGGACCAAGCCGGATTACAGCGGGCGAGGCTGGACGGCACTATTTTGGGCAAACCATTCGCGGGCATTGCCAGTGAAGATCAGAAAGAGGGCGACTGCCTGAGCCAACCACCACAGACAGATGAGCCCTGCAGTGGAAACCGGCACAGGCGACCAAGTGAGAAGGCTATATGGAATCCCGAAAACGACCGGCGGCAACATCAACCATCGAACCCAACTTTTGCGCCGCCTTGCAACGAGCCAGATGAACAACACGTCGGTCACGATGCCGAGAATCGTCCCTACTGCAACCGCCCCGTGAACGTGGGGGTTCTCTGCCATCAGCCTATTCCATCGCCCTAGGTTTAATATCACTTCCATTATGACCGCGAAGTACATCAGTTGCTCGAACCGCACTACGTTCGATGGCCGAATCTTCATAATGCTTTTTCTTTCTGGTTCGCTTCCCATTCGTCCACGATTTCTACCACATCTTCAAGCGACCAGAGCCGGTCAGTGACGCCAGCGGCCATCGCAGGCGTACAGCGCAGCGTTTCATGCACGCGGCAGAAATTGTAAAACCTGATCCAAAGCGCATCCCGACGCCATCGCAT
>CALAOW010000043.1 GCA_937889395.1 uncultured Pseudomonadota bacterium | reverse complement strand
CCTGCTTCCTGTTAGGTTCAATGCGTACTTGCGGTCTTTTCACTATGACTGTTGCGGTTACAGACTCGATGACGACAAGCAATCGACGCGAATCCAGCGCGATGCCGAAACCGCGCCATGCATTACTCACCGGATGGGGCCGCTATCCGCTCTCGGAGAGCGACATCTACCGGCCCGAGAAAATCGCCGAACTGCAAGCGGTCGTGACCGCCGACGCGACCTCGCTGATCGCGCGCGGGGCGGGGCGGGCCTACGGCGATGCGGCGCTGAACGATCAAAATCGCGTCGTCGATCTTACGCGGCTCAATCGGATGCTCGCCTTCGACTCCGCCACCGGCATCCTGCGATGCGAGGCCGGCGTCACTATTGCGGAGTTGATCGACGTCTTTCTTCCGCGCGGTTTCTTTCCGCCGGTCACGCCGGGTACCCGCTTCGTCACGCTTGGCGGATCGATCGCCGCCGACGTGCACGGCAAGAATCACCATCGCGACTCCTCGTTGGCTTCGCACGTGACCAGCTTCGACCTGATGATCTCGTCGGACGAGGTGCTTCGATGCTCGCGCGAGGAAAACGCCGAGCTGTTCTGGGCGACGGTCGGCGGGATGGGCCTGACCGGCGTAATCCTGGAACTTGAACTAAGGATGCGGCGGGTCGAGAGCGCTTATCTCGATGGCGAGTTGATCCGGGCCGGCAATATCGACGCTGCGATCGAGGCCTTCGAGCGCGCCGACGCCGAGTGGGGCTATTCGGTCGCGTGGATCGATTGCGCCAGCCGGATGGGCGCGCTGGGGCGCTCGGTGCTTAACGTCGGCAACTTTGCGACACTCGACCTGCTGCCGCGAAATCTCGCGCAGAATCCGCTGAGCACGATGCCGAAGTTCAGCCCAATCGTTCCGTTCGACCTTCCGGGATTTGCGCTGAATCGGCTTACCGTCAAGGCGTTCAACGCGGTCTATTACGCCCTTCATCGCGAGACCGCGGCGCACACCATCTTCGGCTACGAAAGTTTTTTCTACCCGCTCGATTCGATCCGGAACTGGAATCGGATCTATGGCAAACGCGGCTTCACCCAGTATCAATGCGTGTGGCCGCCCGACGAGAGCCGCGCGGGCCTGGTCGAAGTGCTCGAGGCGATCAGCCGCAGCCAGCGGGGATCGTTTCTCGCCGTGCTGAAAAAGTTCGGCGCGCAGGACGGCCTGCTTTCCTTCCCGATGCCCGGTTATACGCTCGCACTCGACTTCCCGGTGACGGAAGGACTGCTGGAGTTTCTCGACTCGATCGACGCGATGGTGCTCAAGCGCGGCGGCCGCGTGTACCTGGCCAAGGATGCGCGCCTTTGCGCCGAGACGTTTCGCGCGATGTATCCGAATCTCACGAAGTGGCAGGCGGCGAAGGCCGTCGCCGATCCCGACAACCGCTTCTCGTCGAGCCTGTCGCGCAGGCTTGGGATGTATCCCGCCTGAAAGACGGCGCAGGGCCTTTCGCACGATGACTAAGATTCTGATTCTTGGCGCCACCAGCCCGATCGCGCGCGCACTCGCGCTTCGCTTCGCATCCGATGGAGCGCGATTGTACCTCGCCGCCCGCGACGCCGATGAGGCTCGGCACGTTGCGGAAGATATCAGCGTTCGCGCGGGAGTGACCGCTCTTTCCGGGACCTTCGACGCGTCGGATTTCGCCTCGCACGACGAGTTCATCCGTCACGCTGCGGGCCAGCTCGGCGGACTCGACGGGGTCGTCGTATGCTTCGGCACGCTCGGCGACGAGGACGCCGCCCAGACCGACCCCGGCGCCGCGCTTGCCACGATTCATCAGAACTTCACCGGGGCGGTGTCCTTGATTACTCTCGCCGCCCGCCATCTCGAACAGCAACTCTCCGGCTTCATCATCGTGATCGGATCGGTCGCCGGCGAGCGCGGCCGCGCGCGCAATTACGTGTACGGCTCGGCCAAGGGCGCGCTCGCCATCTTTGCGCAAGGCCTGCGCGGGCGGCTGGCCGCCAGCGGAGTGCATGTGATGACGGTGAAGCTCGGCACGGTGGATACCCGGATGACCTGGGGACGCGAGGGCGGTCTGCTTACGATTGCGCCCGCCAAAGCCGCCGATCTGATATACGCGGCGTATCGCAGGCGCGCCGAAGTGGTGTACACCCCGTGGTTCTGGCGCTTCATCATGGGCGCGATCCGGCTGATCCCCGAAAGCCGCTTCAAACGCGTCAGCTTCTAGCGTTGCGATTTCATCGTTGTCTTGACTTAAAGAACCCCAGGGTGATAGTAGACCTCGTTTCTTAAGCATTAGCAAATTTGCGGAGGAAGAACAGCATGGCTTATGCCAGTAGCATCGAGGAGCGCCTCGAAGGGATGGCGAAACGGCTCGAGCGAGCCGAACAGGCAAATCGCGCGATGAAGATCTGGGGCTCAATTGCCTTCGTCGCGTTGATGACGTTCGGATCAGGGCCGTTCGCTTCGGATGCCACGGCCAAAAAAAAACCGCCGGCCATAGTCACAGCAACGCAAGAAATCGACCTGACGTCTGGGGGCAAAACTGTGGCGTCGCTCAGAATGGTGGGTGGAAAGCCAAACCTTGTGTTCTTTGATTCTGCTGGTAAGACCGTCGTAGACGTCGGAATCAATGGGACCGCCCTGCCAACAGGTCATGCGGCGGGCATCACTGTTTTGGACGGTAATGAGGACATACCTGGCACCGGCAAAATCAGGGCCGGTTTTGGAGTAATCCCCAGCGGACCCGAAGCTGGAGCGGGCGAGAGCACCTTCGATGGTAACGGTGTAGTGCGATCGGCAGGGGGTTCCACGGTCGACGGTTCTATCGCCTTCGCTGCCTTATACGACGCGACGGGCGTGAGCAGGACCGGGCTGACGTACGATCCTGGCATCAACTTCACTGGTTCCTTTAGCAATGACGCAAGTGGTGACGTGCGCTCGTCAGTGGGTTCCGGCGTTGACGGTTCCTACAGCGGGGCCTTCATCTACGATGCGGCCGGAAAGCTTCGTGACCAAATCATCTACGTTCCGTCGGTCAATTTTAACGCATTCCAAACCCAGGACGGAGCTGGTCACGCTCTTGCGGCGGTCGGCAATTTCCTGGTCGACGACGCGCCTCACCTAATCCAGGCGAACGAGTCGTTCTTAGATCTCTCCGATACCGCTGGCACTCTGCGAGTATTTGAGTTCCAGAACAGCACGAATGAAGGCGGCATCGATTTCAACCCGGGGAGCACGACCGTTCAGGGTAGTTGGGGTAACCCCTGAGATAATCGCGGTCAGCCACGTAGTTTGACCGCTGAGGCGTCGCGCCAAGGCGAACCAGAGCCGGTGCGGAGTCATCGCTGGACGATATTCAAACAGAAGGCCCGCGAGATGCGCTCGCGGGCCTTCGTGCATTCGCTACAAATGTTCGCGGATCAGTTCACCGTCCAGCTGTCGCCCCTACTCAGCAGCTCCCTCAAGTCGCCCGCGCCATTCTTGGCCTTGGCGTCCACGAGCTGCTGGTTGACAGCTCCGTCGTAAGTCGGCTGCGACACCGCGTAGAACACTCCCACCGGGGTCGGCAGAGGAGCCTCGAAGTGGCCAAGCATGAACGCCAGCGAGAGATTGGTCTCGTCGTGCACGACGAGATCCTTCTCCGTGACGGTTGCGCCGAGCTGCACTGCCTCGGGGCGCATTCCATTCATCCGGATTCCCATGTCGCGATTTTTGCCGAAGATGAGCGGTTTGCCGTGCTCGAGAACCAGCTGATGGTCCGCCTTGAGCGCCTTGTCGCTGACATCGTTGAAAGCGCCGTCGTTGAAGATGCTGCAGTTCTGCAGAATCTCGATGAACGACGTGCCGCGATGCGCATGCGCGCGCTTGAGCATCTCGCCGAGATGCTTCTGCTCGATGTCGATCGAGCGCGCAACGAAGGTCCCGTGCGTGCCGAGCGCCACGGTGATCGGATTGAACGGATAATCAATCGAACCGGACGGCGTGGACTTGGTAATTTTGCCCACTTCCGAGGTCGGCGAGTATTGACCCTTGGTGAGTCCATAGATTCGATTGTTGAAGAGCAGAATCTTTATATCGACGTTGCGCCTGAGCGTGTGGATCAGATGATTGCCGCCGATCGAGAGCCCGTCGCCGTCGCCGGTCACCACCCACACGTCGAGATCGGGCCGTGAAATCTTAAGCCCCGTGGCGATCGCCGGCGCGCGGCCGTGAATCGTGTGGAAGCCGTAGGTGTTCATGTAGTACGGAAACCGGCTCGAGCATCCGATCCCTGAGATGAAGACCGTGTTCTCGGGAGCGATGCCGAACTCGGGCATCGTTTTTTGCACCGCGGCCAGAATCGCGTAGTCGCCGCATCCGGGGCACCAGCGTACTTCCTGGTCGGAGACGAAATCCTTGCGGTTAAGAACGGTTGCCATTTTCGATCAGCCCTCCAAGACCTGGTTGATGCGGTTTTCGATCTCGCTGACTTTGAACGGACGGCCCTGGATTTTGTTGAATCCGAAGGCGTCGATCAGGTATTCGGCGCGCACCAGCTTGAGCAGTTGCCCCATGTTCATTTCCGCGACCATCACCTGCTTGAAACGCTTGAGCGTCTCGCTCAAGTCGCCGGGCAGAGGATTGAGATAGCGCAGATGCACGTGCGAGACTTTCTTGCCGTTGGCGCGCACACGCTTGACGGCTTCGCGAATCGGACCGTAGGTCGAGCCCCATCCGAGCACGACCAGGTCGCCGCTGGCATCGCCGAACACTCCGGTGGGCGGAATCTCGCGCGCAATACCCGCAACCTTGCGCGCCCGCGTCCGCACCATCAGCTCATTGTTGGCCGGCGAATGGCTCACGTTGCCGGTCAGGTTTTCGCCCGACAGTCCTCCGATGCGATGCTCGAGACCCTTGGTCCCTGGCACCGCCCACGGACGCGACAGCGTTTCCGCGTCGCGGGCGTAGGGCAGGAAGCCCTCTGGATTGGTCGCGAATTCAACTTTGATCGGCGCAAGCTTGTCCGGGTCGGGCAGCAGCCACGGCTCCGCACCGTTGGCCAACTGGCCGTCGGTGAGCAGGATCACCGGGGTCATGTACTTGACCGCGATTCGCACTGCCTCGTACGCACAATCGAAGCAGTCGGCCGGCGTCGACGCCGCGATAATCGGAACCGGCGCCTCGCCATGCCGTCCGTACATCGCCTGGAGCAAATCGGCCTGCTCGGGCTTGGTCGGCATCCCGGTGGACGGTCCCGCGCGCTGGACGTCGGTAATCACCATCGGCAGTTCAACCTTCATTGCCAGCCCGATCGCCTCGCCCTTCAAGTTCATGCCGGGGCCCGAAGTCGTGGTGATTGCGATCGCTCCGCCGAATGCCGCGCCAATCGCCGAGCACACGCCGGCAATCTCGTCCTCGGCCTGGAAAGTATAGATCGGGAAATTCTTGTAGCCTGCAAGGTCGTGCAGGATATCGCTGGCGGGCGTAATCGGATAAGAGCCCAGAAACAGCGGACGACCTGCCTTTACCGCGGCCGCCACGAAACCCAGCGCGGTCGCGCTATTGCCCGTGATATTGCGATAGAGGCCGGGGGCAATTCGCGCGGCTGGCACCTCGTACGAGCTCGCGAACATCTCGGTCGTCTCGCCGTAATTGTACCCGGCCGTGAGCACGCGAATATTGGCCTCGATCAGCTCGGGCGTCTTCTTGAACCGGCTCTTCAGGGAGGTGATCGTGTTGTCGATCGGCCGCTGAAACAGCCACGACAGCATCCCGAGCACGAACATGTTGCGGCATCGGAACGCCGCGCGATTATTGAGCCCCAGCCCGTGCACCGCCAGCGACGTGAGCTTGCTCACATCGACTTCGATCAGCTGGAATTTGTCGAGCGAATGATCCGTCAGCGGATTGCTCGTGTAGCCGGCGCGCTTGATGTTGGATTCGTTGAACGCCTCGCGGTCCACGATTATCACGGCGTTGGGCTGAAGATCCCCGATGTTGGTCCGCAGCGCCGCGGGATTCATCGCGACCAGCACGTTGGGCTCGTCGCCAGGGGTGAAGACCTCGTTGCTTGAAAAATTCAACTGAAAGCCGCTGACCCCGGCCAGCGTTCCCTGCGGCGCGCGGATTTCAGCGGGATAGTCGGGCAGTGTTGCGATATCGTTACCGGCCAGCGCCGATTCGGACGTGAATTGCATCCCCGTCAACTGCATTCCATCGCCCGAGTCGCCCGCAAATCGGATAACGACCTGGTCGCGTTTCACATGCGGCTTAGGCGCGGACGCGGCGGATTCGTGCGACTCGGCAGCTTGTTCAGCCGCCTCAGGTGGTACAGCCATCTCAGTCCAATCTCCTTGTGGTTAGAGCCTGATTGAAAATTACTCCGATATCTCGAAGCCCTACAAATATTTGAACACGTGGATTTAAAGCATAGCTAATCTAACCGAGCCATTAAAGCCCCACTTTTTTTCGCGCCCGATCAGCGAATCCGAAACTCGGTGAACTCACCCGTAAAATCCAGCCAGTCTTCGCGTACCTCAGTCACGTGCGCCGACGGCGGGCCCAGATGTGCCCAAGCCGCCAGCATCTGCAAACTCTCCTTGATGCCTTCCGCGACGATTTCGACCTCGCCGCCCGGGATATTGCGCACCCATCCGGCAAGTGCGAGATCTCTGGCCTCGTCGTAAGCCGAGAATCGAAAGCCGACTCCATGCACCCGCCCGCTGATTATCAGATGCAGCCTCGCGCGACCCGCCTGCTTTTGAGTCGTCATGCCTCCAATCCCTCGCCCATTATTTCACGGGAGAGGTTAGGTGAGGGTTCTGGATCGATCGCCGATTCACGATTCGCCCGCAAGAATCGACACGAGCCCCTTCTCGTCGAGCGCCCTCACTCCCAAATCATTTGCCTTCTTCAGCTTCGAGCCCGGCTCCGCGCCCGCGACCACGAAGTCCGTCTTGCGGCTGACCGACGACGTGACTCGCCCCCCTGCCGCCATGATTTTGCGCTCGGCCTCCTCCCGCGTCATCGATTCGAGCGTCCCGGTCAGCACGAACGTTTTGTCGCGGATTGCGCCGCGCCCCTCGATGTGGGCTGGCGGTTCGACATCCAGGATTTTGATCAGGCGCTTGACGGTCTTCAGATTTCGCGGCTCGTCGAAGTACTCGCGGATGCTGTGCGCCACTTCGTTCCCGATATCGCGCACGCCGAGCAAATCGTCCTCCGAGGCGGCCACCAGCGCGTCCATCGTCTTGAACTTCAACGCCAGTTGACGGGCGGTATGCTCGCCGACGTGCCGTATGCCAAGCCCGTTGATAAACCTGTCGAGCGAAGTCTTGCGCGCCGCCGCAATCGCATCCAGCACGTTGTGCGCGCTCTTGTCGGCCATTCGATCGAGCCCCGCAAGTTGCTCCTTCGTGAGGCCGAACAGATCGTCCAGCTCCTTCATCAACCCCTTCTCGACGAGTTGCGCGACCAGCTTGTCGCCCAACCCTTCGATATCGAGGCAGCCCTTCGACGCGAAATGGCGAATCGATTCGCGCATCCGCGCCGGGCAATTCGCATTGACGCAGAAGTAACCGACCTCGCCCTCTTCGTGAACGATCGCCGCGCCGCATTCCGGGCAATGTGCGGGCATCTCAAACGGCTTCGCGCGCGGATGCCCTTCCCTGGTGACCCGAATGACGTACGGAATGACGTCGCCGGCGCGCTCGATCAGCACGGTGTCGCGCTCGCGGATGTCCTTGCGCCTGATCTCGTCTAGGTTGTGCAGCGAGGTATTCGAAATCGTCACGCCGGCGAGCTGCACGGGACGAAGCTTGCCGACCGGCGTGAGCGATCCGATTCTGCCGACCTGCACGTCGATCTTCTCGACCACCGTCTCCGCCTGCTGCGCCTTGAACTTGTAGGCAATCGCCCAGCGCGGCGAACGCGACACCTCGCCGAGCTGCTCCTGGAGCGCGTACGAATTCACCTTGGCCACCACGCCGTCGGCCTCGTAGTCCAGCTCGCGGCGTTGTTCGGTGATTTCGTTCCAGTATTCGAGGATCGCGCCGATGCCCTTGCATGGGCGCGACAACGGATTCACGCGCAACCCCAGCGCTTTGATCCCTTGCAGAAATTCCCACTGCGATTTGAACGTGACGCCCTCGATCACGCCCGGCGCGTACAGGAAAACGTCGAGCGGCCGCGACGCGGTGATCTTCGGATCGAGCTGGCGCAGAGCGCCCGCTGCAGCGTTGCGCGGATTGGCGAAGACCGGCTCGCCGGCCTCGTCGCGCTCCTGGTTCATCTTCGCAAATGCCTTGCGCGGGATGATCACTTCGCCACGCACTTCGAGCAGGCGCGGGATTTTGCCGTTCTCGGGACGGCGCAATCTGAGCGGCACGCTCTTGATCGTGCGGATATTCCGGATGACGTCCTCGCCGTTGATTCCGTCGCCGCGAGTCGAGCCGACGGTCAGCCGCCCGTCTTCGTAAACCAGCTCGATACCGAGTCCGTCGAGCTTGACCTCGGCGACGTACTCGACGTCGGCGTCGGATTTCAGCAGCCGCTTGACGCGCTTGTCGAACTCGCGCATCTCCTCGGCGTCCATCGCGTTGCCGAGCGACATCATCGGCCGCCGATGCACCACGACGCCGAATTTTTCGCTCGGCGCCGCACCCACCCGCTGCGTGGGCGAATCGGGCGTGGCAAGCTCGGGATGCTCCCGCTCGAGCGCCTCGAGCCGGTGCATCAGCTTGTCGTATTCGGCGTCGGAAATTTCCGGATCGTCGAGGACGTAGTAGCGATAGTTGGCGCGGTCGATCTCGTCGCGCAGCTTTTCGGCTTGCGCGGCGAGCTTGTGCGAATCCTCACGCATGGCTGGAGTTCACGACCATCGCGCGAATCCCCGGCTAGCGGCGCGGGTATCCCATCGCGTCGAGAAAATCGTCGAGTGTCGGAAATCGCATGTACATGTTGTGGCGCTTCTGATCGCCGATCGTCGTGCTCGATTCCGGCGAGTACGCGTGCCCCGGATACACCACCGTCGAGTCGTCGAGATTGCGCAGCGTATCGTTCAGGCTGTGATACATCGCCTCCGGATCCGAATCCGGCAGGTCCACCCGTCCGCACGAGTTCACGAACAGCGTGTCGCCGGAAATCAGGTTGCCCTCGACCAGGAAGCATTGCGAGCCCGGCGTATGCCCGGGAGTATGCAGGAACTTCACCTCGAGCTCGCCCACTTTGACCGTGTCGCCCGCATCGACCTTGACCAGGTCGGAGTCCGACAATCCCGCGACCTGCTTCACCCCGTCGGCCTCGTGCTTGTTCACATAGACCTTGACCTTCACGTGTTCGAGCATCATCGCGGCGCCCTCGATATTCTGGCCCATCATGTGCCCGCCCAGATGATCGGGGTGATAGTGCGTCAGCAGGATTTTGTCGATCTGGTAACCTTCCCGCTCCGCATAGGTGCGTATCGCATCGACGTCCCACGCGGGATCGACGACCGCGAGCTTGCGCGTGACCGGATCGCCGATCAGGTACACGAAATTCGCCATCGGGCCGATCTGCGTCTGTCGCAGATAGATTTTACTTTCGCTGGATTCAGCCATCGCCAAATTTCCCCCACTCAGGATTTCACGCTGCCGCCGCGGCCCGGCCTGCTTTTCGCCGCGCGCGCGGTCTTCGTATTCTCTTCGATCCGCAGCGCCCGGTCCCACAGAAATTCGGGCTCGCCGAGCCGCTTCGCAATCCATCGCGACTGCACGAACAGATGATCGCTCAGCCGGTTCACATAGATGATGAGATTGTCGCTGATGTCCTCTTCACGCTTCAGCCGCCAGCATTCGCGCTCCGCACGCCTGCACACCGTGCGCGCCTGATGGATGAAGGCGTTGAGCACGCCGCCGCCGGGGAGAGTGAAAGATTTCAGCGGCTCGAGCTCCTTCTCCATCGCGTCCATCTCTTCTTCGAGCCGCTTGGTCTCGCCGGCGCCCATCTTGTGCATCTGCGGATATTCGCCGTCGGGCGGCGTAGCGAGTTCGCTGCCGAGGTCGAACAATTCGTTTTGTATCCGCCGCAAGGTCTCCGAATACGGCTCGAAGTCGGCGCCGAGCCCGTCGCGATAATCCGGGATGTAGGTGCGGACGATTCCGACGATCGAATTCAGCTCATCGATCGTTCCGTAGGCCTCCAGCCGCGTGATTTCCTTGGGCACGCGCTTGCCTCCTACCAGCGCCGTATTCCCCTTGTCGCCCGTGCGCGTGTAAATCCGGGTCAGGCGTATCGCCATTACACGCCCGCCTTGGTCCGCTGCGCTGCGTAGGCGGCGTCGCCCAGCTCCGTCGTCACTGGCAGTCCCGCGTCCTTCCATCCCGCGACGACCACCTGCCCCGACGCGTCGCGCTGGCCGCCAAAGCCGCCGACCAGGTTGGTCAGATCGGTGAATCCCGCCTCTTCGAGCATCTCGCACGCACGCTGCGAACGGCCGCCCGCCATGCATCCGACGACGAGTTTCCTGCCGCGGGGAATCACCTTCTCGGCGACCTCGACAAAGTCGAGATTCAACTGCATCTGGCCCGGACCCTTGGCCACCATGACCGGGATATTGATCGCGCGTGGCGCGTGTCCGGCCGCAAATTCTCCTTCGGTGCGAACGTCGAGATAGAGCGCGTCGGGATTATCCTGCATCGTTGCGTACGCTTCGGGCGGAACTTGCTGTTTTATCGCCATCGCAAAACCTTCTTTTTTTCAGTGTTAAGGCTCAACCAGATCGTCACGGCTTGGGATTTCCCACGCGCTCATAATGCACCATCTCGCCGCGCGGTTTGAGCGGCTTCGCCTGCGGCGGATTCTTTGGGTCGGCGTAGCCGAACGGCAGAATCGTGAAGACCGCCCATCCGTCCTTGACGCCAAGCAGCGCGCCGATCTTCGCACCGTCGAAGTTGCCGACCCAGCAAGTGCCGAGTCCATCCGCCCATCCTGCGTTCGCCATGTTCTGCACCGCTTGCGCGCAATCCACGTCGGCCCATCGCGCGTTGGCGACGTCCTTGAGCACCACGATCGCCGACGGCGCCTCCGCAACGAAACGGCCCGTCGAGCATAGCGCGCCAATCTCTTTAAGCCGATCGCGATTTTGAATCACGACAAACTGCCACGGCTGCATGTTGCGCGCACTCATCGCATGGCGTCCGGCCTCGACGATTTTCGAGAGTTTTTCGCGCTCCACCGGTTTGTCCGAGAACGCGCGCTGCACCCGGCGGGAGAGAATCGCTTCAACAGCGTCCATGGATGGCGCCTCCATCTGAAATTTCGAATCGGGGCGGCCACCAGTCGAAGAGGCGGCCGCCGACGCCGCCGAACTGACGGCGCTAAAAGCCGAACTGCACTGATCGCTTTAGCAGGCTGTCTCAGCCGCGCTTGTACACCGAAAATTCCTGCTCGAGTTTCGCCACCCGCTCCTGAATCGACGACAAGCGTTGAAGCCCAAGAAAAAACCGCACCAATTCATCGTGACCGGCCTGTCCGCCCGGGCTCATCACCTCGACCAGCTCCTCGATGAGGCTCGGGAACTTCTCGCTCGGGACGTAGTAGTTCGCCCATCCAAAATTGCAATGGCGATGCAGAATCTTCGCGATTGTCTTCTCAAGAAGTTCGCGCCGGCCGCCTGCGTGCCCTTGTTCGTCGTTCAATGAATCCTCTCCTGCTTGCGATGGCCCCGATGTTCCCGCCGTCTCACGCGCCCTTCTTCACCGGCGCGGGTGGTGCGGCGTCGGCCCACAAAATCTTGTGATAGTCGAAACGCATGCCCTCGATGATATTGAATTTGATGATCTCGAAATAGGGCGAGAGATCGAAATCGCGCGGCGTGATCAGCGTCGGCGAGACCATCCTAAGCGTGCCGTATTGCAAGGCGCCGGTCGTCCTCGGGCCTATCGGCCACAGCTTGCGCTTGGGCGACGCCGCCGGCGGCGGCAATTGCTGGTAGTTCGGCACAATGGGGAACTTCACGCGATTAAACGAAGACGCGATCACGCTCGAACAGATGACTCGCGTCGGCACGCCGCTTCCGAACTGCAGCGCCTGGCGGCGAAAGCGCGGCGGCACCAGGCTCACCGGCAGGAAGTAGCGCGCCAAATCGATTACGTTGCGCAGATCGTAGGTATTGCCCACGCTGCGAATCGCCTCGTCCATCACGTCGGCCAGATCCGCCGCCGACAGGTTGAATGGCCGGCAGACGCGGATGTTGAAGTCGCGATACTTGGCCAACGGCGAGAGCACCACGCCCGCCTCGACGATCGCCTCGACCATCAGGAAGTTCGCTTCTTCGCCGAATTGCGCCACCAGCGGCGCCTTCATCTCGGGATTGCGCCGAATCGGCTCGTCGCCGACGTACAACGCCGAGTGCGACCACGAGCTTTGGGTCAGGTACTTGATGCATTCGCTGACTCGCTCGTTTCCTTCCACCAATACGACGTCGCCCTTGCGAATGTGACGCTTGAGCGCGGCAATATCGTTTGGGACGTGGAGGGCGTAACTCTTGAGAGGCTTGGTGAGCAGGCCGACGGCCCAATCACTTATCCGGTCCCGCAGCCAGGAAATGATCCCCGATTTCTCGCGCCGAGCCATTTCAGCCCAGTTCCCCTGTTCGCGTCGAACCTCGATCAGGTCTTGAACTGCCCCACGATTGCGTAGAACGGCACCTTCAGCGCCGCCTGATCCGGGTCGTCCGTCTTTATCGTCAAATCCCCCCGCAACTGCCCGTCGGGTGTGCCATGCCTGAGCGTGACCGTCACCTTGTATTCCCTGCCCGGCGTGACCGGCTCCACAGTCGCGGCGACGGCCGGGCTGCTGCTCGCCACCTCGAGTACCTTTACCGGATGGGGACCCTGATTGCTCAACTTGAGGATTCTCACGATGTCCTGGCCGCGAGGAACGATACCGAACGAAACCTGCGCGGGATCAATATTCAAATTTCCCGTCACGGTTCCGAACACGTCAACCTGCAACGGCACGCGATTGGTTGTGATCTTGATCGTGTCGTCGAATTGCCCCACCGGCATCGTCTTGAGCAGCGAGACTTTGAGCAGCGCGCCCGGCTTGCCGTCGGGGCGCTTCTCCTGCACGACCTTGATCGAAGAATTCGAGTTGCTCACCGGACCGACCTGGAACGGCCCGCGCCCCGGGTTGAGATCATTGACCACCAGCTCCCTGGTGTTTTCGGCCCCCTTCTTCACGTTGCCAAATGAGATTTCACCCGGCTGCGCCTCGACCTGCTTCTTGACGACCCCCTGCATCGTCATCGCGACCTGCGGATTGTCGGGATCGTTGGTGATCGCCGTGATAGTGCGCACCTGATGACCCTTCTGAAAGTGCGTGTCGAACGAGACGGCGATTTCGCTCTCGTCGCCCGGCGCGATATGCATCTTCGAGGGATTTCCCGTCGTGCATCCGCATGAGGTCTTCACGCCGCGAATATCCAGATAGCCCTGGCCGTTGTTCTTGATCGTGAAGGTGTGACTGACCATCGTACCTTCGAGCGCGCTGCCGAAATCGTACAGCGGATTGGCGACCACTGCCTTCGGCGCGCGGCCCGGAGGTGCGCTGTTGCCGCCGGGAATCAGCGGATTCATTCCGTCCTGCGCCGCAGCCGGCACGCTCGCAATCAACCCGATTATCAGTGCAAGAAATGCTCGTTTGATTTTTTTCAAGTTCGTCATTTGACTCATGGGCCCAGGCATGACGCCTCTCCACTGGACTCTATCAAGCATGGCGCGGAGCGTTGCGGTCAAGAGGCCTTGCTTATCGGCGCGTGGTGCGCGGCTTCGGGCTGGGCCGGTTCATAGCGGCTTAGAAAATCGGTCGAGAATTCGCCGCGATTGAAATCCGGATCGTGCAGAATCTTCAGATGCAGCGGGATGTTGGTCTTGATGCCGTCGATTACATACTCGCGCAGCGCCGCCTTGGCCCGCGCGATCACTTCGGGGCGCGTCTCGGCGTGCACTATCAGCTTTGCGATCAGCGGATCGTATTGCACCGGCACGCGATAGCCGTCGTACAGCGCCGTCTCGACGCGCACGCCCAGTCCGCCCGGCGGATGGTGATTCGTGACGACGCCCGGCGCCGGAATATGACGCTCCGGATCTTCGGCATAGATGCGAAACTCCATCGACGCGCCATCGAACTTCACCTGCCGCTGCTTCAGCCCAAGTCTCTCACCCATCGCCATCCGGATACTTTCCTTCACCAGGTCAATGCCCGTGACCATCTCGGTCACGCCGTGCTCGACCTGGATCCGGGTGTTCATCTCGATAAAATAAAACTTGCCGCCGCCCGCCAGCAGGAATTCCACGGTGCCGACGTTCGAATAGCCGACCACTTCGGCCGCGCGCACCGCCGCCTTGCCCATCTTTTCGCGCAGCCGCGTGGTCAGAATCGGGCACGGCGATTCCTCGATCAGCTTCTGATGACGGCGCTGAATCGAGCAGTCGCGTTCGCCAAGATGAATCGCGTTGCGGTGAAGGTCGGCAAGTATCTGAAACTCGACGTGACGCACGCGCTCCAGGTATTTCTCCAGGTACATCTTGCGCGAGTTGAACGACGCCTCCGATTCCCCCTGCGCCTGCGGAAACAGGCGCGTCAACTCCGCGCTGTCGCGAACGACTCGCATCCCCTTGCCGCCACCGCCCGCGGCCGCCTTGATCAGCACCGGGTAGCCCAGCCGCTTCGCGTCCGCTTGCGCCTCCCGCAGCTCCGTAACTCCCGTGCCCTCGCTGCCCGGCAGAACAGGCACGCCCGCGCGCTTCATGATTCGCCGTGCACGCGGCTTGTCGCCCATCAACCTGATATGACGCGCCCGCGGACCCACGAAGTTCAGTCCCGAGCGCTGGCATGCCTCCGCGAAGTCGCCATTCTCGGACAAAAAACCGTAGCCGGGATGCACCGCATCGGCGCCGAAGGTCGTGGCCGCGCTCAGAATCGCCGGGATGTTCATGTAGCTGTCTTCAGCCGCCGGCGGCCCGATGCATACCGACTCGTCCGCCATCCGCACGTGCAGCGCGTCCTTGTCCGCCGTCGAGTAAACCGCCACCGTCAAAATCCCCAGCTCGCGGCATGCGCGGATTATCCGGATTGCGATTGTCCCGCGATTTGCGACCAGCAGTTTCTTGAACATCGACGAGCGCCCCGCCTTCTCAGATCACTTCGATGATCATCAGCGGTTGACCGTACTCAATAGGATTCCCATTCTCGGCGATGATTCTTATCACCCGCCCTGCTGCCGGCGATTCGATCTCGTTCATCATCTTCATCGCCTCGATGATGCACAGCGGCTGCCCCTTGCGCACCGACGATCCTTCCTCGACGAATGGCGCCGCGTCCGGCGAGCCGGCCCGGTAAAACGTACCCACCATCGGGCTTTCGATCAGCTTCTGATTCGGCGCCAGCTCGATTCTGCCCGCCGCCTTCGAGCCTTCCTCTTCGGTCGCCTCCAGGTGCCTCATCGCCATCTTGATCGGCGTGGCCGCGCGCGACGCCACGTGCGCCTCCGAGCCCGCCTCGGTCACCTCCACCGACGCGCGCCCGCCGCCGCGGACCAGCCGCACCTTGCCCTTCTTGTCTTCTATCTCGAGTTCAACCAGCCCATAGTCCCGCATCAGGACCAGCAGGATTTTTAGCTCGCGTACTTCCATCTGCTCTCCGTGTCTTCCCGCAACGGCGGCTCGCCTGCGCGCTTGATCGTTGCCCGCCATGGCGTTCATCCGCTCTGTCGGCGCGACTCCTCGACCATCGTGCGCGCGGCTCTGAGAGCCAGGCTATAGCTCTCGGCGCCAAATCCCATGATTCGACCGTGCGCGATGTCCGCAATCGTCGAATGATGCCGAAACGGCTCGCGCCGATACACGTTGGACAGATGCACTTCGATCACCGGGATGCTCACGGCCTGTATCGCGTCGCGAATCGCAACGCTGGTGTGCGTGTATGCGCCAGGATTGAGGATTAGCACGTCGCACTTGCCGCGCGCCTTCTGAATTCGATCGACGATCCCGCCTTCGCTGTTCGACTGAAACGTCTCAACCTTCATCTCGAGTTCGCGTCCCAGTTGCTTGAGTTCCTTGTCGATATCAGCGAGGCGGGTTCGGCCGTAAATTTCCGGCTCGCGTTCGCCGAGCAGATTCAGGTTGGGTCCATGGATTACCAGCACCGTAATCGGGCCGCTCGCGCCGCCCGCCGCGGCTTCGCCAGCCTTCTGCCGCCCTTTAACCCTCGTCGCCATCCCCGCACCGCTCCTGGCTTTCATTGAACCGCACCCTCGATGCGACTGCAAGCGCGGGCATCGAATGCTGTCCACCGGTCAGTCATCACTGGAGTCATCAGAGCGCGATTTGAGGGCATTCTGGTACACTTCGCGACGACCTATCCCCGTCAGCCGCGCGATCACCGCGCTCGCCTGCTTGAGCCCAAGTCCCGCCTCACGCAGAACTTCGAGCGCTTCACCCACGTCAACGGTGACCGGTCCCGCGTCCGCGCCGGCGATGCTCGACGTATCCGGCGCGCCTGCGACGATGATCGTGATCTCGCCGAGCGCGGGCGTCGCGCGAAACCGACGCTCCAGCTCGACCAGCGTCCCGCGCGCAGTCTTCTCGTAGGTCTTGGTGATTTCGCTCACCACCGCCGCATCCCGCGATTCTCCGAATGCTGTCCCCATCTCGGCCAGCGTATCGGCCAGCCGGCGCGCCGCCTCGTAGAAAACCATCGTGCGCGGCTCGCGGCGGAGTTCTTCCAGCCGGCTGCGCCGCGCCGCGGCGCGCGCCGGGATAAATCCCTCGAACGTGAACCTGTCGGTCGGTATTCCGGCAATCGACAGCGCTGCGATTGCCGCCGACGCTCCCGGCACCGCCATCACGCACACGTTTGCCTCCCACGCCGCCCGCACCAGCCGAAAGCCCGGATCGGAAATGGCAGGCGTGCCCGCGTCGGTGACCAGCGCAATTTTTTCTCCCGCCTTCAGCCTCTCGATCAGCTCCGGCACGCGCCGCTCCTCGTTGTGCTCGAAGTGGCTGACGGTGGGCGTGTGAATCTGATGACGCGCGAGCATCTGCCCGGTTCGCCGCGTGTCCTCGCATGCGATCAGACTGACCTCCTCGAGCGTGCGAATTGCGCGCGCGGAAATGTCGTCCGGATTGCCGATCGGCGTCGCGACAACGTACAAAATCCCGCCAGCGCCGGTTTGTTTATTTGCGCGCCCAGACATTACAATTCAAAATTACTATTCGCCCCCGGAGTAATCAGCGTGGCCGAAGGCAAAGCTACTCTCCTCATCTCATGCATCGACCGCCCCGGCATCATAGCCCGCGTCGCCACCCACCTGTTCACTCTCGGCTGCAATATTATCACCTCCGACCAGTACTCCGACGACGAGGATGGCCACTTCTTCTGGCGCATCCACTTCGAAAGCCTCCGACTCCCCATCAGCGAGCTGTCCAAAGAACTCGACGCGTCGATGCCGTCGATCCTGCCGTGGGAGCGCCTCAAATGGCAGCTCTTCGACGCCGCCAAGCGGGACCGGATTGTCATCATGGTTTCGCGCCTGCCGCACTGCATGATGGACCTCTTGAGCCGCCATCGTTTCGGCGAGCTCGACGGCGACGTCGTCGGCGTGGTCAGCAATCATCCCGACCTCGAACCGCTCGCGCGCCCGTTCGAGGTTCCATTCACGGTGATTGCGGTCGCGAGGGATCGCAAATCGGAGTCTGAAGCCGCGCTCTTGAAGCATCTCGGCGAGCTCCGCGCGGACACCGTCGTGCTCGCGCGCTACATGCAAGTGCTGTCGGGCGAATTTCTTCGCACCTGGAACAAGCCGATCGTCAACATTCACCACAGCTTCCTGCCCGCGTTCGCCGGCCAGCGGCCGCACAAGCAGGCGCACGACCGCGGCGTCAAGCTAATTGGCGCGACCGCGCACTACGTGACCGAAGAGCTCGACGCCGGCCCGATAATCGCCCAGGCCACCACTGCGATGACCCATCACGACACCGTCGCCGACCTCGCGCGCAAGGGCAAGGATCTCGAAGTCATGGTCCTGGCGAAGGCGGTGCGCGCTCACCTCAAAAAGCAGGTGCTGCTCCACCACAACCGCACGATCGTTTTCGAATGACGGGTAATTCCTGGCCCCTGCTCAGGTGGGGCCGGTGAAGAAACTCAGCGAGCGGTTCGCAAACGAGATGATCGGCGACCAGTACAGCCCAAACACGATTGTCGCGCAGGCCAGCACTCCCATCAGCCCGTAATTCCACGCCTCGAAGCGCACCGTGCCTTCGTCGCCTCGCGGCTGTTCGAAGAACATCATCTGAATCGGCTTCAGGTAGTAATACAGAGACACTACTGAATTAAGTATCCCAACAATAGCCAGTATGTAGAATTGGCCGCGAATCACGGCGGCGAATAGGTAGAACTTTCCGATGAATCCAACCGTCAGCGGAATGCCTGTCAATGAGAACAGGAAGATAGTCAGTGCGAGCGCCGGAACGATTCCGCCGCGCCACGCCAGCCCGCGATACGCGTCCACATCCTCGCGCCCCGTCGAGTTTGCCACGATCATCACCACCACGAATGCGCCCGCATCCATTACATAGTAGGCAAACAGGTAGAACAGCATCGCCCGAATCCCGTCGTTCGACAGCACGACGAATCCCATCAGCGCGTATCCCGCCTGCGCGATACTCGAGTACGCCAGCAGCCGCTTCATGTTGGTCTGCTGCAGCGCGGCAAGATTGCCGAGCGTCATCGTGATCATGCAAATGAAGAGCAGCAGTTGCGGCCAATCGACGCCCGCAAGCGCCGTCCAGCTTCCGCCCGCCGCCAGATGCGAAATCGCCGGGAAGAAAAAGCGCGTCAGCAGCGCAAAGCCCGCCGCCTTCGAGCCGACCGCCAGAAAAGTTGTGATCGGAATCGGCGCGCCGGTGTAAACGTCCGGCGCCCACATATGAAACGGCGCCGACGCCACCTTGTAGCCCATTCCGGTCAGGATCAGCACCAGCGCGATAAATACCGCGAGCACCGGCAGATGCCCGGGCGTCGAGAGCGCCTTGTTGATCACGTTGAAGTCGAGCGAGCCGGTGATGCCGAAAATCCAGCTCATGCCGTAAATCATCGTGCCCGACGCGACGCCCCCGTAGATCAAGTACTTAAGCGCGGCTTCGAGCGAGCGCCGGTTATGCCGCAAAAAACCCGTCAGGATGTACGACGTCAGGCTGACGAACTCCAGCGCCAGGTAAGCCATCAGCAGGTTCGCCGACTCCGCCATCAGAAACATCGCGAACGTGCTCGCGAGCAATATCGCGTAGTACTCGCCCTGGTCGCAGTTCTTCACTTCCTCCGAGCCAATCGACATCCAGATAGCCACCACCGCGGCCAGGGCGATCAGCGTGCGGAAGTAAATCGCAAACGAATCGAATACCAGCATCCGATGAAACAGCCAGGCACCCGGCAGCGCCGGCGCCAAACCGATCGCCAGCAATGACGCCGCGGCCGCTATCAGAGCCAATGCGCCGAGACGCGACTTGTCGCGTACCGCCAGGTCGATGAGCACGATCGCCAGCACGCCGGCCACCAGGATCATTTCCGGGATGAAATGTTTCAGGCTCGCGAGATTTCCGAGATCCATCTGCTTCCGTCCGACCTGCCTTGAGTCTCAGCGAACCATCGCGACGGCTGCGCCCGAGGTCGACAGCACAACCTGGTTCAGGTGAACCAGCGAGGTGTTGAGCAGGCCGAGAATCGCGTGCGGATAGACGCCGAGTATCAGCACGATGATCCCGAGCGGCACCAGCGTGAACGCCTCGCGAAACGACAAATCGGGAAAGTCCTTGTATTTTTCGTTCAACGGCCCCAGGTAGATTCGCTGGAAGGTCCACAGCAGATAGCCCGCCGTCAGTATCGCCGTCGCCGCGCCGAATACCACCATAACCGGATGCGTCTGCCACGCGCCGAGCAGCACCAGCACTTCCGAAATAAATGCCGACATCCCCGGCAGTCCCATGCCGGCGAAAAACGCAAACCCGGTGATCGCCGTATATATCGGCATCTGCTGCGCCAGGCCGCCGAAGCCGTTTATCTCGCGATGATGCGCGCGATCGTAGATCACGCCGACCAGGATAAAGAGCATCGCCGTGATCGTTCCGTGATTGAACATCTGCAGCACCGCGCCGTTGATTCCCGCCGCCGTGAACGCCGCCATCCCCAGCATCACGTAACCCATGTGGCTAATTGACGAATAGGCAATCAGTTTTTTGTAGTCAGTCTGCGCCATCGCGCACATCGCGCCGTACACGATGTTGATGGTGCCGATCACGCCAAGGAACAGCCACGCAAGCTGGTAGGTGGCGGCAGGCAGCACCGCAAAATTGACGCGCAGAATGCCGTAGGTGCCCATTTTCAGCAGCACACCCGCAAGAATCACCGAAATCGCCGTGGGCGCTTCCACGTGCGCGTCGGGCAGCCAGGTATGGAACGGGAACGCCGGAATCTTGATTGCGAAGCCGATAAACAGTGCGATCCATACTATTCGCTGGAACCCGATTGAGTAATGACTCGAATTCGCCGCCAGCTCGGTCAAGTCAAAGGTCGGAGTCGCGCTATAGTAATATAGTCCGAGCATCGCCAGCAGAATTAGTACCGAACCCAGTAGCGTGTAGAGAAAGAATTTGATCGCCGCGTACTCGCGTCGCGGACCGCCCCAGATGCCGATAAGAAAATACATCGGCAGCAGCATCACTTCCCAAAAAATATAAAACAGGAAGAAATCGAGCGACACGAACACGCCCATCATTCCCGTGTCGAGCATCAGCAGCATCGCGTAGTAACCCTTCTCCGCGCGATTTATTCCGAAGCTCGCGAACGTCGAGATGAACATGATGAGCGCCGTCAGCAGAATCATCGAAATGCTGATTCCGTCCACGCCCACGAAGTAACTAATGTGGTACGAGGGCATCCACGACACCTTCTCGGCGAACTGAACCGCGCTGGTCGTCGTGTCGAAGTACTCGTACAGGTGAATCGCGATCAGGAGTTGCGGTATCGTCGCCGCGACCGCGATCCACTTGCTTGCGTTCTTCATCGAGTCGGGCAGCGCGAGAATCAGCACCATCCCGGCGATCGGAACAAAGGTTATCAGCGTAAGCGCGTGACTCATTTCAGTTTCGCTCTTCCCGTTTGACTTGAAATCGGCGCCGCCGAATTTGTCATGCCCTTACCACCGCGCGCACCAGCAATATCAGCATCACCGCGGCCAGAATTCCGTATAAGTATCCATTGATCGAGCCGGTCTGCAGCCGTCGCAGCCTGCCGCCCACGTCGAGCGTCAGGTTCGCGGAAAAATCCACCAGCCCATCGACTACGTAATGGTCGAATAGTCCCGACAGCCACGACAGAAATACTATGATGCGTGCCGCCAGGTTCACGACTCCGTCGATGATGTTGGAATCGAACCATGCCAGCGCCCGCGTCGCGAACATATATGGCTGTATAATCACTCGATTGTAGAATTCATCGACGTAGTATTTGTTGTATACCCATTCGTATGGCACTCCGCCGAACATCTGACTAAAGCGCGCGGGATTCAGCTTCTGCTGCCGGTACATCAGGTCCGCTACCAGCCATCCGATTACTACTACCGTGAACGTGACAAATCCGAATGCAGCTTCGGTCGCATGACTATGTATTCCCGCTTCGGTTATCCGGCGCGTCACCTCGGAGCTGAATACGGGATCGAGAAAGTCCTCGAACGGTTTGAATGTCGCGATGAATTCCGGAATCATCACGAGTCCGCCCACTACCGACAGCGCCCCCAGCGCGATCAGCACGTACGCCATCGACGGTGGCGATTCGTGCACATGATGCTCCTGCTCGTGCGTGCCGCGAAATTCGCCGAAGAACGTCATGTACACCTGGCGAAACATGTAGAACACCGTGATTCCCGCGCCAATCAGCAGCATCGCCCACACCACCGGGTGCCCGTGCGAGATTGCCTGCCAGATGATCTCGTCCTTCGACATGAATCCCGCGAACGGCGGCACGCCCGAAATGGCCAGCGTCGCCGCCATGAACGTGACGAACGTCACCGGCATCTTGTGCCGCAGCCCGCCCATCTTGCGCATGTCCTGCTCTCCACCCATCGCGTGGATCACCGACCCCGCTCCCAGGAACAGGCACGCCTTGAAGAACGCATGCGTCATTAGATGGAACACGCCCGCCGCGTATGCGCCGACGCCCAGCGCCGCGAACATGTATCCGAGCTGGCTCACCGTCGAGTACGCGAGCACTTTCTTGATGTCGGTTTGCGCCACGCCAATCGTCGCCGCGAACAGCGCCGTCAGTCCGCCCGCCACCGCGATTACGCCCATCGTGAACGGCGACATCGAAAACAAAAAGTTCAGCCGCGCCACCATGTACACGCCCGCCGTCACCATCGTCGCCGCATGTATCAGCGCGCTGACCGGCGTCGGTCCCGCCATCGCGTCCGGCAGCCACACGTACAGCGGAATCTGCGCCGACTTTCCCGTCGCCCCGATGAACATCAACAGCGTCACGAAGCCGACCAGGGGATACGCCGACTGATAGCCGGCGAAATTTAGCGCCGTCCCCGCAAGCTCCGGCGCGTATCTCGCGACTTCGCGCGTCACCAGCGTCGCGTGGCCGATCGACTGCAGTCCCGCGAACAAACTGTATAGCGCGATCACGAATGCCAGGTCGCCGATCCGGTTGACGATGAACGCCTTGTTGCCCGCCGTCGTGTTCGCCGTCACCTTGTACCAGAACCCGATCAGCGCGAACGAGCACAGTCCCACGCCCTCCCAGCCCACGAACATCAGCCACAGGTTGTCGCCCAACACCAGCACCAGCATCGCGAACGTGAACAGGTTGAGCCATCCGAAAAAACGCCAGTAGCCGTCGTCGTCGTGCATGTAGCCAATCGAGTAGATGTGGATCAGGCCGCCCACGCCGGTGACTATCAGCGTCATCACCATCGACAACGGATCGAGCCAGAACGCGATGTCCAGGTTCAGTCCGCCGACGTCGAACCACTTCCACAGGTCGTCGAGCATGAAGCGGTTTTCCGGCGGGATCGCGATCATCGCGATAAACGCGCGCACCGCAAGGATGAACGCCGCGATAACGACGCCGCATCCAAGGAAGCTTATCGCGCGCTTGCCGAATGCCTTCTGCAGCCACGCGCCCGCAATGAAATTGATCGCCGCGCCGGCCAGCGGCAGCGCCACGATCAATCGGATGAAGGTAACCGCAATCGGATGATCCATCGCTCAGCTATCCACGCAGCGTCTCGGCCGCATCGACATCGATCGTCTTGAAGTTCTGATAAATCGCCAGCACCACCGCCAGCCCGATTACCGCCTCTGCCGCCGCCAGCATGATTACGAAAATCGCAAAAATCTGGCCGTCGTATTTGCCGCCGCCGTAAAACGCGAATGCAAGGTAGTTGATGTTGGCGGAGTTGAGTATCAGCTCGACGCCCATCAGGATTCCAATCGCGTTTCGACGCGTCAGAACCGTGAACAGCCCGAGCGAAAATATTATCAGGCTCAGAACAAGGAAGTGGTTCAGCGTTATTCCCCCGCCCATCCCGATTCTCCCGGTCCCCTACTCTCTGACTTCGTGGCGCGAAATCACAATCGCGCCGATTAGCGCCGCCAACAGCACCAGCGACGCGACCTCGAACGGCAGCACGTAATCGCCCAGGAACGCGTTTCCGATCGCATAAGTCGTCGGCGCGGGCGTGAACACGGCCGCCTGATGCCACTGCGTTCGCATCACCGCATACAGCATCACAATCGCCGCGACTCCTGCTACTATAATCGCGGGGCCGGTTCCCACCGCACGATTCGATACCTTCACGTCACCGATTCCCGCCGTCAGCATCACCGCGAAGATAGTCAGTACCAATATCCCGCCGACGTAAACGAGTAGCTGCACCATCGCGACAAAATCCGCCGCGAGCAGAATGTAGATACCCACTGCGCCCATGAATGCGCCCAGCAGCGCAAAGGTCGAATAAACTATGTTGCGCGAGAACGCCACCAGCGCGGCCGATCCCACCGTCAACGCGGCCAGCGCATAGAATATTACCTGTGCGAGCATCGATTCGCCCTTCCCCGCGTTGCAGGCCCGCGCGCGCTATGCCGGCTCTTCTCCGGGGGGCTTCTCGCCGCCAGGTTGCGCCCATTGATCGAGGTAGGCCATGCCGCGATTCAGGATTGGCGCGATTCTCGGATCCGTCTCCGGCCCCTTCTTGGCCTTGTACGCCATCACCGGATCCTGGACGAAGCGACGAATCAGGCTCTCCAGCGAATAGTCAGCGCCCTCGAACTCCGTCGTATGATGTATCGATCCGGTTGGACACACCTCGCTGCACAGCCCACAGTACATGCACTTGGCGATGTCTATATCGAACTGCGACAGCAGCAACTGCCGCGTTTGCTGATCCTTCTCGGCCACGATGACTATGCAATCGATCGGGCAGGCGCGCTCGCACGCCAGGCATCCCGTGCAGATTTCGAGATCGACATCGAGGATCCCGCGATAACGGAACGGCAGCGTGTCCTGCACGCGCACCGGCATCCGATCCGGATATTGCACCGTGTACGGCTTGCGCATGAAGTGCGACGCCGTTACCGCCATGCCCTCGAAGATCGTCGAGACCGTGTCCTTTATATTATGTACGTATTCCGAAACCGCGCTCATCGACAACCTCTATATAGTCGGATTGAGGTAAACTTCCATCCGCGAACGCCTGAGATAGTAGATAACCCGCTGAATGAATACTGCCCCGAACACGATCGCCCCGGCGAACATGATATAGCCGATCGCCACGTTGCCGTCGGGCCATATAGCTACCCACACCGCGGTGCCGATCATATTCACGAACGATATCGGCACGAAGTACTTCCAGCATGCTGTCGTTAGCTGATCGATTCGGACCCGCGGCAGCGTCGCGCGTATCCACATTGAGACGAACACCAGGAATAGTACTTTGACGGTGAACGTAATCACTTCCAGCACGTTCATCGCAACTACATTGTTCGTCACGTGCGGAAATTGCCATCCGCCAAGGAACAACGTCGTGATTATCGCGCCGACGATAAACAGGTTTCCCCATTCCGCCATCGAGAAACACGCGTAGCGCCAGCCGCTATACTCAGTCGCAAAACCTGCCACCAGTTCGGATTCGGCTTCGGGCAAATCGAACGGCGTCCGGTTAGCCTCGGCGAGCGACGACATATAGAGGATGTTGGCCGCCACGAACGTGAATGGGTTGGCGAACAGGAACCAATGCTGCGGCGCCCAGCCCTGCCCGCGGATGATTCCCTGCATCGACAGCGTGCCCGTCATCAGCACGACCGGGAAGATCGAAAGCCCCGCCGGTATTTCGTAACTGACTATTTGCGCCGCCGAGCGGACTCCGCCGATCAGCGACCACTTGTTATTCGACGCCCATCCCGCCATCAGCACGCCCACCACCGTAAGCGCCGTCACCGCCGTCATGTAAAGGATGCCCACGTTCAGGTCGGCCAGTATCAGCGACGACGAGAACGGCATCACCGCCCACGGCAGGATGAACGCCAGCATCACCAGGTACGGCGCCAGCTTGAACAGGCGCGAGTCGGCTTCGTCGGGGATGATGTCTTCCTTGCAGATGATTTTTATTCCGTCCGCCAGCCACTGCAAAAAGCCCTGCGGACCGACGCGGTTTGGACCCACCCGCGACTGGATTCGCGCCCACACCCGCCGCTCGACCCAGGTCACTATTCCCCCAAACGGAAGCGCGACGACCAGGAACACGATCAGGCTCATCACGAACACCACGATCGCGGCGACCAGGTCCCGCGGCGGGTTCTTGCCGAACACGCCCCACGCAATCAGATTTTGAATCAGCGTATGCATCGATGCCTATCGATCGATCTCCGGCGCAATCACGTCCAGGCTCGCGATCAGCGTGACCAGGTCCGCGATCATCAATCCCGCGCTCAGCTTCTGGATGATTCCCATCGCCGCGAACGATCCCGTGCGCACGTGAACCCGCCACGGATACCCGGTGCCGTCGCTGACCAGGTACCAGCCCATATCGCCGCGTCCGCTCTCGACGCGAATCTGGCATTCGCCGGCCGGCGGCTTGAAATTGCGCACCACTTTCGCCAGCACCGCCCCCGGCGGAATCTTCTGCAGCGCCTGGCGCAGTATCTTCGACGACTCCGCCATCTCGCGAATCCGCACCACGTATCGATCCATCGAGTCGCCGAGCTTGCCCCACTGGCCGTTGCCGACCGGCACCTCGAACTCGAACTCGGGATACACCGAATACGGAATGTCCTTGCGGATGTCCCACTTGATTCCGCACGCGCGCAGATTCGGCCCGACCAGGTTGTAGTTGATCGCCTCCGCCGGCGTGATCACTCCGACGTTCGCCAGCCGCTCGACGTAGATTTTGTTCCACGAGATGAGCGCGTTGTATTCCTCGAGGATCGGGTCGAAATGATCCAGGTACTTAAGCGCCTTCTCGCGCCATCCGGGCGGCAGGTCCCACGCCACGCCGCCGATTCGCATGTAGTTGAACGTCAGCCGCGCGCCGCACAGCTCCTCGATCAAATCGTTGATCATCTCGCGCTCGCGGATCACGTGCGCGAACGGCGTCATCGCGCCGATATCCATCGCCATCGCGCCCACCGACAGCAGATGCGACGCGATTCGGTTGAACTCCGCCGCGATCACCCGGCAGTACTCGCCGCGCTTGGGCACTTCGATTCCCGCCAGCTTCTCGCACGCCATGCCCCAGCCCTGGTTGGTGAACATCGCGCACACGTAGTCGACGCGATCGGTGTATGGCATGAAGCCGCGGTAGCCGACCTTTTCCGCAATCTTTTCGATCGACCGGTGCAGGTAGCCGACGTCCGGGATCGCCTCGCGCATCACCTCGCCGTCGGCCCGCACCACGAAGCGCAGCACCCCGTGCGTCGACGGATGCTGCGGGCCCATGTTGAGCGTCATTTCTTCGGTGCGCAGCGTGCTCATTTCTTTTTCGTGTCGAGCCGGACTATCGGGCTCTCCCTGACCGTTGAGATTCCGTGGTATTGCGCCGGCTCGACGAAATCCTTGCGCAGCGGATGACCGATCCAGTCCTCCGGCATCAGGATTCGCCGCATGTCGCTATGCCCTTCGAAGTTGACCCCCAGCAGGTCGAATATTTCGCGCTCCATCCAGTTGGCCGACTTCCACACGCCCTCCAGCGTCGCCACGCTCGGGTTGTCGCGCGGCAGCTTCACCTTCAGCACCGCGCCGTGGCGATGCTGATACGAGAACAGGTGATAGACCACCTCGATCCGGTCCTTGTAATCGACGCCGCTCTCGTTGGACAGGCAGTCCATCGCGAGCTCGGGATCCTCATTCATGAAACGGCCGAACTCGACGATCGCTCCGGGGTCAACCACCGCGAATGGATCCGGCTTTTTCTCGGATATTTCCAGCACCCGATCGCCGAACTGGCTCTTGACCCGCTCGAGTATTTGCAGCGCCTCCATTTGCTCAGGCTGCTGCGACCTGCTTTGCGTTGGGCGAGCGCACCAGCCAGCGCTCGGTCATGATCTTCTCTTGCAGCTTGAGCAGGCCTTCGGTCAGCGCCTCGGGACGCGGCGGGCAGCCGGGAACGTACACATCGACCGGCAGGATTTTGTCCACCCCGTCGCAAACCGAGTAGGCCAGTTGGAACAGTCCGCCGCAGCTCGCGCACGAACCCATCGCGATGACGTATTTCGGGTCGGGCATCTGATCGTAAAGCAGCCGCGTCCTTAGCGCCATTTTCAGCGTCAGCGTTCCCGCTACGATCATCAGATCCGACTGACGCGCCGAAGCGCGCGGCACCGCGCCGAAACGATCGAGGTCCGCGCGCGGGCCGCCCGTATGCATCAGCTCGATCGCGCAACAGGCCAGCCCGAACAGCATGTACCAGATGCTCGATTTGCGCATCCAGTTCAGCAGTTCATCCGTCTTGGTGGTCAGAACGTAATCCGGGAGCGTATTCAGCAGGGGCATAAAATAAACCTCAGTCTTCGACCGGTACCTTCTTGATCCATTCCAGGTCGTGCTTGACCCACACATAAACCAGGCCGACGAACAGGATCAGCAGAAAAATTAAAATCTCGCTGAGCGCGTAAAGGCGGCGCCCCGAGCGCACCCAGTCCAGGTAAACCGCGGCAATCGGATAAACGAACGCGATTTCGACCTCGAACACCACGAAAATCAGCGCGATCAGGTAGAAGCGGACGTTGAAATTGATCCACGCGGGCCCGGTCGGCGGCTCGCCGCATTCGTAGGGAGTCAGCTTTCGATCGTACGGATTTTGCGGCGCCAGCAAACTCTGCAGACCGAGCATCAGCGCCACGAAGCCGACCGCGATGATCGTAAGCGCCAGCGGTACGCCGAAATTGATATACATTTTATGTTACCGAGTCCTCATTAATTGGACTGGCCTAAGCTGTCAAGAAGGACCGCTTTACCAGCGATCGATTTCGCTTAAGAAAATCTTAATTCAAATCGGTGCGCTGCCAAGCAACGGCTATTTGTGCTCCTTCAGCGCCGCCTTCAATGCCGGCGCGTCGATCCAGGCGCCATGCCCTGCCGGGCACGCGTGCATTGGTACTCCGGCCTCGGTTTTCGCCACCAAAAACTGCTTGCAATGCGGACAAGCTGTCTTGCTCAAGCGCTCGCGCATCTTCTCGACCAGATCGGCATCGCGCTGTCGCGCCCATTGATCTTCGCGTGCCGCCTCGACATCGTGCAGCTTGCTGCCCAACCGGTCCTTGTTATCGCCCGTCATAGTTCCGCCTCTCTTCATCGCGCGGTCAGAGCATCTCCTTGATCAGCTTGCCGCTGCGTGCTTTTTCGACCGTAGCCTCGAATTTCGATCCGAGATCGACGCCCAACTCCTTGGCCCGCTTCTTCGCCCACAGTCCAACGTTGCGCGAGTCGCGATAGAACGAATCGTCGCGCGGCTTCGACGCGTCGAAACCCGCAATCCGTGACGACTCGCTCTCGACCACCGCGAACGATGACATCACGCGCCGCAGCCGCGCCGACCCGCACTCGGGACAGACACGACGCTCGCGGCGACGCGATGAACCCATTATCACGTGCGAGCTGACGAGCCCGCATCGCGAGCATTCGTACTCGAAAATAGGCATCAGAGCTAAAGGATATCCTCCCCGCCGACGGCTCGCAAATCAGCCCAAGTTAGGATGTTGCGTTCCGCGCCACTGGCTATGCGCCTCGCCCGCTTGCGGGAGAGGCCGCGCCTTCAGCGCGGGTGAGGGTGCAGCCTTATCGGCGCGGGTTAGGGTGAGGGACATTTGTGCGGCGCGATTGCCTGATGCGCCGCACATGAGGTCTTTCACCCGGCGTTGAAAATTACTTTTTCAACGGCCTTTGCAGTCTGGCAGGTGGGACTTTTGTTTTCGTCGGCGCCGGGCTTGGGCCGCGACAAGGGCCGCCAACTTTCGCGCACGTCGAGCACCGGTCCCGCCAACGGGTTGCCGACCAGCAGGATAAGTCCAACTGCGCCGGTCGCCAGGCCGCATCCGAGCCACCAAAGAGAGCGGTACTCGACGCCGAGCGCGAGCATCGCAAGCGCCCACAGCGGGATTATGAGCGAGACGACGAAGCGCATCAGCGCACTCATCGCATGTTCAGCATGTTCGACGCGGTCAGCCATCGATTCTCTATTTAGCCGCTCCGCCGGCGCCTTTCAAACCCCCGTTCGCGCCGCTTGGCGAGATTTCATACAGCGCCGGCGGGCCGCCGCCACCGATCAGATTGGACTTCGCGATGAGCTTGAGCCGCGTCCGATACTCAGGCGCCGTCGCGTCCAGCTCGCGCGGCGTCGCGATCAGATAGACAGGCTTGCCCGCGGCGCCATTTGCACATTGAGGATTCGCGAGATCAGGAACCGCAGCGCCGTAGTAGTACGACAGCTCGTAGTTGATACCGCTCGGGATGCACAACTGATCTCCTTTGACGTGCTCCGCGACGATCGGAATGAAACTCTTCACACTGCGAATAGCAGCCAGGTCTGGTCGTAATACCGCGGTCCAGAACAGGCTCAAGGAAAGCGCCAATAGACCAAACGCGGCGCCGATCGCAATCGCGCGTCGTTGGATCAGCGCGAATATCGCGATAGCGAGCGCGGCCAACCAGACAACGCCGAACTCAATAAACCCTGGCGTCAAGGTTCCGACGTTGGCACGGAAGATCGAGTAGTAAGCCGCGTCGCTCGATTGGAGATTCACGTGCGGCGCGCCCCGGAAGAGACAAACGAAAAGCGTCGGCAAAGCCGGACTCAGCACAAATGCCGCGACGAGCACGTCGCGCAACTTCGCCGCGGCGCCGCGTACGTACAGCGTGAACACCGACGCGCACAGGATCGCGATCCCCGGGATCGCGGGCAGGATGTAATCGTCGCGCTTGACGCTTGCGATCGAGAAAAATATCAACACCGCGAGTGACATGCTGGCCTGGTAAATCACCGCGCGCCGCTTCCCCGCCGAAATCTCGCCAGTGTAGAAGGCTAGCGCGGCCGGCAGGATCAGGAGCGTCATCGGGAAAGCGCCGCCCAGCAGGCGCGCGGCAATGAAATAGAAGGGTCGATAGCTCTCGCCCGTCCCGCCGAACGTGGCCGGCATGAAATGCCCGAAATTCTCCGCCAGGATGATCCTGAGGATTTTACCCGCACCGGCGATCGCGGCCGGCACATACCAGACCGCGCCGATCGCGACCGCAATCGCGACGACCTGCCACGCCCATCGCTGACGCAGGATCGCGATGGGATTGCGGCGCTCGATCAGCAGATAGATCGACGCGGCGAGCGCGCACAGCACGATTGCAACCGGACCCTTGGCCAGGACTGCCAGCCCGAGGATCAAGCCTGCCTGCATAGTCCGGCGCGGCGCGGCTCGCGCTTGGGGCTCCGAGTTGTCAACTAAAGTTGCGAGTGTGCAATACGCTGTAAACAAAAGAAACGTGAGCAGCATGTCGGTCAGCGTTTCGGTCGCGCGCGACGCGAACCCGTAGGTGCCGAGCATGAACAGAAACGCGAGCCATCCTTCGGATGCGCCGACGTTGGCGGCCGTCCAGGCGAGCACTGCAGTCGCAAGTGCGGTGCCTGCCACCACCGACACTGCCCGCGCGCGCACCTCGTCCACGGTGGCGCCGGTCGCCTTGGCGACGATCGCTGAAAGCCAATAGAAGAGCGGGGGTTTGCGATCGGTGTATCCGTACGCGTCGTGCGGTATCAGCCAATGTCCGTCGCGCACGATGCTCTGAATCCACTCGGCCGATTGCGGCTCCGCGTCCTTCTGAAACGGCGCGCTGATTCCCTGTACGAGAACGATGAAGGCGAACAACGAGGCAATCGCAAGTGTTGCGGGTTGCAGGACCGCGGCGCGGCGCGCAGCCGCCGTCGTATCGGGTTGTTCGATAGTCACGGACGGCGGCCCGTCGCGATCGGCTCGAGCCACAGATGGCGCAGTCCGCCCGCCGGATCGTACCTCGCCACCTGCATCGAGGCGGTGTTGTGGGCGTAACCGATTCTGCCGCGGCCGTCGATCAGTATTATTCCGGCCTCCGCACCGGTCGCGTCGATCATTTCGAGGATCGCCTCGCGCGCGACGGGGCGCGGCGAGCCGTCCGCGAGCGCCAACACCGCCTCGCGGCAGAGCGCGGTCAGGATGATCGCCTCGCCCTGCCCGGTGGCAGAGGCGGCTCCGAACGCATGCGCGAAAGTGCCGGCGCCAATCAGCGCGGAATCGCCGACGCGTCCAAACAGTTTGCCCGGCACTCCGCCGGTCGAGGTCGCTGCCGCGATGCCGCCGTGCTCGTCGACGGCGACCGCGCCGACCGTGCCATGTCCCATCGCGGCGCGCGCAGCGCCCTCGGCCTCGAACATCCCGCTCTCCTGCTTTCGCGCGCGCCATCGTTCACGTGCGCGCTCTGTAACCATTTCCTCGGGCCGCACGAGCTGGATGCCGGCCTTGCGTGCGAAGTTTTCCGCGCCGGCGCCCGCCATCAGGATGTGCGGCGAACGTTCCATCACGGCGCGCGCGAGCACGATCGGGTTTCGCACACGGCTGACCGCGGCAACCGCGCCGGCTGAGACACTGTAGTCGAACGCGTTGGGATGGCCGGCATGGCCTGAGCGTTTGCCTCGTGAAGCAGGTCTGAGCGCGGCCGGATCGGCGACGGGCTCGGCGAACATCACGGATGCGTCCATTTCGACGTTGCCCTCGGAGTTCAGCAACGAGCCGTAGCCGGCATTGAAGAGCGGATGATCCTCCAGCGCCGCGACTGTCGCGACCACGGCCTCGAGCGCGCTGCCGTTGGCGCGAAGAATTCTCGCGCCCAGGCGCATCGCCGCCATCATCGCGCCGCGCCGCTCGGCGCGCTCCGCACCAGGACCGGCGGAACCGGCGCCGCCGTGCGCGACGAGTGCGGGACGATTGCGCGCGCGAGCCATCTTAAGTTCCAGGGCGGCGGCCCCAGATAAACAGCCGCTTGAAGTCAAACGTCATCGGCCCGCAAGTGCCGTAGGCCGAGTTGAGCCGCGCCGTCAGCCGGGCGAGAAATTCGTCGTGACGATCTTCCGGGAGCGCGTCGAGAAAAGGCCGCAGCCCGGTCGAGCGGTACCATTGAACGACGTCGGCGGGCCGATCCATCGGATGGTGAAACGTCAGGTGATAGCAGTCGATGCGATCGTAGCCAAGCCGCGCCAGCATCGCGGCGTAAAACTCCGGCGGCTCTTCGTCAAACGCATGCTCGCGTCCGCCCAGCATCGTGTTCCATGGCGCTTCGCGCGCCAGGCGCCCGATCTCCATCTTCGCGGTCTCGGTCTCGTTGGCGGGCATCTGCACCACGATCCTTCCGCCCGGGCGCAGCGCATCGAAGCACGATGCGAACAGCGCGCGCTTATCGGGAATCCAATGAAACGTGGCGTTCGAGAAAATCAGCGTGTACGCGCGGTCGGCGCGGAAATCAGGCACGTCGAGCAACTCGAACGAGACGCGCGCTTTGAGCACGGCGGGCTCGCCGTCAAGCAGCTTGCGAGCCGCCTCGATCATCGCGGGCGAGCCGTCGACGCCGAGCGCCGATCCACGCGGGCTGCGCCGCGCCAGTTCGATCGTGTTCTCGCCGGAGCCGCAGCCGAGGTCGATGATCTGCTCGTCGTCGGTGAATTGAAGGCGCGACAGAATATGCTCGACAGGTTCCGCGCGGTAGCGGCGAAAGCGGTTGTAGAGTTCCGGATCCCAATCGGACATGAGCGTCGCTTTTCCTGTGAGGCAGCATAAGTGGCGAATGAAACGCTCACAAGCGCGTCTTGCGGCAAAGTGTGTAATCGTGCACAAGCATAGCGGATGAGTGATCCTTCGGCATCTATACCAGTGGCGCCCAAGCGCAGGCCGCGGCGCACCTTCGGCATCGCCGCAATCCTGCTGGGCATCCCGATTATTCTCTGGATGGGGGCGGCCCTATTCGTCGCGCGATCGTTGATGTACCCGGACTTTCTCCGGCGCGGCAGGCAGGACGTTTTCGGACAGCATGTCCCGTCGTTCCAGCGGGGCTCGCTGACAGACATCGGCGCCGCGCTCGGCGTCGAGCCGGAGCGATTGGACTGCGGTGTGGTCGAAGAGGATGGCATCCGCCACCGTCAGGTCAGCGTGGTCGGATGGTATTTCCCGGGCAAACGCCGCGAAGTGGTGGTGATTCTGCCGGCGGCGGGAGCGCCGGAAATGGCTATGATTCCGTACGTCAAGTTTCTGCTGGGCGCCGGCTACACCGTGGTCGCGAGTTACAGCGCCAACAATCCGAGCTACGGAATCAACTGGGGAATGCTGAAGCGCAAATTCGCGCTGGCGACCGCGCGCACGCTTAAAGACGATGGCTTCGATAAAATCGCCGCGCTCGGAATATCCGAGGGCGCCGCCGGCGTGATCATGGCGCAGGCCGAGCAGCCGATCTTCACTGCGATCGTCGCCGACAGTTCCTACGCGAACCTGGCGCAACTGTTCATGCGCAGCCCGTCGCTGTCACGGCTGAATCCCGCGTTCGCCAGCACGGTAATGTGGGAAGCGCAGCTATGGTTCGGGCGGTCCCTGTACAAAATCTCGCCGGTCACCGACGCGGGCAACCTGGGCACTTGCTCATTGCTCATCATCCAGAATCGCGACGACAAGATCACGCCGGTTGCCGACGGCAAAGCGATCCTCGACTCGGCAGGCTTCAACGCGCAGATGTGGGCGGTGCCATCGGGCGGCCACGGCGATGCGATCTACGAGGATCCCAATGGATACGCCGCGCGAGTGATTAGATTCCTCGACGCGAGTTTTGACATTGAACGGCCCGCCGCCAAGCCGCACGCGCATTGACGGCGGGCTAAATCGCCGGACCGGCTACATTCGCGGCTGGCTCAGATCGACCAGCAGCGTGTTCTTGAGCCGCTCGAACAGCTCGTCAACGTTCCACGGGCCGTTGTTATACAGAATCTTGTCGGGAACGATGTGCCGATAGCGCATGATGCGAAAGCCCGACGCGCCAAAGCATTGCCCGGTGACGTTCGCGGCATCGTCGCTGGCGAGAAAAACCACGATCGGCGCGACGTTGGCAGGATCGCGTGGGGTGCCCTCGACCTTTTCGGACTGCGGGATTCCGGTTGCGCCGGGCATCCTGCCCGCGGGAATCGTGTCGGTCATGCGCGTCGCCGCTCCCGGCATGATCGCATTTACCGTGATTCCATACTTGTGCAGCGAGTTCGCGCTCGAGTACGTCAGGCCCAGGATTCCCGCCTTGGCGGCGGCGTAGTTGGGTTGGCCGGGACTGCCCAAGGCAGAATTGGAAGAAAAGTTGATAATCCTGCCGTACTTGCGCTCGCGCATATGCGCCGACGCGGGACGGACCGTGCAGTAGTGCCCCTTGAGGTGCACTCGGATCACGTCGTCCCATTCCTGTTCGGACATGTTGAAGATCATGCGGTCGCGCAGGATGCCGGCGACGTTGACCAGGATATCGAGCTTGCCGAATTCCTTGATCGCCTGGTTGACGAGGCCCTCGCCGCCTTCGACGGTGGCGATATCCATGTGATTGGAAACGGCGTTGCCGCCCGCGGCCTTGATTTCCTTGACCACGTCGTCGGCAGGCGACTGAGTTTCCTTCTGGCCCGCGACCGTGACGCCAAGATCGTTGACTACCACTGCGCATCCCTGCGCGGCGAATGCCCTCGCGATGCCGCGGCCGATGCCGCGACCGCCGCCGGTGATGGCGGCTGCCTTTCCGTCGAGCTTGCCCATCGTTCAATATCTCCCTTGCGGCATAATGCCGGAATCCAAACGCGCCCAGCGTTTCGGTTCGTATAGGGCGCTTATAGCCCAAAACCCGGCGAACGGAACAGACGCGCCATCGCTTACGCCGCGACCGTCGCCTCCGCGCTCACTTGGACTCGCTGTAGGGATCGGAGAAGACGAATTCCCTGACGTCTCCCGAGGTCGTGAGACGGCCTATCTTGCCGTTGGGCTCGGTGAACCACAGGTCGCCGTCGGGACCGGCCGTGATGAAAGTCGCCATCGACTTTTCAGGCGTGGGGAACGGCGTGAACTCTCCCCTCGGCGTCACGCGATAGATCAGTTGCGCACGAATCACCGTGACCCAGAGATTTTTGTCGGCGCCCGCCGCGATTCCGAGCGGCACACCGGGATTGGGCAATGCGAACTCCGAGATGTAGCCACCGGGCGTGATTCTGCCAATTTTGTTGGCCTGCGGTTGGGTGAACCACACGTTGCCGTCGGCGCCGAGTGTCATCATCGCAGGGCGGCTGTCGGGAGTCAGGATTTGGAACTCCTTGACCGCGCCCGAGACGGTGACGCGCGCGATGCGATTGACCTGATCCTCGGCGAACCACAGGTTGCCGTCGCTGCCGGCGACTATTTCGGCGGGACCTGTTCCCTTGGGCAGCTCGATCTCGGTCAGAGTGCCGGTGGTGCTGAGCCGCCCGATGCGATTGCCCGAATGCTCGGTGAACCAGAGATTGCCGTCGGGGCCCGAGGCGATTCCCGCCGGTCCGCTGCTCGCGTGGGGCAATTTGACGTACGCGATTTTTGCATCGGGCGCCACGCGGCCGATTCGGTTGCCGGCCGTATCGGTGAACCAGACTGCGCCGTCGGGGCCCGCGGTGATCCGTTCGGCGAATCCGCCGGGATCGATCTGAAAGCGTTTGGTGGCGCCGTATGGGGTCATCCGTCCGATCCCGTCGCCCTGGTACTCGGTGAACCACAGATTGCCGTCGAGGCCCGCCGTGATTGCGTACGGCGCATGGGTGCCCAGCGGAGCGCCGGTGGGCGTTGGTTTCGCGCTCGGAACTGAAGCGGCGGCCGCGGGTCCGGGCTTCGAGGGCGAGGGTTGTCGCGCGGCGCATCCCTGCACGATCGCGATTGCGGCGGCAAAAACGGCGAATTTCAGCGCGCGGTCCAATGGTCCCATCGATGCCTCCGGGGAAAATTGCTCCCCGAGTGTCGCCGAGCAGATTACACGGTCGAGTGTTGCTTATAGTTCAAGCCACAGGCGCGCCACAACTTGAGCGAGCGGACGTCTCTTCCCTTACCTTTCTAACAGGGACGAAGTCCCGCATCTTCTCCTAATACTGGGTGCAGGGGTCACCCCTGCCCAAGGAAGCGTGAAACCCACGGAGGGGCTTCACATTTAATTACGTGAATCGTCCGCTGCCGACCGCGATTTCGCGCAGCTTGGCGACGCGCGACTGTATCGCGCGGCTGCGGCGCATCCGTTCCAGCGTCAGCGGCATTCGATAGGTCCAGTTCGAGTCGCTGATCGTTCCGGGCCGGTTGATTCGCGCACTCCATCCAAACAGATCCTGGATCGGAATTATCACGAGCCGCGACGGCGCCGCGTACAGCGCGGCCAGAATCGCATCATGCGCCCCTTCCCCGAGCATTGGGCGCGGATTCACCTGGCTCTCGAGACCAAGTGCGCGCACGAATTTTTCACGCTCGGCAACTGGCTGCGCGCGCCACCACGCGGTCAGAGGTTCGGTGTCATGCGTGCCCGTAGTCGCGAGCGAAAGTTCGGGATAGGCCGCGGGGCTGAGAAATGATTCGTCGGCTTGGCCCCAGTTGCGTTCCCATTGCATCACCTTGTATCCGGGCACGCCCAGGCGCGTGAGCGATTCGCGCACCCACGGCGGCACAGTGCCCAGGTCTTCAGCGATCAGTTCCGCCGCGCCAACTTCTTGTTTGATCGCGCGGATCGCCTCTTCGCCCTGGAGTCTCTGATCCGCTTCGTCCGCCGGGGTGAAAGTTCCCGCCGCGTCCGGGTCCGAACCGAAATTGAAAGTTCGATAAAGCCCAACGACGTGATCGATTCGAATCAAATCGTAAAGCGAACTGGCGTGACGCGCACGCGCGCGCAGCAGCTTGAATCCATGCGCGCGCATCTGATCCCAGTTGGGGATCGGCAAGCCCCATCGCTGTCCCTTGGGATTGAAATCGTCGGGCGGCGCGCCGACGCTGCGCGACAGATCGAACTCGTCCTGGTTCGCCCACACCTCGGCGCTGTCGCGCCGTGGCGAGAACGCGAGGTCTCCGCCGATCAGTGCGCCGTGCGAGGATGCGTAGGCGCGCATCTGCGACCATTGCCGGTGCGCGATCAACTGCCAATAACCGTACATCTCGATCGGCTCGGCCAATTCGCGGCGCGCGGCTGCGAGTGCGGCGGGATCGCGCTGCGCAATTGACGCCGGCCACGTTTCCCAACTGGTCCAGTTGAAGCGCTCCTTGAGCGCCCGAAACAACGCGTAGTCATCGAGCCAGTACGAGTTGGCCTCGACGAACGCGTCGAGTTGCGCGCCCTCGTCGCGCCCCCCGCGCGCTCGAGTAGCCCGGTACGCGCGCTCGAGAAGTGCAAATTTTTCCCGCCGTATGATCGAACGTGGCACAAAGCGCGCCTTCCCCACCGCCGCGCGCGCGCGCCTCAGCACCACCCGCCCGACGCCGGCCAGCCCGCCAACCGAGATGTACATCGGATCGATCGCCATCACGCTCATCGCGCTGTACGGGCTGAGATCGTCGGGCCCGGTCTCGTCCAACGGCAGCAGTTGGATTACCCGATGACCCATCGACAGCGCGAAATCCATCATCGGCGCGAGATCCAGTATTTCCCCGCGCCCGAGACTGTCGCGCGTGCGGATCGAGAACAGTGGAATCAGGATCCCCGCGGACCGTGTCAGCATCGTGGGATCATCCAGCGGTCCGCTCGATCCTCGGGGTTCAAATCACATAGCCGCCGTTGGGGCTGAGCACCTGGCCGACCATGAACTTCGAATCCTCGCAGGCCAGAAAAAGCGCCGCGGCCGCGATGTCGCTCGGCTCGCCGAAGCGCCCCATCGGCGTCATCGCTTCCAGTTGCTTGCGGAACTCGCCCTCGATGATCGCGGTCATCGGCGTGTCGATGAATCCCGGCGCGATGCAATTGACCAGAATCCCCATCATCACCACTTCGCGCGCCACCGACTTGGTGAACGCAATGATCCCGCCCTTCGCCGCGCAGTAGTCCGACGCGAAGGCCAGCCCCGTGGTGCCGGCGACCGAGCCCATATTGATGATGCGTCCCGACTGTTTCGGGATCATCACCTTGAGCGCCTCGCGGGTGCAGTAGAACGTCGAGTCCAGATGCGTCGCGAGCATCTTGTGCCAATCCTCGTCGGTCTTCTGGTGAGTCGGGATCACCTCGCTCGTGTCGCGAGCGCGCGCGATGCCCGCGTTGTTGATCAGGATGTCGATCGTCCCGAACGCGGCGATAAAGTCGGCGAACATCTTGCCGACCGCCGCGCTGCTCGACACGTCCGCGACCAACGGCCGCGCCACCCCGCCCGCGCGCTCGATTTCAGTCACGACGTTTTGCGCCGATTCGGGCCTGATGTCGTTGACTCCCACTTTCGCGCCCTCGCGCGCGAACGTCAGTCCCATTTCGCGCCCAAGTCCGGAGCCTGCGCCGGTGATCAGTACAACTTTGTCCTTGAGCTTCATCGCGCCCCTACTTCTTGCCTTCCTTGAGTTGTCGCTTCCAGTCCAGGCGCCGCGCCTCGGCGCCGGCCGCCTCCGCTTCCGGCACCATGCCCTTCTTCTGATAAAACATGCTGAGGTTGGTGTACGCCAGGATGTCTTCCGGTTCATCCGCGATATATTTTTTCGTCAACTCGATCGCCGCATCGAGATCTCCCTTGGCCTGGTAGCACATCGTCATTCCGTGGATCGCATCGGCGTACTTCGGATCGATCTCGAGCGCTTGTTTGTACAACTCGATCGCTTCGTCGAACTTATCGTCGGCGTATGCGTCGATCGCTTCGTCGTACAGTTCTTCTTTGTCGGGCATTTCGGACCTCCGGTGAATCCGCGCGCCGCACGTTGCGGGTCCGCGGATTTCGCGCACATCCATCCTCTTATATACTAGACTCCGGACTATGGAGAATTCGCCCGCACCGACCGAAGCAGACGTTTACGAAGTGCTGCGTGAGTGCTACGACCCCGAGATTCCCGTCAATCTCGTGGACCTCGGACTCATTTACGGCATCGCGATCGACAACCGCGTCGTCAATGTTACCATGACGCTCACCGCGCCCGGCTGCCAGATGGGCATGATGATCGCGCAGGACATCCAGGACAAGCTGCTTGGCATTCCCGGCTGCGACGACGCCTGCATCGAGATCGTGTGGGACCCGCCATGGACGCCGCGCATGATGAGCGACGCAGCGAAAAAACAACTCGACATCGACGACTAGCGCCGGCGCCCCTCAATCCGCATCGATCAGCACGCCCGGGTTGAGAATCCCGCGCGGATCGAGCGCGCGTTTCGCCGCCTTCAGCACGCGCGCGAATCCATCCGGACGCTGGCGGTCGTACCACGGCCGATGATACCGGCCGACCGCGTGATGATGCGTGATCGTGCCGCCGAGCGCGATCAGCTTGTCCGACACCGCCGCCTTTATCTCGTCCCACTGCTCGATCTCGGAGCCGCGTTTGCCCGGCGCCAGAACCGTGTAATACGGCGCCGGCCCGTCGGGATAAACGTGCGTAAATCGGCACGTGACCGAGCCCTTGCCGCACACCCGCGCGATTGCGACGCGCGCGCACTCCATCACCTGGCGATGAAATTCCGGAAATCGCTCCCACGTGATTGCGGTCTCGAACGTGTCGCTCACCATTCCCATCGCGGCTACCGTGTCCATCAGGTAGGGCGCGCTCAGAAACGCGTTGCGCCACGCTCCCGCCGATCCTTCGTGCGTCGCGTCGGCGTCGGTGCGAGTCTTCACGGCGTCCGCCGGAATTTTCCCACCGTGATCCGCGCAACACTCCAGCGCGCGCTTCATCCATGCTTCCAGCGGATGGTCTGCCGATTCGAATGCGAGCACCAGCACGGCCTCCTCGCCGTTGCCCGCGCCTGAATTGAAGGCCTCGCCTTCGTCGAGAACCCGGCAATTCGCGGGATACAGCCCGGCCTGCGAAATCTGGCGGGTCGCCTCTGCCGCCTTGATCATGCTTGGAAACGGCACCGACGCGCCCGCGCGAAACGTCGGCCGATCCTGAAGCCGCATCCAGGCCTCGGTGATGATGCCGAGAATTCCTTCGGAACCGATGAACATCCGGTCCGGGCTGGGACCCGCGCCCGAGCCGGGCAAGCGGCGCGATTCGACCACTCCGGTTGGAGTCACGACGCGGAGCGATTCGACGAAGTCGTCGATATGCGTGTACAGCGTCGCGAAATGCCCGCCCGACCGCGTCGCGATCCATCCGCCCAGCGTCGAGAATTCGAATGACTGCGGAAAATGTCGAATCGTCAGTCCGTGCGGCTTCAACTGCGCGTCGAGCGCCGGACCATACACTCCGGCCTGAATTCGTGCCGCGCGCGAGACCCGGTCAACTTCCACGACTTTGTCCAGATGCATCAGATCGATCGAGACCGCGCCGCGATAGCGGTCGCCCTCGGGTGCTTCGACTCCGCCGACGACGCTCGAGCCGCCGCCGTATGGCACCGCTGCAATATGCGCGCCGTCGCACCATTCGAGTACCCCAATCAGTTCATTCTCATCGCCCGGAAACGCGACCACGTCGATCGGATTCGGATAGTCACGCCTAAACGCCCGCCTCAGATCGCGCGAACTCTTGCCGTAGGTATGACCCGCGCGATCGCGGGTGCTGGTCGAGCAAATCGCCTCGAGCGCCGCCGGTGGTTTCACGCGTGGCGCGCGCAGATTCAGCTCGCTTTCCTTTGGCGCCGGCGTGAGCTCGAGTGGCCCGAGCCCAAATCGCTTGGCCATTCGCTCGGCCAAATTCTTTTGCTGCTCGGGAGTCAGCCCCTGGTCCTCGTAGCCCCATCCCCAGAACTTTCGCTTGCGATTCTCGGCCATCGGATTGGTCCTCGCGATACGTGAAGGTGTTATGCGTCGAGCTTGACGACTGCCGCGATTCTGCGCCCGCCCCGCCCGCAAGGGCAAACACTTGGCCAGCGACAACGCATTCGTCGCGGGCTCTTCCATCGCGTAGTCGCGAAAAGATGCGCTGCGCAGATTTTCGCGTCTTCTCACTGCGGGTGCAGGGGCCGCAGCCCCTGC